>CAZAOQ010000021.1:0-23497 GCA_964486795.1 uncultured Rhodocyclaceae bacterium
GACGACCGGACAGATTGCGTGCTACAAAACCGGACAGATCATTAACTCGCGACACAAACTCGCCCCTACAATTGACGAGGGGATGGGCCTTCGCTAACATGGAGAACTTCATTGACGCTGCCCCCTGGGCCACGACTTTCTTGCCCGCCAAGCGCCCGATATCCTCCCTGCTGTTTCTTTGCCTGCTCTTCAGCTCCCTTGCCAGCGTTCCGCTCGCGCATGCTGAAAGTGCAGCGGACGGCGTATCAGCTGACAGAGCACCGATCAGCACCGCGAAACGCACGCCAATTGTCGAACCCGAGCCAACACTGCCGAAGTCCCTGTTTAGCCTCGGCCTCGACTTCTGGCACTCAACGCTGGAAAAAATCGCTCCGGTCCAACCCATCGCCCCCGCCGCATCCGTCGCGCCGGAAGCATCCAACGTACCGGAAGTGTCTCCCGCATCCCCGATGCACGTTACGACACCGGCTACCGTCCAGCTGATACAGCCGACGCCGCCGGCGCATGTGATTGCACCCTTCGCAGCGACCGCGCCAGCTTCACTCACCATCGCTCCACCAGCACAAGCCATTGCCCCCGTCATGGCGGCACCTGCCGTCACCGCGAAGCCGCAGATCACACCCATCACACCCATCGAAACCACGCGGACACTGTCTCGCATTCCGTTGCAGGATGCCACTCAGCCCGCCATCGCCCTGCGCGCGATCAATGATCCGCCACAAGAAATCAACAACGAAATTCCGCGCATCAACGGTATCGACCTGACCACGCCAGCCGATGATCTCTGGCAGCGCATGCGCAATGGCTTCTCGATGCCCGACCTAGACAGCCCACTGGTCGCCGACCGCCAGGCCTGGTATCTGAATCGGCCAGAGCTGCTCAGGACGGTCCTCAATCGCAGCCGGCGCTACCTGTTTTTCATCGTCGGCGAACTGGAGAAGCGCGGCATGCCGACCGAGCTGGCCTTGCTGCCAATGGTCGAAAGCTCGTACAACCCAATGGCCTACTCGCCCGCACGCGCATCAGGCCTCTGGCAATTCATTCCGTCGACTGGCAAGAACTATCGACTCCAGCAAGACTGGTGGCAAGACCAGCGCCGCGACATCATCGCCTCCACCGGCGCAGCACTCGACTACCTGCAAAACATCTACGAAATGCACGGTGACTGGCATCTAGCACTAGCCTCATATAACTGGGGCGAGGCTGCCGTCGCGCGCGCCGTCGCCAAGAACCAAGCAAAGCATCTACCGACCGATTACGCGCACATCAACATGCCGCAGGAAACGCGTTACTACGTGCCCAAGTTGCAGGCACTCAAGAACATCATCGCGCAACAACAACTATTTGGCATCAAGATCGATCCGATTCCCAACCAGCCGTATTTCGACACCGTCGACAATACCGCCAATATGGATGTCGCAGTCGCCGCCAAACTTGCCGAAATGCCGCTAAACGAGTTCCTCGCGCTCAATCCCTCGTACAACCGCCCGGTGATGCCGGCCAGCAAGGACAGTCAGATCGTCCTGCCAGCCGGGAAGGTGCAGATCTTCCTCGCCAACCTCGAACAGCATGAGGCTGACGAGAAACCCCTGTCGAACTGGAGTACCTACACGCTGAAAAAGGGCGAGCGCCTCGACAAGGTTGCTGCACGCTTCGGCATGACGGCCGCGAACCTCAAGCAGATCAACGGCATCGGCGTGCGATCCCATGTGCGGCCAGGAAACAGCCTGCTGGTTCCTGGCAAGGGTATGCAATTGCGCGACATCCTGCCCGGATTCAATCCACCGCAGGAAGCACCGGAAGCCCGCCACGGCAAGGGCCGCCACACCGATAAGCATAACGCCAAGCCCACCAGAGTCAGCAAGGGTAGCAAGGTAACCAAGGCGCGTGCTGCACCGCGTGGCAAGGCCGTCCGTCATGCGTCGCCTGGCACCAAGCGCACCACCAAGGCTAGCGGCAGCAAGCGGCGCGGCAAACGCTGAGTCGCGACCGGGCAAGGGTTCGCCGCATGTACCGCAAAATCCTGACACGGCTTCGTACCCTGCTGTTCTGCCTGATGCCGCTGGCAATCTCGCCGCTTGGCGCAATGCCTGCCACAGCTGCAGCCGATCCCGACAAAGTGCTGCACATCTACTTCCCCGCCGCCGAAGATGGCTTCGACCCGGCCGCCTTCGCCAGCCTGTATTCCAATATTGTCAGTGAGGCGATCTTCGAACGCCTGCTGACTTACGATTACCTGGCGCGTCCGGCCAAGGTCGTACCCATGGTCGCCGAAACCCTGCCCGAGGTCAGTGCCGACGGCCGCACCTATACCTTCCGCCTAAAGAAGGGAATTCACTTCACACCCGACCCAGCCTTCAATGGGCGAAAACGCGAACTCGTCGCCAGTGATTTCATCTACAGCTTCAAGCGCTTCATGGACCCGCAACTGCGCTCACCCTGGCAGTTCATGCTCGAAGGCAAGATCGTCGGCCTCGACGAACTCGCCGCCGAGGCGCAGAAAACCGGCCGCTTCGACTACGACAAGCCAATCGAGGGACTCACCGCCGTCGACGCCCACACGCTGCGCATCCGCCTTAAGGCACCCGATCAAAACTTCAACTACATCATGGCGCACACGCCCTTCGGCGCACTGGCGCGCGAAGTCGTCGAAGCCTACGGCAAAGACCTGATCGCTCACCCCGTCGGCACCGGCGCCTATATGCTGAAAGAATGGAAGCGGCGCAACCGCATCACCCTTGAGGCAAACCCAGGCTATCGCGGTTTCACATGGAGCTTCAAGCCCTCCACCGAAGCCGGCGACAACGAAATCATCCGCGCCATGCAGGGCAAGCAAATGCCACAAATCGGTCGTGTGGAAATCAGCATCATCGAAGAGCCTCAGTCAGTCTGGCTGGCCTTCAAGGCTGGCCAGCTCGATATCGTGAACGTCCCACAGCAGTTCATCCGCGAAGCGCTGGTAAACGGCGAACTTGCCGAGCCCTTGCGACGCGAGAACATCCGCCTCTACCGCGCCACCGACCCGGAAATCACCTATACCTTCTTTAACTTCAAAGATCCCGTCGTCGGCGGCTTCACGAAGGAAAAAATCGCTCTGCGCCGGGCTATCGCCATGGCCTACGACGTCGATGAGGAAATCCGCGTGATCCGTCAGGGCCAGGCAATCAAGGCACAGTCGGTGATCCCGCCCGGTGTCGTTGGCCATGATCCCGCCTACCGTTCGAGCATCGCCTACGACCCGGCGCTGGCCAACAAGCTCCTCGACCGCTTTGGCTACCGAAAGGCTGCTGATGGCTGGCGCACCCTGCCCGATGGCTCACCGCTGCTCCTGCACCTGCAGGGCGACAGCAGCGGTGCCGCGCGGCAGTTCGACGAGCTCTGGAAGAAATCACTTGATGCCGTCGGCATCCATATTGAGTTTCCAAAGAGCAACTTCGCGGATAACCTCAAGGCCGCCAAGTCATGCAAGGTGCAGATGATGGGCTCGGCATGGACGGCCGACTATCCCGATGGCGACAACTTCATGCAGAACCTCTACGGACCCAACAGCGGCCAGAGCAACAACGGCTGCTATGTTTCAGCGGCTTTCGACAAGCTCTACGCGCAGGCGCAAAAACTACCCGACTCAGCCGAACGCAACCATCTCTTCGGGCAGATGAACCGCCAGATGGAAGCCGACACTGCCTGGGCGCTCCACGTGACGCGGCGCCGCACCCAACTGGTCCGCCCCTGGATCATCGGCTACAAGAAGCATCCAATCCTGCATGCGGAGTGGATGTATATGGATATCGAGCGTAAGCACTGAGTATCACTTAGCGCAGTTAGCGCAGATGACTCAAGTGCCTCAGGCCACCTTCTTGGCCAGACGCCAGGTGCCGTGTTCGCGCTTGGCCTCGTACATTGCCGCATCGGCGGAACGCTTCAGCCCTTCGATGTCGACCGAATCAGCCGGATAGACCGCAAACCCCAGACTACCGCTGACACTGACGGCACCCGCGCTGGTTTCGATCGGCGCAGCGATGGCAGCCAGGATGCGCTTCGCCGCCGTGTCGATGATGGCGGGGTCTTCGACGGTATCGAGACACAACATGAACTCGTCGCCACCATGGCGCCCGACGAAATCACCATCGCGCAGCACAGCGCGCAGGCGATCCGATACGGCACAAAGGACTTCATCGCCCACGGCGTGGCCGTACTTGTCGTTGATCGGCTTGAAGCCATCCAGATCCAGATAGCCCAGCGCGAAACAGCGTGGAGGGCTCACCTTGCCGCCAGTGGCCAGACGCTCATCAAGCAGCGCATCGAAATTGCGTCGATTGGCGAGGCCGGTCAATGGATCAGTCCTGGCCAGATGGCTGTAACGTGCGTATTCCGCATCACGCTCACCTTTCAGTACCGCTGCGGTAATTTCATAGATGAACGCCATCGCCGAAATGAGACCCAGATTGAGGAAGCTGACAAGCATCCTCGCCAGATTCATTTCAGTCGGGCTATCGATGCACTGGATGAACGTAAATCCGGTGAAATGAAGTCCGTAGAGAACCACCATGGAAAGAAAGGTCACGCCGACCGCGTAGCGTCCCCAGCGCAGGCCACCGAAAAAGTAAGCCATCAACGGCGGCACAACCATCAGTTGCACCGCCGGCGAGTCCATGGGGCCACCGGAAACACTGATCCCGGCAATCACCGCAACGAGCGCCGCCAATACGGAAGCAATGCTGCAGAACAGGATGTTTCCACGCTGTCGCGCAAGGATCAAAAGCCCCCCAAACCAGAGTGACACCGTCAGGCAAATCCGGCTTCCGTAGTCCAGCGGAATCTCGCCGACCAGCGCCGCTACATAAGCCAGAAAAACCAGCAGAGCGATCGTCAGCATCATCACGATCAGGATGCGGCCGCGATAGTACATATCCCGATCTTGGTGCAGATCAGGATGGACAAAAAACTCGGTCACTGTGTGCAGGAGTTTTGACATCGACGTGTGGAGTATCGGAGCTATGGATGTAAGAGTTGGTAGGTTTGATGCGTTTGACACAGCGTTTCGGAGAAACGGTTGGTGTACCCGCAGGAGACCAAGCCGAGGCCGATGACGCATTTGAACTGATACTATACCGAGCTTGCCAATCGAACGGCAACAATGCCAGGTGCATCATTCGTCATCGACACCTGCGCAGACCCCCGCCCCTAAGGGATACCGCCAAACCGCCAATGCAGAATTCACCACCATGATGTCCCGCTTCAGCCGCCTCCTGCTTACCGGCCTCAGCGCCATTGTGCTGAACTTCATTGCCGGGCCAGCCACCGCCGATACTGCCAAGCCCGTCAAGACACTGCACTGGGTCTTCTCCGCCGCCGAGACTGGCTTCGATCCGGCTGGCGTGCATGACTATTATTCGGGCACCATCATCGAGGCGGTATTCGAGACGCTGCTGACCTACGATTACCTGGCACAGCCAGCGAAGCTCGTGCCGCTAACCGCCGAGGCGCTGCCGGAGATCACCGACGATGGCAAAACCTACACGCTGAAGATCCGCAAGGGTATTCACTTCGCGCCCGACGCTGCCTTCCGTGGCAAGCCGCGCGAGCTGACAGCCGAGGACTACGCCTACTCACTAAAGCGCCTGATCGACCCACGCGTTCGCTCGCCTTACACCTTTCTGGTCGAAGGAAAATTCATCGGCCTCGACGAACTCGCGACGCAGGCAAAAAAATCCGGACACTTCGACTACGCGGCGCGGATACCTGGCATCGAAGTCGTCGACCGCTACACCCTGCGCCTGCGCCTCAAGCAGGCCGATCCCAATCTCTCTTATTTGCTCGCCTTCCCGCAAACCAGCGCCGTGGCGCGTGAAGTCATCGACCAATATGCCGACGAAAGTGGCCGGGCGATGGCCCATCCGGTCGGCACCGGACCCTTCCGTCTCGCCCACTGGATACGCGGCGCAAAGATCACTCTCGAAGCCAACCCCGAGTACCACGGCATGACCTGGAACTTCAGCGCGGGCAGTGATCCGGGCGACGCGCAGATTGTCCGCGAGATGCAGGGCAAGCGACTGCCAGTCATCCAGCGCGTCGAGATTGCCATCATGGAGGAAGACCAGTCGCGCTGGCTCGCCTTCCAGAACGGTGAACTCGATGTCATGAACATGGACGGCCCGCTGGCACCGCGCGCTCTTGATGGCGCGGTCCTCAAACCGGAACTCGCGCAGCGCGGCGTCAAACTCTCGCGCATTGTCGATCCGGAAATCGTCTATCACTACTGGCAATGGTCCGACCCGGTAGTTGGCGGCATGGGCAAACCACAGATCGCCCTGCGCCGCGCCATGGCGATGGCTTACGACGTCGCCGAGGAAATTCGCGTCGTCCGTAATGGCCAGGCCGTCGCCCTCGAATACCCGATCCCGCCCGGCGTCGTCGGACATGATCCTACCTGGCGCAGCAGCGTGCACAAAGATCTTGCCACCGCCAATGCACTCCTCGACAAATTTGGCTACCGCAAAGACGCCGACGGCTGGCGCATGCTGCCGGACGGCAAACCCTTCGCCATCCGCTATGCGAGCCGCCCCGACTCGACCGGACGACTCCAGGAGGAAATGTGGAAGAAGGCTTTCGATTCCATCGGCATCCACATGGAATCGCAGAAGATGCCCTTCCCCGATCTCCTCAAACTGGAAAAGCAGTGCAAGCTACAGATGCGCAGCGCCGCGTGGATCGCCGACTACCCGGACGGCAACAACTTCATGCAGCTGCTGTATGGCCCGCACACCGGCCAGAGCAATGCCGGCTGCGTGAAGATTCCCGAATACGACCGACGCTACGAGCAATCACAGAAGCTTTCCGCCGGCCCCGAGCGCGACCGTCTGTATCGCGAAATGACGCGGATCATCGAGTATTACGCACCCTGGCGCATGGACCTCGCCCGCGTCCGCAACATGCTCGTTCAGCCACAGGTCATCGGCTATAAGAAACATCCGATCCTGCATGCGGAGTGGCTGTACATGGACATCAAAGCCAGTGCCGACGCTACAACGAGTGCGGGAAAGTAGAATGGCCGGTCTGCGGTCCCACTGGAGTGATGCCTTGAACATGTTCGCGAAATCCCTGATGACGGCCTTGCTGGCCGGTACCGCATTGACTGCACTCAACGCCTTCGCCGACACGACCACGCCACGCCCGACTCTGCCGCTGTGGAATGCCGCACAGCTTGCTGCCGCCTGCGACACCGGCCTCACGAAACTAGCACAGCAGGTTGCTGCACTCGAACAAGTACCGATCGAAAAAGCCGATGTGCACTCGGTGTATGACGCATGGAACCGCTTGCAGATCACGCAGGAGGATGTCGAGAGCCCCGTGTATCTGCTCAATAGCGTCTCGCCCGATGCCGAAGTGCGCAGCGCGGCGGCCGCCTGCCTGATCAAGTACAACCAGTTTTCCACGGGCCTGTTCCAGAACGAAGCGCTCTATCGCCGCATCGTCGCCGTGCAGCCTGCGGATGCTATCGATGCCAAACTGAAGAAGGATCTCATCGAAGGTTTCGAGGACACCGGCGTCAGCCTGCCAGCAGAAAAGCGGGCGCGCATGAAGGATATCCTCGCCCGTCTGGAACTGATCCGTCAGGAATTTGAACGCGATATCCGCGACAACAAAACGCGTCTGAGCTTCACACCGGCCGAGACGCAGGGACTACCGGCGAGCTATCTGGCAGTTGCGCAGCGCGACGCACAAGGCAACTACCTGCTCGGCTTCGCGTACCCCGAATACGTGCCCTTCATGGAGAACGCCGTCGACGCTGCGGCGCGCCAGCGCTATCAGTTCGCCTTCACCAATCGCGGCGGTGCGCGCAACATCGAGCTGCTCAACGAAGTGGCCGCGCTGCGCCACGAAATGGCTGCGCTCTTCGGACTGCCCAGTTACGCGCATTACGTCGCACGGCGGCGCATGGTCGGCAAGCCCGAAGTGGTGCACAAATTCCTCGGCGAAGTGATGCAGACCGTGCGCGAAATCGAACAGCGCGACCTCGAAGACCTGCGTAGTGTGAAAGCGAAAGACCTGGGCCAGCCGCTCGCCGAGGTCAAGCTTAACCGTTGGGATGTCGCCTACTATCAGGAGCGCGTCAAGCAACAGCGCTACGCAATCGACCAGGAGGCATTGCGTCGTTACTTCCCGACCGAGGCAGCCGTGGCGTGGATCATGGAAGTGTCCTCACGACTGTATGGCATCGAATTCCATGCGGTCGACATCGCGCGCTGGCATGCCGATGTGCGCTACTACGATGTCATCGACACGCAAAGCGGCGCGCGACTCGGCGGCGCCTATCTGGATCTCTATCCGCGTGACGGCAAGTTCTCTCACGCTGCCGCCTTCGGCGTGCGCGGCGCGAGCACCCTGAACCAGCGCACACCAATCAGCGTGCTGGTGACCAACTTCAACCGCAGTGGCCTCAGCTTCGACGAACTCGAAACGCTGGTGCACGAGTTCGGCCACCTCATGCACGGCGTGCTCTCGCGCACGCGCTACGTCGCCCATGCCGGCACCAGCGTCGAGACTGATTTCGTCGAGGCACCGTCACAGATGTACGAAGAGTGGGCGCACAAACTCGACGCCGTGAAGCTGATCCACAACTTCTGCAAGGACTGCCCGGAGGTCGACGCAGCGATGATGGAACGTCTCAACGCCGCGCGCAATTTTGGCCGTGGCATCCGCTACGCGCGCCAGCATCTCTACGCCAGCTATGACATGGCGCTTTATGCCGAGCAGCCGGGTGAAGCACTCGCCACCTGGCAGAAGATGGAAGCCACGACGCCGCTCGGTTATGTGGCGAACACCACCTTCCCCGGCCAGTTCGAGCACATCATCCGCAACTACGGCGCCGGCTATTACGGCTATATGTGGTCGGAAGTGCTCGCCCTCGACATGCTCTCGCAATACGGCGACACGCTGATGAACCCAGCCGTCGGCCATCGCTTCCGCAGCGAAATCCTCGGACGCGGTGGTGAGAAGAGCGGTGCCGAACTCCTCCGCGCCTTCCTTGGCCGCGAGCCGTCACCCAGGGCTTTCTTTGCCGAGATACGCGGAGAGCGACGCTGATGCAGGAGACACAGCACTGCGCAGGCTGGGAAAATGGCAGCCATGTGCCGCCATCCCGCTTCAGGGCATGCCTCGAAGAACCGCATGGATACTCGTTCTCCAGGCAGTGGTGCCGTGCACTAAGGCCTTCTCTCGTGCCTGACCAAGGCGCTAATCTGTCACAAGTGGTCGCAACGGTCGCAAGGAACCACACGCCATGACCGCCTTCATCCTGCGCCGTCTCTGGCAGATGCTGCCAACCATGCTCGGCGTGGTGCTGCTGGTTTTCTTCCTGTTCAACTGGGTCGGCGGCGACCCGGCTTATGTGCTCGCCGGCAAGATTTCCAATCCCGAGCAAATCGCCAATATCCGCAAGCAACTTGGCATCGACGAGCCGGTCTGGATGCAGTTGTGGATTTTCATCCGGCAGATTGCCACGGCGGATTTCGGCGCCAGCTGGAGTACTAACGAGAGTGTCGGCCACATCATCGCCACGCGCATGGGGCCATCGCTGACGGTGCTGGTGCCGCTGCAGATTCTCGAAGTCCTGATTTCCATCGCGCTCGCGCTGGCCGTCGCCTACGTGCGCGGCTCGCTGACCGACCGGCTGGTGATGATCACCTGCACCGTGGGCATGTCGATCAGCATCCTCGTCTATATCATCGTCTTCCAGTACTTCTTCGCTTATCAGCTCGGCTGGTTTCCGGTGCAAGGCTGGGGTGACGACATGTGGCGCAATCTCGTCACCTATGCAGCACTGCCGATCATCATTGCGCTGGCCGTCAGCATCGCGCCCAATCTGCGTCTCTACCGCACCTTCATGCTCGACGAAGTCGGCCAGGATTATGTCCGCACGGCACGCGCCAAGGGGCTCTCGGAGAACCGCATCATGTGGGTTCACGTGCTGCGCAACGCGGCGATTCCCGTCATCACGCACGTCATGGCTAATCTCCCGGGCCTGCTCATCGGTGCTTTCCTGATCGAACGCTTCTTCTCGATCCCGGGTATCGGCCGTGAAATTATCATGGCAGTTGATCGCTCCGACTTTCCCGTCATTAAGGCGATCACCGTCTATGTCGCCTTTGCCACCATGGCTTTCAACCTGCTGGCCGACGTCATGTACCGGCTGGTCGATCCGCGGGTACAGCTGAAATGAGCATCCACGCTGCTTCCGTGTCTGTTTCACCGGGCCTCTGGGCACTCGCCTGGCGGCGCTTGCGTGCCGACCGGCTGGCGATGGTTGCACTGGCCATCGTCATCGCCTTCCTGCTGCTGATGCTGGCATCGGTGAGCGGCCTCGTCGCTGGCGACTGGTCGCGCGAGGTGGGTGTGAATTACGCGCCACCGACTTTCCTCGGCATTCAGGCCGACACCCTCGACGACAAATCGGCAACAACCGGAGCGCATGGGGTTGCCGATGAGCCCCCCCTCAATCCCCTTGACCCGCTCGCCGCCGATATCACCGAATTGCGTGCCGAACTGCGCACCGAACTTCGCGGCGCGGGCGCGGATAACCGCACGCCGATCGACCACTACGGCATCACCGATCCACTCACTGGAGAGCTGAACGAAATACACGCTGCCCTGAAATCAAGCACTGGCGCGGCTTCCAGGGCAGCACTGCCTGAAGAACGGCTTCCTACCTTGATCTTCGGCGGTGACAAATGGGGACGCGATGTCGCCCAGAAAACCATCAAGGGCTCGGGCACCTCGATCTTCGTCGGCCTTGTCGCCGCGCTGGTTGCCACGCTCCTGGGCACCCTGCTCGGCGCTTTGGCGGGCTACTTTGGCAAGTGGGTGGACGATGTCCTCAACTGGTTCTACAGCATCTTCACCTCCATTCCTTACCTGCTGCTAATTCTCGCCATCGCCGCCGTGGTGCCGAAGGGCAAAGGGCTGCTGAGCATCGTCCTGATCCTCGGCCTGACGGGCTGGACCGGCGTGTTCCGCCTGGTGCGCGCCGAATATATGAAGCACAAGACGCGCGAATACGTGCTGGCCGCCGACGCCATCGGCGCCTCCGATCTGCGCAAGATGTTCGTGCATATTTTCCCTAACGTCAGCCATGTGGCCCTGGTGCAGCTGTCGATTCTCGTCGTCGGCTTCATCAAGTCGGAGGTCATCCTTTCCTTCCTTGGTTTCGGCGTACCCGTCGATTCCGTGTCCTGGGGCAGCATGCTCAACGAGGCGCAGAACGAGCTGATCCTCGGCAAGTGGTGGCAGCTTGTCGCCGCCACGGCCGCGATGGCGCTGCTGGTCACCGCGTTTTCGCTATTCACTGATGCGTTGCGCGATGCACTCGATCCAAAGCTCAAATGAGGACCGCACGATGACATCAACACCATCGACGCCCCTGCTGGCCGTGCGCAACCTTGCCGTTGGTTTCCGTGGTGAGCGCAAGAAGCCACCGGTCGCCGCGATCAAGGGAATCGACTTCGACATTCCGGAAAATACCACCGTCGCCCTCGTCGGCGAATCGGGCAGTGGCAAATCGGTCACGGCGCTATCCATCCTCGGTCTGCTGCCAGCCGAAAATTCGGTGATCGAACCCGGCAGCCAGGTGCTCTATGGCGGCCGCAATCTCATCGAGCTGCCGCAGGCGGCGCTGCGCAAACTGCGTGGCAAAGAGATCTCGATGATCTTCCAGGAGCCGATGACCTCGCTGAACCCAGTGTTCACCGTCGGCGCACAGATCGTCGAAGTGCTGCGCCTGCACCTCGGCATGACGCCACGCCAGGCATGGCAGCGCGCGGTGGAACTGCTCGACGAGGTAGGCATTCCCGACCCGGCCGCGAAGTGTGCGGCCTACCCTTTCCAGCTTTCCGGCGGCCAGCAGCAGCGTGTCATGATCGCCATGGCCATCGCCTGCAATCCCAGGCTGCTGATCGCCGATGAGCCGACGACAGCACTCGACGTCACGATCCAGAAACAGATTCTCGAACTCCTCCACGATCTTCAGCAACGCCACCGCATGTCGGTGCTGTTCATCACGCACGATCTCGCGGTTGTCGGTGAAATTGCCGACCGTGTTGTCGTCATGCGTCACGGCGAGATCCGTGAACAGGGCGACACCGCGACGGTCTTCAGTGCACCGTGCGATGCCTATACCCAGGCGCTACTGCAATGCCGCCCGAGCTTCGGGCATCGACCACGCACCCTGCCGGTGATCGAGGACTTTATGCAGCCATCACGTCCCGGTGGCGCGAATGCGCTTGCGGAACAGGAACGCGCGCGCGGTGTCAGCGAAACTGATCCGGTGATCCTCGACGTGCGCAAGTTGGGCAAGAGTTTCTACACGCGCGAAGGACTGTTCAGACAGCGCGAGTTCAAGGCGGTGCAGGATGTTTCCTTCCGTCTGCGGCGCGGCAAGACGCTGGGCATCGTCGGCGAATCCGGCTCGGGAAAAACCACGCTCGGCCTCACGCTGATGCGCCTGCACGAAGCGACGACCGGCGCGGCGCTGTTTGAGGGCCACGACATCCTCGCCATGTCGAAGACCGAGTTCAAGGCCTACAAGCGACGCATCCAGATCGTCTTCCAGAACCCTTACGCCTCGCTGAACCCGCGCTTCACCGTCAGCCAGATCGTCGACGAGCCGCTGCTGATCCACGGCATCGGCAGCAACGCGGCGGAACGCAGCCGGATCGTGCGCGATCTGCTCGATCGCGTCGGTCTGCCCGCCAATGCCGCCGACCGTTACCCGCACGAATTCTCCGGTGGCCAGCGCCAGCGCATCGCTATCGCACGCTGCCTGACGCTCAAGCCGGACATCCTGATCTGCGATGAATCGGTTTCGGCGCTCGACGTCTCGGTGCAGGCCCAAGTCCTCAACCTCCTGCAGGACTTGCAGGACGACTTCGGCCTTTCCTACCTCTTTATCTCCCACGATCTCGCCGTGGTCCACTACATGTCCGACGAGGTGATGGTCATGCACGAAGGCCGTATCGTCGAATACGCCAATGCCGACGACATTTATGCGCGACCACAGCACGCCTACACCCAGCAGTTGCTGAGTGCGATTCCGCATCCGGATTTTGGTTTGGGTTTGGGTTTGGGTTTGAGTTTAGAACCGCTTATCTGAGGTACGGCCTCAGCTCGGTCGTCAGGCACTCCAGCACCTGCTGGCGCGCTTCGTTGATGAAGAAGTGATCGCCATCGAACCAGTGCTCACGAAAGTCAGCAGCCGTTTCCTTTTCCCAGGCGCGCAGTCCCTCCACTTCAACGTGCTTGTCGTCACGGCCTGAAAGGACCGTGAGCGGAATCGGCAACGGCGCTTCAGTCTCGTAGTGATAGTCGGCGCCAAGCGCGAAGTCGGCACGGACGACGGGCAACAGCAGGCGCATGAGGTCGCGATTATCGAGAATTTCCCTTGGTGTGCCGTTGTAGTCGCGCAGTTTCTCGATCAACTGCTCGTCGGGCAATTCATGCAAGCGCTTCGATTTCTCACGCAACGGCGGTGCATTGCAACCGGAGACAATCAGGTGCGCAGGCATCGGCAAGCCGTGTTGACGGCAATGACGGACGAGTTCGAAGGCGATCAGCGAGCCGAGGCTGTGGCCGTAGAAAGCGAAGGGTTCGGCATGCTGCGTGCCTTGCGTATGCTGTGTCCGCAGCATTTCGCCAAGCGCCTGGATCAGCGTCTTGAATGAGGTGTAGGGCGTTTCGCGAAAGCGCGCGCCGCGTCCCGGCAACTGCACCGCACAAAGCTCGATGGCGGGATCAATCTCGCGCTGCCAGGGCACGAAGGCGGCGGCATTGCCACCGGAATAAGGAAAGCAGTAAAGGCGCAGGCGGCGCGGGCCGCCCGACGGACGAATCAGCCAGGGTGTCGGTTTCATGAGTTTTGGATAAGGCGGTTGTACAGCCCTTCGACAGGTTCGGATCGAACGGAAGAAGGTGCTCGGCTCGATTGTCAGCGGATGTAACTCAACCCGTGTCTCAGCCCTTATACGCAGGATTAGACGGCTTGCCCGTCTCATAAAACTGCTTGAGGCCGAGGCCGACTTTCTTCATATTGCTGCGGACAATCATGTTGATCATCAGCTTGTCGAGCATTGTGCCGAAAACGCCGAACTTGAGGGTGTAGGTCATCGTCGGACGAAACAAGGTCTTGCCGCCCGGTGCATCTTCGAGGATGTAATGAAAGCGCGCCTCGGTGAAGATCGGCGGGGGTGGCTTGGCGCCATCGTGCAAACGAATGACAAAGCCTTTGCCTTCGTTCCACTCGGTCACCGTCTCATCCATCTCCATGCCCGACGTCGTAAAGACGCGACGACTGGCGCCGACGCCCTCCTTCTTGTCCGTGGTCATACGGCAGTCACGCAGGCCCGGCACGTACTTGTGCGGAATGGTGAGGTCACGCAGGCGCTGCCAGACTTCCGCGCGTGGCAGGTTCACGATGACGTCGACTTGGGCGATGCTTTTTTCCATTCTTCTACTCCAGACAGTAAGGCAATAATCAACCACGCCGGGCGTCGGTAACACCCGGCACTTCATGCACCATGTTCAACAGACGCTGCAAGCGCGTCGCGCTGTTGAGTTCGACGGTAAATGCCATGCGCGCCGTACCGCCGCGCGATGCCGTCTTCACCGCCGTCACGTTGATCCGTTCGCGCGAAAGGACTTCAGAAATATCACGCAGCAGACCCTGGCGGTCGATCGCATCGACAATAATGCTGACGGAATAGACTCCCTGACCATCGCTGCTGTTCTGATCCCATGCAGTTTCGATGACACGTTCCGGATTGCGCGCGGCAATATTCTTGAAAGTACGGCAATCCATGCGATGAATCGAGATCCCTTTGCCGCGCGTCACGAAGCCGGCAATCGGGTCCGGTGGCACCGGCCTGCAGCAACGGGCAAATTGAGTCAGCAGCTTGTCGACACCAACAACAAGGACACCATTTCCCTGTGGCTTGTTGCTGCGTCGCGTCTGGACTTCCGGCTCGGTAGCAACCTCGGCTGTGTCGCCCCGCAGTGCGTTCTTTAGCGTGCGCTGGCCGACTTCACCGCGCCCGGCGGCACGATAGAGGTCGTCGGCACTCTTGAGGCCGAGCTTGTTGGCCAGCGCATCGATGTTGGACTGACTCTGCCCTTCGCGTTGCAGTTCGCGGGAAATCACAGCGCGCCCCTGACTCAACAGCGCCTCATCTTCCTGAGCGGCAAACCACTGGCGCACCTTCTGTTTGGCTCGGTGCGAAGCAAGGTAGCCTTGCGCTGGATTCAACCAGTCGCGCGATGGACCACCCTGTTTGGCAGCGATGATCTCGACACGCTGGCCGTTGGCGAGTGGCGTATTGAGCGCTACAAGCTGCCCATCGACCCGCGCGCCACGGCAGCGATGGCCAAGATCGGTATGCAGACGATAGGCAAAATCGAGCGGTGTGGCGCCACCTGTCAAATCGAAAACCCGACCTTGCGGCGTCAGCACGTAGATCGTGTCGTCAAACTCGACGCGCTTGAAATGTTCGATCCATTCACTGCTGTCGGCGATTTCATCGCGCCAGGAGAGCAACTGGCGCAGCCAGGCAATCTTGTTGTCATAAACTGCATCAGAGCGGTTCGATTCCTTCGACTGCCCAGACTCCTTGTAACGCCAGTGCGCAGCGACACCCAGCTCAGAGTGGTAATGCATCTCGTAGGTGCGAATCTGTACCTCGAAGGGGCGACCATCCTCTGCAATCACGGCGGTATGCAAGGACTGGTAATTGTTGCCCTTGGGCTGGACGATGTAATCGTCAAACTCGCCCGGCACCGGCTGCCAGCGGTGATGCACGACACTCAGCGCAGCGTAGCAGTCGTTGACCTCGGCGACGAGAACACGCAGCGCACGCACGTCATAGACTTCATCGAACTCGATACGTTTGCTGCGCATCTTGTTCCAGATGCTGTAGATATGCTTGGGTCGTCCCTGTATTTCGGCGTTGATGCCGGCGGCCGCCATCTCGGCCTTGAGACGCACCATGGTCGTCTCGATGAATGACTCGCGCTCGACACGGCGCTCGTCGAGCATCTTCGCAATGCGCTTGTAGATTTCTGGCTCAAGAAAACGGAACGAGAGGTCTTCGATCTCCCACTTGAGCTGCCAGACGCCGAGACGATTAGCGAGTGGCGCGTAGATTTCCAGGCTTTCGTGCGCTAATTGTTCGCGCGCCGGACCGGCATGACCAGTCATATAACGCAACGTCTGGTTGCGGCTCGCCAGGCGCAGCATGACCACACGGATATCCTCGACCATCGCCAACAGCATCTTGCGCAGCGTTTCGGACTGGGCCTTGGCTTCCGGCGAAGCGCTGCTCTGAGCACGCGTCAACAGGCGCAGGCCATTCAAACGCTGGAGTCCTTCGATCAGTTTTGCGACCGGGGTGCCGAACTCGGCCATGACTCGTTCCTGCCAGTCGCCCAGCGGCTCCTTCTCGGCTTCCGCCAGACCTGCCACACCAAATAGCAGCGCAGCAAGACGCGCGTCGAGATCAAGGCTCAATACGGCGCAGGTGCGCGCCATGCCGACCGCATGATCGAGATACAGCTCGCCAGTGCCTAGCGTGGCTCCGGCATAGCGCTCGGTGGCGACATGCAGGGCACGTTCGATGATGTTCCGGTTCTCGGACGACAGACCGGCGCACAAGGCATCAATCAACCCAAGATCCATCACGCCGGCTGCTGGCGCGGATGAGAGAAAGGGAAGACCGGAGGGTTGGGACGGCGGGGCAAAAAAGTCCATCCTGCCATTATCCCAGATTGAAACGCATCAGAGCGTTTCCGCGTAATAACCAAAGGACGACACGGTAGTGACAACGTGACAACGTGGCGACGGAGTGTTGGAGTGTTGGCGCTGCGATTGTGTAAGCGCTCGCAGAGCACAGAATTGTTGGAAATATTGGACTGTGCAGGAAACTTGAGACATAAAATGCCGCGTCACTCACTCTGAAAAGCAACCATGTCGAGCATCAGCAACTGGCTGCGACAGCGCAAGGTCGCTGCCATCAAGATCGAGCCCGGACAATGGCAACGTGTTGAAGCACGCCTGCCCCTGCTAGACCACCTCACCATCGATGACCGCCAACGTCTGCGCATCATGGCGCTGGAGTTTCTCGTCGAAAAGCAGATGAGCGGCGCGCAGGGACTGGCGCTGCATGCGGACATGCAACTCTCCATCGCGCTTCAGGCCTGCCTGCCGGTGCTGAACCTTGGCCTTGACTGGTATTCCGGCTGGCTCGGCATCGTCGTCTATCCCGGCGACTTCGTGATTCAGCGCGAGGAAACGGACGAATGCGGCGTGGTTCACGCGTTCACTGACACTGTCCTTGGCGAAGCCTGGGAAAACGGCCCGGTACTGCTCTCCTGGTTCGACGACGCTACGGATACCGGCGGTATTAACATCGTCATCCACGAGTTTGCCCACAAGCTGGACATGAAGAACGGCATCGCCGACGGCCTGCCACCGCTGCATGAGGGCATGACCCGGCGTGCCTGGTGCGCGGCCTTCGAGCCGGCCTACACCGACTTCTGCGCGCGCGTCGATGCCGGTAAAGACACCGCGCTCGACCCGTATGCCGCCGCCGCGCCCGCTGAATTCTTCGCCGTCATGAGCGAGACTTTCTTCGAAATACCGCAACTGCTGCATAACGAATATCCGGCAGTGTTCGATCAGTTGAGACTGTTCTTCCGACAAAATCCCCTGTCATAAGTATCGGTCTGGAAGCCGCGCTAGCGCTTGATCCAGACACACCGCCTATCCAGATAAACATTGACCCAAAGTGAGCATAAAGACTAGCTAACGCATCGAAGCCCTCTTTTAATGTTTGCTAGACTCAGGCTTGCTTATAAACAACAAACGAGGAGTAAACACATGGGCAACGATATTGGTCTCAACGAAGTCAAAGCGGTCTACAACGGTGCGGAAGGCGATCTCTGGGAGCTCATCATGGGTCACCAGATTCACATTGGTGGCTTCCAGTCGTCGATGGATCTGTCCGAGCGCGCCGGCATCGCGAGCGCTCAGCATGGCGTCGATCTGTGTTGCTGCACAGGTGCTGGCATGCGTTTCTTGGCGCGCTTCCGCAATGTCGCAAAAATGACCGGCGTTGACGCATCAGAAACCGTCATCGACCGTGGCCAGCATCGCTGCGCCGAGGAAGGACTCAGCGATCGCACTACGTTCGTTCTTGCCGACGTCACCCATAGTGGCCTCCCCGATGGCTGCGCCGATTTCGTCTGGGGCGAAGATGCCTGGTGCTATGTGGTCGACAAGCCGGCGCTGATCCGCGAGGCGGCGCGCCTCGTCAAGTCCGGTGGCACGATTGCCTTCACCGATTGGGTGCTCGGTGAAGTTCCGATGAGCGCAGAAGAAAGTCGTCGCTGCCTGGCCTTCATGAAGTTCCCCAGCCTCCAGTCCATCGCCGGCTACTCCGAGCTACTCCAGCAAAGCGGCTGCAAGGTTACCGAGGCAAACGACACGGGTCGCTTCGATCCCTATGTCGACCTTTACCTGAACATGGTCGACAAGCAGCTCACCTACGATGCGCTGCGTATCCTTAACTTCGATACCGACATGCTCAGTGCAATCGCCGCCGAAATGATGTTCCTCGGCCAGTTGGCGAAGGCCGGCAAGATCGCCCAGGGTCGCTTCGTCGCCACGAAGCCCTGAGCATAACGCTCTACGGCCCGCCGCCCGGTGGCGGGCCGCTCTACGTTTGCGACACTCAACTCCTGGCGGCCCTCTCTTATGCATTGGCTCTACCTTTTCGCTGCGATTGCCTTCGAGGTTTCCGGCACCACGTGCATGAAACTCTCGGAAGGCTTCACCAAGCCGCTGCCGTCGATCGGCATTTTTGTTTTCTACTGCGCCAGTATCGTCAGTCTGACGATGGCTGTGAAAACCATCGACATCAGCCTCGCCTATGCGATCTGGTCAGCGATCGGCGTTGCCATTATCGCGACCATCGGCGCGTTCTATTTCAACGAACCGCTCACGCCGATGCGCATTTTCTTTCTCGGCGTCATCATCTTCGGCGTGGTCGGCCTCAACCTCAGCAACCATCAAACGCCCGTTTGACAAGGCTTTTCGACCACGCTGGACAATTTCATCCGCTATAATCGCCGAGTCGAAATACACGGGAACGCATAATGGGTTTTCTTACTGGTAAGCGCATTCTGATCACCGGCCTGCTCTCCAACCGCTCGATCGCCTACGGCATTGCCCAGGCGATGCATCGTGAGGGCGCCGAACTCGCCTTTACCTACCAAAGCGACCGCGTGCAGGATCGCGTCGCAAAGCTGGCCTCGGACTTCGGCGGCTCACCGCTGCTATTCGCATGCGACGTGGCCGAGGACGCACAAATCGACGCCCTGTTCGCAGACATTGGCAAGCAGTGGGGTCACCTCGACGGCCTCGTCCATTCGATCGCCTATGCGCCGAATGAAGCGCTCGAAGGTGACTTCCTCGACGGCCTCACGCGTGAGGCCTTCCGCATCGCTCTTGATGTTTCTGCCTACAGCTTCCCTGCCCTCGCCAAGGGCGCACGCCCGCTGATGAAGGGCCGCAATGGCGCGTTGCTGACGCTGAGCTACCTCGGCGCCGTACGCACCATGCCAAACTACAACATCATGGGCCTGGCCAAAGCCAGCCTCGAAGCATCGGTACGCTATATGGCGGCCAGCCTCGGCCCAGGGGGCACACGCGTCAATGGCATTTCAGCGGGGCCGATCAAGACGCTGGCGGCATCCGGCATCGGCAGCTTCAACAAACTGCTGTCGTACAACTCACATCACGCACCGCTGCGCCGCAACGTCACCATCGAAGAAGTTGGCAATGCTGCGGCATTCCTCTGCTCCGATCTGGCGAGTGGCATTACGGGTGAGATCATGTACGTTGATGGTGGCTTTAACACCACGGCACTGGGAAATTCCGAGCCATTGGCGAACGGCGGCTGACACCAATTCTCATCACATGAAAAAGGCCCAGCCGAATCGACTGGGCCTTTTTCATTGCAACTGTAGCAGGCAACCACCAAGGCAATCTCGCAGCAAGCTTAATCACCCGGCGACCGGCCATTGCTAAGCGGAAGCTGGGTTACGGCTTTTCCTTGCTATCCAGAGCCGGCGTGTTGATCTCAACAGGGAAACTCTGGCGCAGTGATGTGAGCCAGGAGGAAAAGTCTTCCTCGGCAACAATGCGCGCATACTCCTGGCGCAGCTTCTTGGTGCGAGGATCATCTGCGCCACCCGCAAATGGTTTGACCTGGCTGATGCGATACAGTGCATAGCTGCCATCCAGCAAGGACGCGCCAGCATAGGCAGGAAGCTTACTGACATCAGTCTTGAAAATTGCGCGTACGGCGTCGCCCGGCAAACCACCCGCTTCGGCGCGTGACACATCCCGCGTGACACCCCAGGCCATCTCGACAGCTTCACCCTTGGTGAGTTTTGCAAGGCGGGCCTCGCCCTCTTTCTGTGCGGCCTTGGCGGCCTCATCGTGCACCAGACGCTTTTCAATTTCTGCCTTGACCTGATCGAACGGGACTTGCGCCGCCGCCTTGTACTGCAACACACGCGCAGCAACCAGCGTATTCGGTGCGGTTTCAACCGCCTCTGTATTGCGCTTATTCTTGATCGCGTCGTCACTGAACAAGGCCCCAAGCAGCTTGGCATTACTGAACGGACCCGCAGTGCCGTTGCCAGCCGTACCATTGCGGCCGAACCAGGGGCTTTGCTGTATCGTCAGGTTGAACTTCTCAGCAGCGGGCTTAAGGCTGTCCGACTGTTCATAGACGGTATTACTGAAAGACTCGGCGAGTTCACCGTATTTTTTTGTCGCAGCCTGCTTCTTCAGTTCGTTAACGATTTCGCCACGCACTTCGGCGAGCGATCGCGCTTTCTCGCTCTTGATGCCGGTCAGCTTGATGATGTGGAAGCCGAAATCGGAACGCACCAAGCCGCTGATCTCGTTAGGCTTGAGGACAAATGCGGCATCCTCAAAAGCCTTGACCATGGCGCCACGTTGAAACCAACCAAGATCGCCGCCCTTCTGGGCGGAGCCGGGATCCTGCGAATACTCCTTAGCAAGCCGGGCGAAATCGGCAGGCATGCGCTTCACTTCGGCGAGGATACCCTCTGCCTTGGCCTGAGCAGCCTTGACGGTGGCCTCATCGGCACCCTTGGCCACATTGATCAGGATATGGCTCGCCTGGCGCTCCTCGGCCTGTTTGTATTGATCAGCATGTGCCTGATACCAATCGGAGACTTCCTTGTCACTGACGGTCAACTGCGCGGCCAACGCTTCCTGGCTAAGCACAAGATATTCGGCACGCGATTGTTCGGGCGTTTCGAAGGCCTTCGGATTTGCGTCATAGAACTTCTTCGCAGCATCTGCGGCAAGCTTGACTTGCCCAACAAACTGCTCGGGTTTCAGCATCGCCTCATTGATCCCGCGTACTTCCTGCAATGCGGCAACCCACCGGTCTGCCGATGCATTGACCGGCACTCCACCTTCGCGCACCGCACCTAGCGCTTGCTGCAGCGATATCTCACGCCGCAAACGCCTTTCGAACTCTTGTTGGCTCATGCCTTGTCCGGTCACGTAAGTGTCGTAGCGCTGACGCGAGAACTTCCCGTCATCCTGAAAAGCCGGAATACTCTGAATGGCGTCACTGAGTTGGGCGTCATCGACCACCAGATGCGATTTTTCGGTATACAGAGCAAGGACGCGCTGGATCACCAGGTTATCGAGAACCGCGCGGCGCACTTCCGGCGAATCGAGCATAGCGGCGGGAATCTCGCGGCCAAACTGCTGACGCATCCGATCTTGCTGCTCTCTCAGTGCTTGCTGCAATTCCTGCAGCGAAATCTTTGTCGAACCGACGCTGGCGACAGTATTGGCACTACCACTACCACCAACAAAAGATTCGATGCCGAAGAATGCAAACGGCAAAGTAATCAGCACAAGAAAAATCTGCACGGCTGTGCGATTGTTTTGGATGTAGTCAAACATGCAGATCTACCGGAAGCGTGCGGCGGCCAGTCGTCGCGAAGTCATGGAACCATCGAGTCATGACAAAAAACCAGCCTGTGCGTTGTGAATGAAAAGGGTGTTAAAACCTGGCGCGAACAAAATTCGCGATCAAGTTAATTCTCGAAGGGAATCCGTCACCGATCGGTGTCACCCGATGGAATGGCCTCAACCTGTGACAATCGTCGGAAGAAACAAACGAGTGCATTATAAACAACGACACGCGTCAACGGTAGCCACATGGCCCCGCCGGCGCGTGTCGTCAGCAAGAGGGCGACGTGGCGCCCTCCAGCAAAATCATTTCTTGGCTGCAGCTTTTTTCTTGCCAGCAACAGCTGCCTTGAATGCAGCACCTGCCTTGAACTTCGGTACCGTGGTAGCAGCAATCTTGATTTCCTTACCCGTTTGCGGGTTACGGCCCGTGCGGGCTGCGCGCTTCGAAGAACCGAACGTACCGAAGCCGATCAGCGTCACTGTGTCTCCCTTGGAAACAACCTTGGTGATCGCCGCGAGAATCGCATCCAGCACATTACCGGCTGCAGCCTTGCTGATGTCAGCTTCCTTTGCCGCGACTTCAATGAGTTCAGACTTGTTCATGGATTTTCCTTTGGTTTAATTGAAAGCTCTGTCTAGAAGCGCCAGTGTTACCACCCAACAAGGTGATGGCCCAACGATTGTAACCTTGGTTTTGCACGCCTGACAATGCATGGCTCAATAAATTCGCATAGCCACGCACCACTTACACCATGAGGAAAACAAAGGGATCTCCCCGCGCCAGGTGCAGGCCGACTCATGCAGGCTGTGGTTTTTCGCATGTAATTGCAGAAACAAACCGCTGGATAAGTGACACTCAATTGGAAGAGAAAGCAACAGAGTTGCACAGCGAAACTCAACGCACCCAACATAATATGCCGGGGACTAGGATAGCGACTTTCGCCTTGAAAGCACCGTCTGCTAGGTGTTTCGCCAATACGGCGGCGTCTCCAGATGCGCATTTTTTTACCACCGGAACGCATATCCAATGCACATAGTTACGAAATACGCACCTGAGGTCGATGATCTTACAAGCAGATACTCAGCACCTTCAACGCTATTCGCTGCAGCCTTAACGCAGGAGGCCGTTGGATTCAACGAGGCTCAAGACATGAGACATAGTTAATCATCAACTGACAAAAAAAGACGAAAAAAAAGAGCCGCAATGGACTCCTTTTCAATACTGGGGTGGCCGATGGGACTCGAACCCACGACGACTGGAATCACAATCCAGGACTCTACCAACTGAGCTACGGCCACCAGTGAACCCCGCCATCAGACGGGACACCGATTCTATTTTGTTCGCCGCAACAAGTCAATTGATGGTTTGTCGATTGTCGCGAGTTAATGATCTGTCCGGTTTTGTAGCACGCAATCTGTCCGGTCGTC
>CAZAOQ010000022.1:0-23485 GCA_964486795.1 uncultured Rhodocyclaceae bacterium
AGCATACGTGGATAGGCTGCACGCTTACATCCATGCGCTTCTTCGAGCATATCAATGAATAGATTCTACTGGTATGACGTGCTTCCCTATGCGGTCAATGCCCTCCTGAAGCGCAGCAGGGCGCTGCCGAAGTAGAGCGCGCCAATCGCCGCACAGATCAGCAGCTCGCGCCAAACAATGTCGAGGCCAGCGTTACGGTAGAGCACCGACTGAGCGAAGCGGGTGAAGTGTGTCGAGGGCGAGAGCGTCATGACCGCACGCACGAAAGTTGGCATTTCTTCGGGTGGCGTGATGCCGCCGGAAAGCAGGTTCATGACGATGAACACGGGTACGGCGAGCAAGGCGAACTGCGGCATGGTGCGTGCCAGTGTGGCGAGGAAGATGCCCAGCGCCGTGGTCGAGAACAGGTAGACGATGATGCCGCCAACGAACAGTGTCGTCGAACCGGTGACAGGGAGTTCCAGCCAGCCCGCAGCGACGTAACGCAGCGACAAGGTCGCGGCGACGACGATGACCAGACCGTTGGCCCAGACTTTGGCGAGCATGATCTCGAAGGGCTTCAGCGGCATCACCAGGAGATGCTCGATAGTGCCGTGTTCGCGTTCGCGGATCAGCGCCGCGCCGCAGAGGAACATGGCGAGCAGGGTGATGTTGTTGATGAGCTCATTGACTGCCATCAGCCAGGCGGAATCGAGGTTAGGGTTGTACTTGGCGCGCGTTACCAGCTTGACCGGCGTCTTGATCTGCACGTCCTTGCCCCAGCTGTAGTCGATGAGTTCGCGCGAGACGATGTTCTGAATGTAGCCCGCGCCAATACCGGCCTGGGTGACGGCGGTCGCATCGGCGAGCACCTGCAGCGTCGGCTTGCGGCCGGCTTTCACGTCGGCTTCGAAGCGCGGCGGAATGTTGATGACGAAGGTATAGCGTCCCTCGTCCATGGCGCGGTCGACCTGGTCCAGTGCAAGCTCGGCAGGTGGTTGGAAGTAAGGCGCGCGAAGGGCGCCGACCAGCTGGCGCGAGAGTTGCGAGTGGTCCTCATCGACTACAGCAATCGAGGCGTTAATCATGCCCAGGGCCGCATGTTTGGTGGGCTGGTAGATCGCGTAGGTGAAGCAGAAGACGATCAGCAACACCAGTATCGGGTCACGGCGCAGGCTGTTGAGTTCCTTGATGCCAAGCCGAAAGATGTTCTGGAGTGTCTGCTTCATGACTGAGTTATTGAGCCTGGGTGCGCAGCAGGGCGCGCGACGCCACGAGCAGGACGATGACGGCGAGTGCCAGCGCGAGGAGACTCGGGGCGAGCTCGATGAAGCCGAGCGACTTAGTCATGCTGCCCATGCTGATGTTCTGGAAGTAGCTGCTCGGAAACCACATGCCGATCTTGCGTGCATCGCCAGACAGGGAGGACACCGGGGTGAACATGCCGGAATACTGGATAGCCGGTGTGGTCGTCAGGATTGAGGTGGCGAACAGCGCGGCAACCTGGGTGCGCACGAAGGATGAGAACAGCAGGCCGATCCCCGTGGTGGCAAAGGCATATAGCAGCGCGCCGAGTAACAGCGCTGCCAGGCTGCCCTTGACCGGCACGGCGAACACCCACTGGGCGAGCAGCAGCAGGCAGACGAAGTTGATGCAGGCGATGGCGACGTAGGGAATCTGTTTGCCGAGCAGGAACTCCGTGCCGGTCACCGGCGTGACATAAAGATTGACGATGGAGCCGAGCTCGCGTTCGCGCACGACGCCAACCGCGGTCATCATCGAGGGAATGAATACCAGCAGCAACATCAGGACACTTGGCACGATGGCATAGACGCTGCGCAAGTCCGGGTTGTAGCGGAAGCGCGTCGCGATTTTGGCGGGAAGATCAGGCGGCTTGAGTTCCGGATGGGCGCGGAAGTAGTCGTCGAGATAGGCCTGGTGCACGCCTTCGACGTAGCCCAAGGCCGTCTCGGCGCGCGAGGGCATGGCGCCATCGAGCCAGATGCCGACTTCCGGCTCGCGGTGGGCGGCGAGATTGGCACCGAAGTTGGGCGGGATTTCGATGGCGACTTTGAGCCTGCCGCTGCCCATGCGGTATTCAAGTTCGTCGTAACTGGTGAGTGGTGGCAATTCATGGAAGTAGCGTGAGCTTGAGAAGTGCTCAAGGTAGGCGCGGCTCGACGACGTTTGGTCGCGGTCGAGCGCGGCGTAGGGCAGCTTCTCGACGTCGAAGGAAATGCCGTAGCCGAACACCACCATCAGGAGCAGCGGGCCGAGCAGCGCGAACGCGAGACGAATCGGGTCGCGCAGGATTTCCTTGGTCTCGCGCACGGCATAGGCGCGCAGGCGGCGCAGGCTGAAACGAGGCGGATGGGATGATTGGGACGATTTGGATGATAGGGATGACGTTTGCTCCCCGGCAGGCTGGGTGGCGGTGATGGTTGCGGGGATGGTTGCGGGGATTTGCCCTCCGCTTCCCTCGCTGAGCAGGGTAGGGCTTTTGTTGGCTGCCAGCGTGGCAGTGGCTTCTTCGAGATACCCGATGAAGGCTTCCTCCAGCGTCGCGGCGCCGCGCGTCAGACGAATTTCCTCCGGCGTTCCTTGTGCCAGTACGCGTCCGGCATGCATCAGCGAGATTCGGTCGCAGCGTTGCGCCTCGTTCATGAAGTGCGTCGAGATGAAGATGGTGACGCCGTCGTTGCGCGACAGGTCGATCAGCAGTTGCCAGAATCTGTCACGCGCGATGGGGTCGACACCCGAGGTCGGCTCGTCGAGGATCAGCATGTCGGGCGCATGTATCACTGCAACAGCCAGTGACAGGCGCTGGCGAATACCGAGCGGCAGGCTGTCGGGATAACTGTCGGCATGGGGGCCGAGTGCGAAGCGCTCGAGCATCTCCGCGATGCGTGGCAGGACGCGCTCGTTGGGCAGGTGGAAGAGCCGTGCGTGCAGGTCAAGGTTCTGGCGTACCGTCAGCTCGCTGTAGAGTGAAAAACCCTGTGACATGTAACCAACACGTTTGCGCGTGGCGATGTCGCGTGCATCGATGAGGTGGCCGAATAGCGCGGCTTCGCCTGCATCTGCGGGCAGCAGTCCCGTCAGCATCTTCATAGTCGTCGTCTTGCCGCAACCGTTGGAGCCGAGGAAGCCGAAGATCTCGCCAACGCCGATGCGGAAGCTGGCCTGGTC
This sequence comes from uncultured Rhodocyclaceae bacterium, assembly GCA_964486795.1. Classification (GTDB taxonomy): domain Bacteria; phylum Pseudomonadota; class Gammaproteobacteria; order Burkholderiales; family Rhodocyclaceae; genus Sterolibacterium. The sequence continues at coordinate 3,169 of CAZAOQ010000022.1, forward strand.
GACGGCGGTGAAGTCGCCGAAGCGCCGCGTCAAGCCGTGGGCTTCGATGGCAATTTCGTCACGCACCTGGCGCGGCGGAATGGTCAGCGCGACGTGGCCGGCGCGTTCCGCTTCGGGCAGCAGCGCGATGAAGGCATCTTCGAGGTTGTCCGTGCCACCCTGCGCCTTGAGTGCGTCGGGTGTGCCACTTGCCAGCAAGCGGCCGGCATGCATTGCAAAGAGCCAGTCAAAACGCTCGGCTTCCTCCATGTAGGCGGTGGCGACAAGTACGGTCATGCCCGGACGTGAGGCGCGCAAGTCGTCGATCAATGACCAGAACTGGCGTCGTGCAAGCGGATCGACGCCGGTGGTCGGTTCGTCGAGGATCAGTAAATCGGGGTCGTGCAACAGTGCGCAGCACAGGCCGAGCTTCTGCTTCATGCCGCCGGAGAGCTTGCCGGCCGGGCGTTCGGCGAAGTCAGTCAGGCCGGTGGCCTTGAGCAGCGCATGGATGCGTGCGTGGCGTTCTGCGGTCGGCAAGCCGAACAGACGACCGAAAAAGTCGGCGTTTTCGAATACCGAAAGTGTTGGGTAGAGATTGCGGCCGAGTCCTTGCGGCATATAGGCAATGTCGGGGCAGATCGCGGCGCGATGTCGTTGTCGCGCCATGTCGCCACCAAGGACTTCAACGTGGCCGCGCCCACCCTGGGTGCGCGTGGCACCGGCGATCAGGGCGAGGACGGTGGACTTGCCGACACCATCTGGGCCAATGAAGCCGATGATGCGGCCCGCCGGGATGGCGAGGTCGATGCCAGCGACGGCCGGTGTTTTGCCATAAGCATGATGCAGGCTGCACAGGCGTACAGCAGGTGTACCTGCTCCGCTGATTGGGGAGAGGTCGTCGGGCAGATGCGAGCCTGTCGTCACAATGCAGATCAGTGGGCGTCAGTGTGCGGCGGGTGCCGGTGGCAGCTTCACTTCAAGGCGTGCCGGCCACGGCTGATTGGCATCGAGACGCAGCGTTGCAACCCCGGGCACGCCACTTTTCACGCGGCTTTCATAGCGCTTCAGCAGCTCCGGATCGAGCCGTAACTTGACCTGGAAGACCAGCTTCTGCCGCTCGCTGGCCGTTTCCACACTCTTGGGTGTGAACTGCGCCTGCGCCGCGACGTAGGAGACAAGCGCCGGAATGACATACTGCGGCGCGGCATCGAGCACCAGGCGCGCCTCGCTGCCGATCGCCACGCGGCCGGCGACATTCTCCGGCAGATAGATCGTCATCGATACATCGCTCAGGTCGACGAGTGTCAATACTTTGCCACCGCCACCAACGATCTCGCCTGGCTCGAGGAGCCGATACTGGATGCGGCCATCGCGCGGCGCCTTGAGCACGCTGTCGACGCGGTCAGTTTGCAGGCGCTCAACCGTGGCCCGCGCGGCATCGATGGCGGCCTGCGCCTCGATCACCTGCGATTGCGCTGCGACGATGCCGGCGCGTGCTTCGCTGACCTGTGACTCGGCGGCGCTGAGCAGTGCCTCTGCACTCAATTTTTGAGATTGATCGAGGTCGAGCTTTTGCGGCGCGTTGAAGCCCTTGTTGACGAGTTGCTGCGAACGCTCCAGCTGCTTGTCGGCGAAGGTCACCTGGCTTTTGCGTTGGGCGACAATGGCCTGCGTCGTTTTCTCGGCTTGATAGCGCTGGACGGCCACGGCTTCGGCGGTGGCTTTGGCATTCTCGGCGCGGCGCACACCCGCCTGCGCTTCGCGCAGCGCTGCATCGAGCGCGGCGATGTCCATTTCGGCCAGCGGCTGGCCGGCCGTCACCAGGTCACCTTCATTCACGGCGACAGACTTTAGACGTCCGGCGAACTTGGTGGCGATGTCAATCTGCGTCGCTTCGAGGCGGCCGTTGCCTTGCACGAAGCCCTGTGGCAGACCATTGGCATGATCACGTTGCCAGTAAACAACGGTCAGCGCGACGCCGAGAACCAGCAGTGCGCCACCGAGCATGCGTTTATCAAATTGGAATTTCATGGGCAAAGATACCGGCAGAAGGCCGACCGTCGAGGGCAATCTGCGATTTTAGGTCGAGTCGGCGTTCTTGGGGGCTGCAACAGCAGTGCGCCGCGATACCTGAGATGCCTGCGCTGCCGTTTAGGCTTCTATCGATTCTGTGCGAGCCATGTCATTGAGGATGACGCGGGCCAGTTCGTCGACGGCGGCGGGTGACAGCTCATCCGTGGTGTAGAGCGGGCTGCTCTCAGTGGCGCTCCGGCTCTTCTGTTGTGAGCGGTGATAGAGCGGATCGTAATGCTGCTCAAGTAATTCGCCGACGAGGGTACGGAAGTCGCTGGCGCGGATGAGGGTGTTCCACCGCTCCAGCGTCTCCCTGCTTTGCAGTTGGCGCAGGAAGTCGAGACGTTCGATGAGGCCGTCAGGATCGGCAAGAAAGTAGTCGTAGTCACGCAGCAAGAATTCGACGCGTGCCTCCGTGGCGGCACTGATGCGCAGGCCAGGTGAGCTGCGGATCGCATTGAGCATGGCGTCAGGGAGTTGGACACTGCCGATGCGGCGACTTTCCGATTCTACAAAGACGGGTCGGCTTGACTCAAAGGTATTGAGCGCGGCGTACAGGCGGGACTCGAACATTTTTTGCGAAGGTTGCGCTTCACCAGGCAGGTTGCCGAGCACGGAACCTTTGTGAGCGGCGATCTGCTCGAGATGCAGTACCTGTGCACCCTGCGTGGCCAGCGCTTCGAGCAGGCGACTCTTGCCGCTACCCGTGGTGCCGCTGACGACCCGGAAGGAATGCTGCCCGGGCAATATTGCGAGCTGTTCAACGATGTGGCGACGCCAGGTTTTGTAACCACCATCAAGACGGCATGCGTCCCAGCCGATCTGGCGCAGGATGTGCGTGAATGCGCCACTGCGTTGGCCGCCGCGCCAGCAGTAGATCAGCGGCCGCCACTCGCGCGGTTTGTCGAGTAGCAGACACTCGATGTGCGTGGCGATATTGCGCGCCACCAGCGCGGCGCCGATCTTCTTGGCGGCGAAGGGCGATTCCTGCTTGTAGAGCGTGCCGACGCGCGCACGTTCCTCATCGTCGAGCACAGGGCAGTTAATCGCGCCGGGCAGGTGGTCTTCGGCGTATTCACTGGGTGAGCGAACGTCGATTACCTCGTCAAAGTTGCTGATCTGTGTTAACTTCGCGTGTCCCATTTGGCTCATATTTCAAACATTTTCCAGGTTGTCCGGCGGCTGCAATGAATATTCGATTGACCCAATTTTCCCACGGTGGCGGCTGCGGCTGCAAAATTGCGCCAGGGATTCTTTCCAAGCTGCTTGCGCATTCACCCGCTGCCGCATTGCTGCCCTTGCCGAAGGCGCTGCTGGTTGGCAGTGAGACCAGCGACGACGCAGCAGTTTATGAACTGAATGCCGAGCAGGCGATTGTGGCGACGACGGATTTTTTCACACCCATCGTCGACGATCCGCGTGACTTCGGTCGTATCGCCGCAACCAATGCGCTGTCTGACATCTACGCCATGGGCGGCAAGCCGCTCTTCGCGCTGGCGCTCGTCGGCATGCCACTCGACAAGTTACCACTCGAGGTGATCCGCGAGATTCTCGCCGGGGGCGAGGAGATTTGCACGCGTGCCGGTATTCCAATCGCTGGTGGACATTCGATCGACACGCTGGAGCCGATCTACGGCTTAGTGGGTATCGGGGTGGTTCATCCCCGGCACGTCAAGCGAAATAGCGTGGCGCGCGCAGGCGACCGGCTGATACTCGGCAAGCCGCTGGGTATCGGCATACTCTCTGCAGCCTTGAAGAAGGAGCAGCTTTCGGCGGCAGGTTATGCGCGGATGATCGCCGAGACCACACGGCTGAACACGCCGGGGACGTTGCTTGCCGCACTCGAAGGTGTGCATGCGCTGACCGATGTGACGGGCTTCGGCCTGGCCGGGCATCTGCTCGAAATCTGCCGTGGTGCGAAGCTGCGGGCGCGGATTGAATTCGCGCGTATTCCACTGATCGAAGAAGCCGCCGCACTGGCCCAGGCTGGCATTGTCACCGGCGCATCAACACGCAACTGGAATAGCTATGGTGCGGTGGTGACGCTGGGTGACGGCATTGCTGAGTGGCAGCAAAATCTGCTCAGTGATCCACAAACCAGCGGTGGCCTGCTGGTGGCCTGCGCACCCGAGTGTGAGAACGAGGTGCTGGAGATCTTCCGCCGTGAAGGTTTCGCACCGGTGACAATCGGTGGCCTGGAGGCCTTGTCACTGGCCGAGGAGTCGCCTGGCATTACGGTTTCCTGAGCATCGGCCGCAGTTCCTTCCAGACGTTGTTTAGCAATAACGGTTGTGTGGCGGCGGTGGGATGCAGGTTGTCGGGCTGGAAGGCATCGCGGCGTTCGGCAAAGCCGGCGAAGAGGAAAGGCAGCAACGGCACTTTGAACTTGCTCGCGAGATCGACGTAGATGCGGGCGAAACCTTCCTCGTATTCAGCGCCGTAGTTTGGCGGCAGGTGCATGCCGATGAGCAACACGCGGGCACGTTCGGCCTGACTCTGGCGAATCATCGTGGCGAGATTGTCGCGCATCTGCTGGAGCGGCAGACCACGCAGGCCATCGTTGGCGCCGAGTTCGATGACGACGATGGCGGGCCGATGTTCGCGCAGGGCAGGGGCAAGTCGGGAAAGGCCACCGCGCGTGGTTTCGCCGCTGATGCTGATGTTGACGACTGTATGCGGGTAGCCTTCGGTCTGCAGACGTTTGCTGAGCAACGCGGGCCAGCCTTGTTCCTTGCTGATTCCGTAGGCGGCGGAGAGGCTGTCGCCGACGATAAGGATTTTCGGTGCGGCCCAACTCGTGGCCGCGAAGAGAAGAATGAAGATGGCGGAGATGATGCGTGACATGACAGAAGACTCCAGCGGGAATACAGATGTTCCGAATTTTCCGAATGTTCCGGTGATCGAGGCCGTCGCTCTAGGCAAGCAGGTGCCAAGTGGCGACGGAACCCTGACGATTCTGCACCAGATCGAGTTCCGCGTGGCAGCGGGCGAGGCGATCGCCATCGTTGGCAGCAGTGGTTCGGGTAAGTCGACGCTATTGGGTTTGCTTGCGGGACTCGACCAGCCGAGCTCGGGAACGGTGCGTGTTGCCGGACAAGATCTGGCAGCACTCGATGAGGATGCCCGTGCTTCCCTGCGTGGCCGGTTGCTGGGCTTTGTATTTCAATCATTCCAGTTGATGCCGGCGATGACAGCTCTGGAGAATGTCATGCTGCCATTGGAACTGGCGGGGCGCAGGGATGCGGCGAGCGTCGCGCGTGAGATGCTGGCACGCGTGGGTTTGGCCGAGCGGGTTGATCATTATCCAAAGCATCTCTCGGGGGGCGAACAGCAGCGCGTTGCCCTGGCGCGCGCCTTTGCGCCCCGCCCGCAACTGCTGCTTGCTGATGAACCTACGGGTAACCTCGATGCGACAACCGGGTCGGCGATCATCGATCTCATGTTCGCCATGAACGCCGAGCAGGGTACGACGCTGATTCTTGTCACCCACGACGAGGTGCTTGCGCGACGTTGCAACCGCACGCTGCGGCTCGCTGGTGGGCGACTGGTTTCTTAGTGTTAACCCACCGGAGCCGAATCATGCGGGAAGAACCTTTTCACGTTGTGCGTGTGACGTTTGAAAGTGGTGGCGAACGCTGCGTCGGTTATCTTCATTTGCCTTCCGGCGTGGCACATCCACCGGTGCTCCTCATGGGCAACGGTTTGGCGAGCGAATGGCATTTCGGTACGGCTAATTTCGTTCGTGCCTTCACGGCGGCAGGCATTGCGACCTTTAATTTTGATTATCGCTACTTTGGCGAATCGACTGGCGAGCCACGCCAACTGCTCGATTTTGCGAAGCAACTCGACGACTGGCGTGCTGCACTGGCTTGTTTGCGTACGCGTGAGGAGGTGGATACAACGCGTATCGCACTGTGGGGTTTTTCGCTGGGTGGTGGTCATGCTATTTCCTTGGCCGCCGAAGAACCAACGTTGCGCGCTGTGATCACTCAAGTGCCCCATCTCAATAGTCGCGGGGCGATGAAAATGCTGCCGAAAGGACTGCTCATACGCACGCTGGGCCACGCGCTGTTTGACAAGCTCGGAGCACTTTTTGGGGGCTCACCGCATTCGATTCCAGTGGTGGCGGAGCCGGGTGAAATTGGCTTGCTCAGCAAGCCCGGCTGGAAGGCACACTATCTGAGCCTCGTGCCGCCCGGTTCGCAATGGCGCAATGCCGTGCCAGCCCGGTCGATTTTTACTGCGGCACGTTACAATCCCATTGATGTGGCCGAAAAGTTGAAGATGCCCGTGATGCTTGTCTATGCACTAAACGATGCCGCCATACCTGCAGTTAACGTGGAAATCGCGGCGCAGCGCATGGCGGATGTGACGCTGCTGCCCTTTGATGGCGATCATTTCGACATCTATTCGGGAGCGCTTCATGAAGAAGTTGTCGCCGCCGAGCTTGGGTTTCTGTGCGAGAAATTGCTTGTGGCCTGAGGGTTAAATTGAGAAATGTCGATATTTCCTTAGATTTCGATTGGCGTTATAGTGCGCCGGGGCTCTGTCTGTATGGCCAGAAGTTGAAGTGGATAACCTCGATTGAAAATATTTCTTAGGGCACTTTAAACATGAAAATAAGAATACTGGCGTCCTGCATTGCCGGCGTTTCCTTGCTTGTTTCGGGCGGGGCGTGGGCCGATGGCGAAACGGGATTTAATCCGAGATTCAATTTCAGCGGCTTCGGCACGCTTGGCAGTACACACAGCAATAATCGTGAAGCGGACTTTATCGGTAGCTTGGTGCAACCGGTCGGATCAGGCCTCAGCAATGCAACGAGCTATGGTGTCGATACCAAACTCGGTGGGCAAATGAGTGTCCATCTGGGGAATGGCCTGAGTGGTGTGCTTCAGGTGGTGGCCGATCATCGCTACGACCATACTTACCGCCCGGAAGTTGAATGGGGAAATCTGAAATACGACATCAACAAGCATTGGTATGTCCGCGCGGGCCGCGTCGTGGCACCGGTGTTCATGTATTCCGAGCAGCGCAACGTCGGCTATTCCCTGACTCCGGTGCGCGAACCCGTGGATGTGTATTCGCTGAACCCGATTACGCACCTCGATGGCCTTGATATCGGTACGCGTTACGACGTGGGTGGCGGGGTGTTGTCCGCTCAACTGACCGGTGGACGCCACAAACTACGGATCAATCCAGCGCCCATGATTGAAATATCCGGCTCGGCGGGCTTGTTCAACTCCACTTACGAGATCGGTTCCCAGACTTTCCGTCTGGGCTACGGTAAGTACAAGCTGCAGTTAGAGGCCCTCGACCCGGGTAGCCAATTCCTGGACATGTACGAAAGCGCCGTGCGCACACTAGGTCCGGCGAACGGTTATCCGGCGGATAGTGCCAATACCCGCCTGCATGACATCAACGTGGAAATATGGGGGCTGGGCTACGCCTACGATCCCGGTACCTGGCTGGTGCAGAGCGAGTATGTCAGTCGCAAGTCGCCGGGCAACTTCGTGCAGGATGGGAAAGCCTGGTATGTACTGGGCGGTTATCGCATTGGTAAGTTTACGCCCTATGCTTCCGTCAGCCGGCTGAAATCGAAGGAATCCCCGCTACGTCCAGTTCCGCAGGCCTTCCTCAATGCGGCACCGTTGAATCCTTTCATCGTGCCCGCCGTTGAGAGCCAGTTCCAGTTCTATAACGAGCAGAACTCGGTGGCCCTTGGTGTCCGCTACGATGTCTACAGTGGCATGGCGCTTAAAGCTCAGTTCGAGCGTGTGCATAAACCCGGGACACCTACGCCTAACGTGGGGACTTTCAGTGTTTCGAGTAATGACTTCCAGGTGACGACACAGAATGTAAATCTGTTCACACTGACGCTTGATTTTGTGTTCTAGCCGCTTGACCTTCTCAGGATGACATCATGACAATGAAAAAAGTGAGCCTGTGCGCCAGCCTTTTGCTGGCAATCTCGGCGCCGGTATTGGCGCAGTCGGTGGCGGTAGTCGTCAACCCGAAGAATGCCAGTGCAATATCTCAGGAGCAGATTTCAAACATTTTTCTTGGCAAGTCCAATGAACTTGTTGGCGTTGACCTGCCCGACAGCAATGCGACACGCGATGTTTTTTATCACAAGGTGACTGGCAAGGACGGGCCGCAGCTCAAGGCGTATTGGGCAAAGCTCGTATTTACCGGCAAGGCGCAACCGCTCAAGGAGATGACTTCAGATGCCGATGTGAAAAAATTCGTGGCGGCCAATCCAAGCGCCATCGGTTATATCGATAAAGCTTCGGTGGATGGATCGGTGAAGGTGGTATTGACGCCGTAAAGTCTTACTGCTGCTTGAACCAAAGCGCCCGGATGTGCACACAATAGGCACATCCGGGCGTTTTTCATTCGTGGTCGTTTCTGGTTAAGAGGATTTGACTGGCCGGGTGTGATGCCGGCCAATCAACAGTACGGTGGATATTCTTAGCGTTCGACGTGCCGTAAGGACAGATCGATGGCATGAACATCCTTGGTCAGTGAACCGATGGATACGCGATGGACGCCGGTTTCAGCGATGGCGCGCACGCGCTCCAGATTGACACCACCAGACACTTCGAGCTTGGCCCGGCCAGCGTTGATGACCACAGCTTCGCGCATCTGCTCCGGCGTCATGTTGTCGAGCAGCACCATGTTTGTGCCGCACTCAAGTGCTTCGACGAGCTGCGCAATGCTCTCAACCTCTATCTGAACGAAGACGTTGCCGTTAGCAATCTTGCGTGCCTGGGTGAGGGCCTGAGCGATTCCACCGGCAGCGATAATGTGGTTTTCCTTGATCAAGATACCGTCGTAAAGGCCAAGTCGATGGTTGTAGCCCCCCCCGCACTTAACGGCATATTTTTGCGCCAGGCGCAGGCCTGGCAACGTTTTTCGGGTATCGACGATCTTGCAATCCGTGCCGCTGACGGTATCGACGAAGCGGCGTGTCACTGTTGCCGTTCCCGAGAGCAGTTGCAGGAAGTTCAGTGCGGTTCGTTCAGCGGTGAGCAGGGCACGAGTCTCGGCAGTGATTTCGCAGATGGTCTGGCCAGCTGCGATGCGCTCACCGTCGCGTGCGTGCCAGGTGATAGACGAGGACGGATCGAGCCTCTGGAAGCAGGTGTCAAACCAGGCGGTGCCGCAGAGCACGGCATCTTCACGGGTAATGACGAGACCGCGGCTACGTTGTGCGGCGGGAATCAGGAGTGCAGTCAGGTCGGCGCTACCGATGTCTTCGGCCAGCGCGGCGAGTACATTGCGTTCAATTTCGGCTGCGAGGCGGAGTTCCATGATGTGTGATGTGTGCGCTCGTAAAGATAATAGGTTTCATTTTATCACCGAGGGCAGGCAAGGCTTGTCATTTGGTTTGTCAGTTGGTTTGTCATGTCCGTGTCACCTCTGCGTCACACGGCTGACATCAACGCCAGGCAAAGTGATGACTTCCGAATTCTTCAGGAGGTGCTGCAAATGCTCAGGTCCGCTTTTCTTGCGATAGGTTGCGCGACGTTGTTGGCGGGTTGTTTCGCTGACGCTTCTAATCCGAATGTGCCGAAGAATGTCGTATTCTTTCTCGGCGACGGCATGGGCATCACGACCATGACTGCGGCACGTATTTACAAGGCTGGCGAGGATGGCGAGCTGACTATCGACACGCTGCCGGAGACCGGCTTCGTCAAGACGTTTTCCAACGATGCGCAGGTGACCGACAGCGCGCCGTCGATGTCGGCCTACATGACCGGCGTCAAGATGAATAACGATGTGATTGCGATGAGCACCGGAACCGCCGCGTTCGACAGCAGCGGCAAGGACTATCTGAGCGGTGCGGATAGCGCCTGCCCGAGTGGCAACGGCAAGGCTGTCACAACCTTGCTTGAAGCGGCGAAATCCGCCGGGCTCGGCACCGGCGTCGTCACCACCACGCGGATCACCCACGCCACGCCGGCGGCGACCTATGCGCACGTTTGCCATCGCGATGCCGAGAACACCATCGCCAACCAGATGGTGCCGGGCGGCAACGGCTTCAATTCCGCGCTGGGTGATGGCATCGATGTGGTGCTCGGCGGCGGTCGGCGTCACTTTCTGCCGAAGGCAACGACCGGCAGCAAGCGTTCCGACTCGCGCGATCTGATCGCTGAAATGAAGGCCAAGGGTTACGCCTATGCGGCCAACAAGGCCGAGTTCGCCGCTGCCGGTTCAGGGGCCGGTCAGCGCCTCATCGGCTTGTTCACCATGGATCACATGTCCTACGACCTGGACCGCGATGCGACCTTGGAGCCGAGTCTCGCCGAGATGACTGGCAAGGCCATCGATGTGCTGAAGAACAACGGCAAGGGTTTCTTCCTGATGGTCGAGGGCGGCCGTATCGACCATGCCTTGCACAGCACCAATGCGCAGCGCGCCCTCCTGGACACGGTAGCTTTCGATGACGCCATCAAGGCCGCCATCAACAAGCTGCAGGCCATCGATCCGGGCCTGAAGAACACGTTGATCGTGGTCACCGCCGACCACGATCACACGCTGGTGCTCAACGGCTACGCCAAGCGCACGGGCGCCACCACGGCCGCCAATCCTGGCGTGCTCGGCCTGCTGAAGAACTTCGTCACCGGCGCCAACAGCACCGACAGCGGCGGCAATCCCTTCACTATCATTGGCTTCGGCAACGGCGAAAATCGTCCGACGACGCGCACCGCGCTGACCGACGCGCAGGTTGGCAACAAGGATTACCATCAGGAAGCCGTCATCCCGATGGCATCTGGCAGCGAAACCCACGGCGGCACCGATGTCTTCATCGGCGCGATGGGCGCCGGCGCGGCGAACTTCACCGGGATCATCGAGAACATCGAAGTGTTCGGCCTGGTGCGTAAGGCCATCGGCCTCTGACCCGCAAACACGAAACGCGTGAACCCGTAATGAATATGAAAGGAACCACCATGAAATTGTTGCACAAGCTTGCATTCACTCAGGTTGCCTTGGCCTTCGGCGCATCGCTCTGTGTTGCATCGTTCCCGGCGCTGGCGGCTGGCGAAGCAAAAAACATAATCTTTTTCCTCGGCGACGGCATGGGGCCGACCACCGTGACGGCCAGCCGCATTTACAAGTACGGCGAGGCCGGCAAGCTGACCATGGAATCGTTGAAGCGCACCGCGCGCATCCGCACCGCTTCGCTCGATGCGCAGACGACTGACAGCGCGCCGTCGATGTCGGCCTACATGACTGGCGTGAAAATGAACAACGAAGTGCTGTCGATGTCCGCCGATACCAAGGCTTATGACAACACGCCGAAGCCCTATGTCAGCGGCGCCGACAGTACCTGCCCGAGCAGCAATGGCACGGCGGTGACGAGCATCCTGGAGCTCGCCAAGGCGGCTGGCAAGTCGGTTGGCGCGGTGACCACCACGCGTATTACCCACGCCACGCCGGCCGCGACTTATGCGCACATTTGTCACCGCGACGGCGAGAACGACATCGCTGCGCAGGCCGTACCCGGCAGCGGCAAGTTCAACAGCGCGCTCGGCAGCGGCGTCGATGTGCTGCTCGGCGGTGGCTGGAAATTCTTCCTGCCGAATACTGTCACGGGTGGCAAACGCACCGATGGTCAGGATCTGACGGCAAAGTTCGCCACGGCCGGTTACACCTACGTCACCAGTGGCACGGCATTGAAGGCTCTGAATGCTTCCATGACGACGAAACTGGTCGGCCTATTCAATGCCGATCACATGAATTACGAACTGGATCGCGTCAAGAACAGCATTGACGAACCGAGCCTGGCTGACATGACGGAGGCCGCACTCAAGGTGCTCAAGCAGAACAGCAATGGCTACTTCCTGATGGTCGAGGGCGGCCGCATCGACCATGCCTTGCACGGCACCAATGCCAAGCGGGCGCTGGAAGATACGATTGCCTTTGACGAGGCGATCAAGCGCGCGCTGGCGCTGGTCGATTTGAAGGACACGCTGGTGGTCGTCACCGCCGATCACGATCACACGATGACTTTCAACGGCTATTCGCACAAGGGCAATCCGATTCTCGGCAAGGTCACCGATCTGAAGCAGACCAAGGTGCAAGGCGCACCGGTGCTGGCCAAGGCGAGCGACAGCCTGCCCTATACCACGCTGGTCTTCGGTAATGGCGGCGGTCCACACAGGGCGACGCGCGACGATCTGACTTCGGTCGATACCACGGCAGACGACTATCTCCAGGAGGTGGGCGTGCCGCTCGGCAATCCGGGTTCTGAAACCCACGGCGGCGGCGACGTCATGCTGCTCTCTGGCGGGGCTGGCAGCAGCGGCTTCAAGGGCACCCTGGACAACACCAAGGTGTTCGGTCTGCTCAAATCGGCGTTCGGGCTTTGATCATGAATATCCGGAGACTGGCCGTTTCCCGCCAGGTGCTGGCGATTGTTGCTGCGGGTTTTTTCTCCAGCGCCGGTGCGGCGACCACCAATCTCAACTTGCTGGTCGAGCATGACATCAGTGAAGTGGGCGCCGATGGCGTGACGCGCAGCATCCATTTCCAGGAGCGCGTCTATCGGCGCGACCATATGGTCTGGATCGAGCGCGTGATTCCCGCCAACGTCCAGGAAGCCAGCGAGCATGCCGAGGGCGGGCATGAGCACAAACACCTGGATCTCGCCGGTGCCGCATTGTGGGTGGCGCTGGAGGGTGGCAAAGTGCTCAACGTGCGCCTGGTCAATGCCCATGACAAAGAGGTGATCAGCGTGCCGGCTGCCGAATACGGCAATGTCGGCTTTGATGGCAGTTGGGAAAACGCTTGGCATCTGCTCGATCCGCGCCAGTTGAAGAGCATGAAGCCACTGACGGCAACGGCGCCAGCGGGCATGCGCTGGTACGAGACTGCATCCGGCAACCGCTCAATTCGCGTGCTATGGGACGAAAGGGCTGCGATACCGCGCAGTGTCATGTCCGACAGCAAGTCGGGCACGGCACGCAAGCGCATGACCGCGAAGAACATCGCCGCGCCGCGCGGAGAGCCTTGGGCGGTGCTAGGCAGCTATAAGCAGAAAGAATATTCCGACTATCTCGACTGAGCGGCGGTCGGGTCGGAAGGGACCGGGTCTGCCGGACCATGCGTGGTGATCCACTGATTTAGCAGCTTGCGTGCCGGGGCGATCAGTTCGCTGGCACACAAGCCGATTGGTCCGATGCCCACAATCACACAAGCATCGGCAGCCGCCCCATGCAAGTGTGTGGCGGCAAGCAGAGCGTGCTCGGCCGACCAACCTTGGGCGAGCAGGGCCAGGGCCATACCGCTGAGGACATCGCCGCTGCCTGCGGTCGCGAGGCCGGGATTCCCCGTAGTGTTGATGTACCAGCGGCCATCGGGCAAGGCGACGATGCTGCCACAGCCTTTCAGCAGAATCGCCGCATTGCAGTCGCGTGCTAACGTTATCGCCGCGGCGAGCCGGTCGGATTGCACCGTGGTGACATCGGTTCCAAGGAGGCGTGCGGCCTCGGCAGGGTGCGGTGTTAATAATGTCCGCAAGGACTGCGGCGTTTGCCCGCTGCGGCGCCTGAGCTTGTCGCGCAGTACGGGGTGGGTCGCAAGCAGGTTGATCGCATCGGCGTCGATTAAAATCGGCAGAGTGCTGTCGATGACCTGACGCAATAGATTGAGTGCAGCATCGGATTGTCCGAGGCCAGGACCAATAGCCAGCGTCGTCGCAAGCGCCATGGCTTCATCGGCCGGGCGCAGCATGAGTTCTGGCTGCTGCGGATCGATGACGAGTCGTTCGAGCATGCCGACATGGACGCGGCCCGCCCCCAGCGCCAGTGCGGCACGGCCGCTGAGAAGCGCCGCGCCAGCCATGCCGGCGGCACCACCGAGGATGGCGGCACTTCCATAGCTGCCCTTATGGGAGTTCATGACGCGTGGGCGCAATTCGCTGATAAATAGATCGGGGGCAATGCTGGCGCCGTCCTCAATGGTACTCAAAGATGACGTCAGTTCAAGGTCGTGTACGCTGACCTGGCCGCAGTGATCGGGGCCGTCGAGCGTCAGCAGGCCGGGTTTGAGAGCGATGAAGGAGGCGGTGTGTGTGGCGCGCACGGCGATGCCGCGGATGCAGCCGGTTTCCGAGTCAATACCACTTGGGATGTCGAGCGCAAGCACGTGGCAGTCGAGTGCGTTGATGCGTTCGATGAGCGCAGCGTAGTGGCCCTCGACCGGGCGTGTGAGGCCAATGCCGAAAAGGCCATCAATAACGAGACCGAATGACATCGGGTTGGCTGGTATGTCATTGAGCACATTGCCACCGCCGATGATCCACTGCTCATACGCAGAACGCGCATCAGCCGGAAGGGCGTCGGCTTTACCCATGAATACGAGGATGGGGGTTTGCCCGACTTCGCGTAACAGTCGCGCGACCACGAAGGCATCACCACCGTTGTTGCCGGGGCCAGCCACGATCAGGGGAGGGCGCTTAGTGGCTGTATGGGATTGCAACTGCAGCGCAAGCTGTGCAGCGGCACGGCCAGCACGCTCCATCAGGGGTGGGGTCGCGCTGCGTTGCTGGTATTCGATTTCGCGCAGCACAGGGTTGCGCAGGATGACCTGTGATTTCTGCATTGGCGACTTACAGGTTCAGATAGCTGGGGGAATGAATATCGCTAGGGCGATGAATACCGAAAGGATCAGTCAAAGACGGATGTTTCGCACGCGAAGGGTACACCAGAAATAGCACGGGCATCCCCCGTTCATGCGGCGCTCACTTGGCCTTTTGGTAGGTCCCGACGAGTTCGGTCTTTGCCAGGATGTGCCCTTGCATCGCAGCTTCGAGCACCGCCTTGGTGGGCTTGCCAAGGTCGGGTAAGACAATATCCAGCGCATAAAGTTTGTGGAAGTAACGATGGCTGCCGATCGGCGGGCAAGGGCCGCCATAACCGGTACGCTGCCAGTCGTTGGTGCCTTCAAGCACGCCATGAGGCAATTCGTGTGGGGCAATGCCTTGCCCGAGTTCGCTAATTTCCGGTGAGATGTTGTAGAGCAGCCAGTGCACCCAAGTCATCTTCGGTGCTGCCGGATCGGGAGCGTCGGGGTCGTCGACAATCAACACTAGGCTTTTTGTCCCAGGTGGGGGAGCGGTCCAGGCAAGTTGCGGCGAAACGTCACGGCCTTCACAGGTGTGTTGTGTGGGAATAACACCGTCGTGGGCGAATGCGGTCGAAGTCAGATTCATGTCGTATGAATTTCCTTGCGGGTTTCAGAAGTTCAGGGAAACGGCTCTGCCTTTTGTGATGATAAGCGTCCTGACGATCTTGCTGTCGTCCTTTTCGATCATCAGCCGATAACGACCGGTTGGCAGGGCCGCGAGGAACAGCGGGCCGCTGGCGATCACATCAAGGAGGTTTTTTTGCGTGGCGTTGCTGAGGACGATGCGGGCACCGGTAAACGACTTAACTGAGGGCTTGTGGGCGAAATCGATCAGCAAATTGTAGTCCCGTGTGGCGGAACGCAGGGCCTCGCGCTCTTCGGGTAGCAGGCCGCCGCTAATGTAGCGGATGTCGCCTTGGCGACGTGGACTGAGTTGTTCTTCAGGGCCGGTGGGGTTCTGCGGAACGTCGGTACCGGGGAAGCGATAGAAGGTTGCATTCAGGTAGCGAGCAACTTCGCTGACATCTTCTTCGCTCCATTCCGCGCCCACATTGGCTTTCCAGCGTTGAATCTCATGGTGCAAGCTAATGGCGTTGGTCGCCAATTTCTTCGCACGCCAGTGAACTTCCTTTGCGTGGCAGCTTTCGCAACTAACGGAATAGAGCAGTTCACCGCGTGATTCAGGCGGGCTTGCGATGGATACTCGCGTGGCTGCCGGAGCTGTCGTGGATTCCGCTGGTGCCGCATAAACGGGGTTACCGAATTGCGCAAGGCTGGCGGTCATGAGTGCACAAAATATGGATTTAGCAGACTTCATTCGGATCATTTGGAAGGCATCCCTAGTTCTTTGTTTTGATTGATCGAAACGGAGCGCGGCTTTGTGTACGATAAGTCTCCTGCTCCGGTGTCAATCATTCGTTCAGCGCGTTGCTTAAGCGCTAGTGCGTGGCGGCGAAAGCCGTCCTCGACATTGGCAAGGGGCACGAAACGGCCGAGAACGCCGCGGAAAACTTCTTCAGTTTGATAAATCGTCGGACCACCTGGTACTTGGTGGATGATTTGCTCACGGGTGGCGACGACCAGACCAGTTCGGGCGATCCACGACGAGAATTCGTAAGCCATGGTGGCTATGCGACCTCCCTGCACTGAGCCGTTCACTGGGGTGGGTGGATCAAGTCGGGTCAGTGTTTCCCAGGAGCGGACGCGCTTGCCATTGGCCCAGACAACATGCAGTCGCATGCGCGTGCCGACCGTCGGATGATTCGGTGCTTCGTCGAAACCAACAATGAAGGGGTTCCATTCATGATAGTGGTGCAGATCGGTCATTGCCGACCAGACGGTCTCGATTGGCGCACCGATCTCGATGCAGCTTGAGGCGGTCAACTTCTGGCGATGCTGATGGGACGCCGCATCATTCATCAATGTGCTCTTCAACGACACCTCCACAGTTTACGAAGCACTCGCGATAGTTTGTTTCGCAGCGGCTGGTATCTTCATAACTCCAGCAGCTTTTGCGCTTCTTCTCGCAGTCTTGGGCTTTTTCCTTCTCACGCTCTCTGGGAACCGGTTGAGCCATACAAGCACGGTATGTGGTGTCGGAACTTCGTTCACACGACGCCTTCTCATGCTGGGCACGCTGCATTTCATTGCCGCGACAAGCCTCACGCGTGCCAGCGCATTGAGTGACACAGAACCGCCCCTGGTCGGACGCCGGGGGGCTATAGATGTAGGAGGTGGTTGCACAACCCGCCAGCAGGACAAGAGCGAGTGTGGTCTGTATAAACGTCAAAAAATGGTGGGTATGGGACATGATCGGCGCGTTGATTGTAGGGTGAGCTTCGGCATGAGTATAAGCCGACCTCCTGCGTTCGGCAGGCGAACGTGACACAACAATAACGATGGTCCGATCAGTGAAGTCCCGGGTTGCGGCTTTCCATGAGGGTGGCGAAGCCAGATGCGCTCAAGGGGCTGCTGAAGTGATGCCCCTGGCTTTCGTCGCAAAGATTGGCTTGCAGGAACAGTTGCTGTTCCAGTGTTTCGACACCTTCGGCGACAACGCGATAATTGAAGCTCTTGCCCATGCCGATGACGGCGCTAACGATGGCAGCATCCGCCGGATCCTTGGTCATGCATTGCACGAAAGATCGGTCGATTTTCAGAGTGTCGATAGGGAAACGTTTTAAGTAGCTCAAGCTGGAGTAGCCGGTGCCAAAATCGTCGATGGCAATATGCACGCCCATCTTCTTGAGTTCCATCAATCGCGATTGAGCGATTTCCAAGTCGCTCATCAAGGCGCCCTCGGTGAGTTCGAGTTCGAGAAACTCGGCGGGGAGTCCAGTTTCAGCCAGGATGACGCGTGTGTTCTCAATGAAATTCCGGACCCGAAACTCTGAAGAGGAAATATTGACTGCGATGCGCTGAATTTCGAGTCCAGCTTGCCGCCATACCTGCGCCTGTCGGCAGGCTTCGCGCAGTACCCATTGACCGATCTCTTGCATCAGGCCGCATTCTTCGGCGACCGGCACGAACAGAGCAGGCGGAATCAATCCCTGTTCCGGGTGCTCCCAGCGCACCAGCGCTTCCACGCCGGTAATGACGCCACTTTCCAGATTAATCTTGGGTTGGTAATGAAGTATGAACTGATTTTTTTTCAGTGCATTTCGCAAGCTATCTTCTAGTGACTGACGCTGAGCAACCCGGTCGTTCAACGCTTGGTGGAAGAATTGAAAGTTGGCACGGCCGCTGGTCTTGGCGTGATACATGGCCGTGTCGGCATGGCGGATCAGCGTCTCAGCATCGTTGCCATCGTCGGGATAAATGCTGACGCCAATGCTTAACGAAATATAGAGTTGGTGGCTGTCAATGGCGATTGGCGCGGCAAGGGTGTTGAGAATCTTCTCTGCACAGAGTGCAGCATTCTGTGGATGCTCGATCTCGGCGAGCAGAACGACGAACTCGTCACCGCCATGACGGCTGACGGTATCCGAATAGCGCACACAGGTCAGCAGGCGGTCGGCGACCACCTGGAGCAACTTGTCACCGATCGGATGTCCGAGGGAGTCATTGATATTCTTGAAATGATCCAGATCCATGTAGAGCAACGCTGCCTTGCGCTGATGACGGCGGGCCAATACGATCGCCTGAACTAGTCGATCATGCATCAGGGCGCGGTTGGGCAGGTCGGTCAACGTGTCGTGTTGCGCCAGATAGGCCATCTTGAGTGCCATGCCGCGTGCTTCGCTGACATCACGAAATACCAGCAGTGCCCCCGTGAGCGTGCCTCTTGCATCGCGTATTGGCGTAACCGTGTCTTCTATGCCAAATTCGCCACCATCGCGGCGCAGCAGGATGGAACTCATGCCGAAGCCGACGGATTTGTTCTCGCGCACGACCTTGCCGAATGGGCACTCGGCGGGCTTGCGGGACTTGCTGTCAACGATGTTAAAGACATCGCCAAGTGGCCGGCCGAGCGCCTCATGAAGGGGCCAGCCAGACAACTTTTCAGCGACTAAATTCATGTGGGTAATGCTGCCGATAGCATCCACCGCCAAGACGCCATCGTTAATCGAAGCCAGCGTGGCATGGAAACGCTGCCGCTCAGTTTGTAGTGCCACTTCGATATGGCGCAGGGAAAGCTCCATCGACTTGCGCTCGATTGCATGGTGCAGAACACGAAAGAGCCAATTTGCGATGCCGTTTCGCAGAAGATTTCGTGGCAGGTAGTCCTGTGCGCCACGTTGCATCGCCTGTCGTTCGAGTACTGGGTCGTTAAAGTCTCCGAGCAACAGAATAGGAAGAGTCGGTGCGGTGGTGGTGATACGCTCAAAGGCCTCGATGTCCTGACTATCAGTGTGCGTAAGCCCAAGAAGGATCGCGCTGATCGGGGTTTCATCTGAACTGGTTTGGGCGCATCCAGCCAGCAGGTCGAGACCCGCTTCGAGTTGTGGCTCCCAGACGAGGCGAAATGGGCCGACCGAACCGCCGCCACAATTGGCAAGCGTGTCGCTGATGATGGCAGCGACCGTCGGATCGTCTTCGATCAGGAGGAGGCGGGTCATTATATTTTTCATACCATCGCAAGCCCTGGACGATGTGCTTTACCGGTTAAGCGCGAGGTTGCCGTGTGTACTTCCTGACTTTCGCCGACCGGCTGACGATAGATGTCTTGAGGATAAACGAGCTTCCCGATCAATGCAAACTGCAATTTGTAAAAATTGCGGAGTGCATTATTACCTTTCCTAACAATTGCTTGAGAAGGACCGGCTGAAGCCGTGCTGCGAGTTACTCGGGTCCTTATTTTCGCTTGAGTGAGTGGACTGCTCATTTTTCAGGCCAAAAAAACCGCTGCCTTTGGAGGGGCAGCGGCAGGTCTGTTCAGGCGGAAAATGTTGCGATGTCCCGCGAGCACCCCCACTTTAGCTTTTCTTCAGACACTCGCTCATAAACTGCTTGCGCTCCGCACCCTTCTTGCCAACGGCTTCCTTGTTACAGGTCTTCATCTTTTCCTGCTGGCCAGTTTTCGCCGAGGGTGCCGCACCAACTCCGGCGTCACGTTCGCACTTCTTCATAAATGCGGCCTTGGCTGCACCCGCCAGTGGCTTGCCTTCCTTGCTGACCGCTCTGGTTTCGCAGTTATCACCGCCAACTGGTGGTTCCGCAAAAGCAACGCCTGTTGCGAACAGGGATGCCAGTGTCACGATGATGAGTTTGTTCATTTTATTCTCCTTGATGTGGATGTACGGTAAAGCACCGGTGCTAATAGAACGCCTGATCGTCAATCTGGTTGACCGGGGGCGTTACGCAAAAGAACTGGCAAGATATTGCTCCTTTTGTAGCTTTGGTACGTAGCGATTTTTGGTGAGCCGAGATGAATTCGGGGGTTCATGCCGGCATAAATCGGTATAAGAAAAATGGTTATGGTAAGGCGGTTGACTCGTTTAAAACGTTGATGGCTCGTCGGATTTTGCGGAAAAAAGCCCTTGAAGGCATACCTCGCCAGCACAATTTGGAGCATAATTCACAGCTGCTTTTTCCATGTAAACGTATGAGGATGCTGACTTGAAGATACTTGTCCCCGTAAAACGCGTGGTGGATTACAACGTCAAGGTGCGTGTCAAGGCTGACGGCACCG
>CAZAOQ010000023.1:0-22963 GCA_964486795.1 uncultured Rhodocyclaceae bacterium
GTGAACAGGGGCTTCTCGCTGGCATAGGGATCAACCGGGTGTTTGCCCAGTTCGGCGGTCATGCCCGGGCCGACCCCCAGCCACTTACCGGTGTATTCGGCGACACCACTCGGCGAGCCGGCTTTCTCGGCACCGACGCAGGTGAGTTCCTTGCCCAGTTTGGCGAGTTCTTCGGGGCTTGCCTTGGCATGGGCGACGCTTGTGGCGCCCAACATGGCGGCTACGGAAAATACAATTCTTAGATGCTTGAACTCCATTGTGACTCCCTCCGATAATTAGTTTTTTTATGGCACAGCAGATGGAATCAAATCTCCAGGCAACAGCCTGATCGACTTGAAACCTAGAAAATTATAGACATAAGGCATTGACTTGCGTGAAGTTTATTGAAAGATTGGCCACAAGACGCACCGATACTCGATCTCGACGCATGACCCTGCAGAGCGTCGCGCACCTGCGTCATGCCGTCTCAACTGTCCGTAAGTATGCTTAGTAATCTACAATGTTCTCATCGGGTGTTTCGCTGTACGATTCCCGCAGAAATACTCAACGGTGAGTTGCCGCCTTGAGGTATCGTCATTCATTTGAAGCGTTGATCATCATTGAAGGAATTCCGCACATGTTGGCCGTCAAGGGTTCGTCTGGCTCATCTCGCAAACCCCCTGCGAGGCTCGCCACGCCACGCGGTACGCTGTCGCAGGCGCTGATCCTGCGCACCTCGCTGGCGATTATCGACAGCGACGGCCTCGTCGGTCTGACGGTGCGCAAGCTCGCCGATCAGCTCGGCGTCTCGGCGATGGCGATCTATCGTCACTACAAGAACAAGGCAGAGATCGAGCGTGAGCTCGTCGATTTAGTGGTCGGTGACTACGATGTCACCAATCATAATGAGGACGACTGGCGGGAGTGGATTTGCGCCACTTACACCAATATGCGTGATGCGCTTTGTGCGCATCCTGGCGTGATGCCGCTGCTCGACAACGCGTCCTACCAGGGAGCCAAGGCGCTCGCTGTGGCAGACCGCATCCTGCGTGAATTGCTGGACGCAGGCCTGACGGCGGAGCAGGCGGCAACGCTTTTTCACATGCTGATGGCCAACATGATCGGATCGGTGGTGTTGATGAACGAGGAGTCGCGCCGTGTGATCGCTTCCGGTCAGAACGCCGCCGAGGAGCAGAAGCACCAACGCTTGCTCAGTTTTGAGAGGGTGCCACTCACACAGTTTCCGAGTATTGCAGCGCTCGCGCCGCATCTCGCCAGACTTTCCGAAGCACAGCAATTTCGTGTAGGTGTGATGCAGATTATCAAGTCGGTGACTGAGTAGTCGGCTGCCGGATTGTCTGCACGAGATGATGTATTGCAGCCGCTACTCTCAGATCGCCGTTTGCGCGCCGTCGATGACGATACCTGAGCCAGTCATGAAGCGCGCTTCCTCCGATGCCATGAAGGCGATGGTGGCGGCGATGTCGGCGGGCTGGCCGTGCTCGGGCAGTAGCGGCATCAGGCGGGTAAGCAAGTTGAAGTCGGCATCCTCGGGTGGTGCAAAACCGGCAACCAGCGGCGTTGCCACGGCGCCGGGGCAAATCGCATTGACGCGCACGCCGCGCGAGGCGTATTCGACGGCGAGTGCTTTGGACATCAGCAGCAGCGCGCCCTTGGAGGCGCAATACACGGCGCCGTAGGGGATGCCGACGAGGCCGGCGACCGAGGCAACGTTGACGATACAGCCCTTCGTTTCCAGCAGATGCGGCATCGCCGCGCGGCACAGGTAGAACGCACCGTGCAGGTTGATTGCCATCTGGCGGTGCCATTCGGCGTCGCTGATCTCGGTGAAGTTCTTCAGGAACAGCGTGCCGGCGACGTTGCAGAGTACGTCGAGCCTGCCATGGGCGGCCATCGCAGCGGCCACTGCGGTGTTGCAGGCGTTGACGTCGGTGACGTCGAGCACATGTGCTGTCACCGTGCAGCCCGCGTCGGCGAGACGCTTCACTTCACATTCCAGCAGCGCCGCGTTGATGTCGCAGGCCAGCACCTGCGCGCCTTCGTGTGCGAGGCGCTCGGTTGTGGCGAGACCGATGCCCGAGGCTGCGCCGGTGACCAGCGCGACCTTGTTGGTGAAACGTGTCATCTCCATAACCGATCCTTTCCTCAGGCGAGTTCAGTGAAGCGTACGCCGGTCAATTGCTCAGAGACTTCCCAAAGCCTCCTGGCGGTGGTGTCGTCGTGGCCGGCCTTGTGTATCTTCGCTGGCGCTGGCGCGCCACGCGTTTCGCCGATGCCGTCGGGACCATAGAAGCCGCCGGGTGTCACGTCGGGCATGGTCGCGGCATATAGCGTTGGCCAGCCGCCACCTTCGGCCGACTGTCCGAATACCGACATTACTGCAGTCAACACGGCAGTGATCATGTGGTCATGCAGGCGATATTCGCCGAGATTCTTGCGCGAGGTGCCGATATTGGTACGCGATACACCCGGATGCACGATCAGACTCAGCAACGGTAAGCCTTTGGCCTGCGCGCGGCGCTGCAGCTCGCGGGCGAAGAGCATGTTGGCGAGTTTGGTCTGGTTGTAGGGGCGTTGCGAGGAGTAGCCATGTTCCATTTGCAGGTCGTTCCAGTCGAACTGGCCGAGCCGATGCACCAAGCTTGATACCGTGATGACACGTGGCGCCTTGCTCTTCAACAAAAGGGGAAATAGGCCCGCGGTCAGCGTGAAGTGACCGAGGTGGCCGATGCCGAAGGTGAGTTCGAAGCCGTCGCTCGTGGTGCGACGTTCGCTGATCGGCTGGATGCCGGCGTTGTTGACCAGAATATCGAGCGGTTTGCCTTCAGCCACTTGCTGGGCGGCAAATTCGCGCACAGCCTTCTGGCTGGCGAGGTCGAGTGGCAGGAATTCAACCCGTGCGTCGGGGCGTAACGCCCGGATCTTTTGCAGCGACTCGGCCCCCGCCTTTTCATTGCGGTCGACGAGCAGCACTTCGGCGCCATGTTGCGCCAGACCGCGTGCGGCCTCGTAGCCGATGCCGCTGGCTGCGCCGGTGACAAGGGCGCGTTTGCCGGTCAGGTCGGGAATGTCATTTTCAGTCCACTTGGCCATATTCAGACTCGATTCCGCTTTGGCGCTCATTGTGACGCCGTTTGAAACGAACCGGCGCGCGTTTCCGGTCTCCGAAAAAACGCGCGCCTGTTTTATGGAAGCTCTGGAGAGCTCTTTTGTCAGTGCCCGGCACCGGGTGTTTGCGGCACCTTGTATCCACCCTGCTTGCGCTTGACCGGCTCGATGCCGGTCAGCTTGGCCAGGTTGAGGCCGAGAATCTTGGCCTTGTCTTCCTCGGTGACCTGCGCGAAGCCCCACTTCTCCTGCAATTCTTCAGGCATGTCGAGATTGACGATGTAATCGACGACACGGCCGAGATCGTCGAAGGGCAGGTCGAAGCCCAGCACGATCTTGTCAGCCGGCATCCACTGCAGCGCAGTGCCGATGGCATGGTAGCCACGATACGGTGAGCGCTGGTACCAGCCGATGATGCCGGACAAGCTCATGTACAGGTTGCGATGCTTGCCGCACAGGCCGATCAGCTCTTCCGACTGCGGCCAGCCGGCGTGATAGGCGATGATCTTGAGGTCGGGGAAAGCGAGCAGCACGTCGTCGAGCTGGCCGACCTGGCAGTGGCTGCTCGGCTGCGGCACGACATAGCTGAAGCCGGTGTGCACCGTCAGCGTGATGCCGAGCTCCTGCGCTTTCTCGTAGAAAGGCCAGAGACGCTTGTCGTTGAGCGGGCCGTCGTCTTCTGGCGTGTACAGCTTGCAAAGCTTGGCGCCTTTTTCCTTGAACAGGTATT
Source organism: uncultured Rhodocyclaceae bacterium (assembly GCA_964486795.1). Classification (GTDB taxonomy): domain Bacteria; phylum Pseudomonadota; class Gammaproteobacteria; order Burkholderiales; family Rhodocyclaceae; genus Sterolibacterium. The sequence continues at coordinate 3,839 of CAZAOQ010000023.1, forward strand.
CGAGCTCCCAGTTAGCTTGCTTGATACCGCGGCGGATGACCGGGCCAACGTTGGCTTCCAGATACATGCGATTCGGATAGGGTTCGATCTGCTGCATCATGAAACCGTTGGTCGACAGCGATACCACGCCACCGGTGACGTCCATCATCGGCTCGCGCAGGCAGAAGGCGACGTCGACGTCGGTCTTGTCCATGTATTTGATCAGCTCGCTGGCGATTGGGTGCGGCCACTCGCCCGTCAGGTCACGACCCGACCAGGCGCGCATCACGCCGTCCACACTGCCCCACCAACGCTGTACGTCGGGATAGTAGGAAATCTCCGACATGGTTTGCGGGTTCATGAAGTGAAACTCGGTCATTGCAATGAAGTAATCCTTGGCGGTCTTGGCCATGTTGGGAGCTCCTCGATTGGTGATGGGTAACAATGAATAACAATGGGTAACTTCGGGGGAAATGCAGGTCAAGCCATCGGGTGATTGTATTGGAAAATACTGCGCCGCGCGCGATTCGCCAGAGGGTGTGAATATCATGGAAGCAGGCACGCGCAGCGTCAAACCATTCTGTTCATGCCTGTGGAAAGAGATGTTTTAATCAGCCCCTTGAGATCAGCGGCGCGTTTCATCCGTGTCACTCCCGACCACCCTGCTTAGTCCCATCGGACGATGCCGCCCCCCCGGCCTATGGAAACAATGGGCGGTTGCTGGAAAACCCTCCGGCGTTCATCGGCTTGACGAAAAAGAGGACGAGAAAAATGGGAATCTGCGATCAGCGCACTGTAATCATCACCGGCTCAGGTAGTGGCCTGGGCAAGGCTTATGCACTGGCATTCGCCGCCGAAGGCGCAAATGTGGTGGTCAACGATATTCGCGTGGAGTCGGCCGAGGCCGTACGCGACGAGATCATCGCTGCCGGCGGCAAGGCCATCGCTACCTGCGACGACATCACGCGCATGGATACCGCACAGAAGATCGTCGATGCTGCCATCGCCGCTTATGGCGAAGTGCACGCGTTGGTCAATAACGCCGGCATCGTGCGCGACCGCATGTTCGTCAGCCTCAGCGAAGATGACTGGGATCAGGTCATGCGCGTGCATCTGCGCGGCCATTTCTGTCTCGCCAACATCCTCTGCCGTCGTTGGCGCGACCAGTCTAAGGCCGGCACGCCGGTTGACGCGCGCATCATCAACACCACCTCCGGTGCTGGTCTGCAAGGCTCGATCGGCCAGTCCAACTACTCGGCCGCCAAGGGTGGTATCGCCACGCTGACGCTGGTGCAGGCCGCCGAACTTGGCCGCTATGGCGTCACCTCGAATGCGCTGGCGCCCTCCGCGCGCACGCTGATGACCGAAGGCCCGTTCGCTGAAATGATGAAGAAGCCCGAAGATGGCAGTTTCGACTTCTACGACTCGGCCAACGTCGCGCCCATCGTCGTCTGGCTCGGCAGCCCGCTCTCCAAGGGTGTGACTGGCCGCGTTTTCGAGGTGGCTGGCGGCCAGGTGTCGATCGCCGATGGTTGGCGCGCGGGTCCGGTGCGCGACAAGAAAGCGCGCTGGAATCCGGCCGAGTTGACCTCTGTGGTCAATGAGCTGATCGCCGAAGGTGTGCAGCCGCAGAAGGTTTACGGCGCTTGATTTGAAGCATTGCAGGCCCCGCAAGCCTGTCCTTCGTAGTGGTACGAAGGGCGGCGCGCCGGGGCCTCGTTACGCATAGAGGATCCTCATGGATTTTGCTCTTAGTTCCGATCAGGAGATGATCCGCGACACGGCCGAGTCATTTCTTGCCGAGGCCAGTTCTTCGGCCGCCGTACGCGCGGCAATGGAAACCGAAAGCGGCTTCGATGCTGCTGTCTGGACGCAGGTCGGTCAGGAGCTTGGCTGGTGCGCCACGCCAATTCCTGAAGCCTATGACGGTCTGGGCCTTGGTAGTGTCGAACTGGTGCTGCTCATGGAGCAAATGGGCCGTCGTCTGCTCTGCACGCCGTTCTTCGCTACCGTCGGCCTCGCCGCCCAAGTGCTGCTGGAAGTCGCCGATGCGCCGGCACAGCAACGATACCTGCCGGCCATCGCTGCCGGAGAACTGACCGCCACCGTCGCGCTGGCCAGGCAAGACATGGACTGGCAGCCGGCAGGTCTTGATGCGGCGATCAGTGTCGGCGCCGATGGTCATGTGATCAACGGCAGCTTCGCCATCGTCGCCGACGGCGCGACGGCCGATCTCTTGATCGTCCCGGCGCGCGACATCACCGGTGCTGTCGCGCTCTACGCCTTTCCGGCCACGCTGTCGGGCGTTAGCAGAACCATGCTGCGCAATTTCGACCAGACGCGACGTGTCGCTGCCATCACCCTGAGCCATGTGGTGCTGCCCGCCGATGCGCAGATCGCCACACCGCAGCAGGTCGCCGCGGCCATGCCGCGCGCCATCGCACGCGCCCAGTTGGCACTCGCCGCCGAGCAACTGGGTGGTGCGCAGCAGTGCTTAGACTTGACAGTGGCCTATACCTCTGAGCGTGTGCAGTTTGGCCGCACCATCGCCTCGTTCCAGGCGATCAAGCACCGCTGTGCCGAGATGATGGTGAAGATCGAGGCGACACGTTCGGCGATCTACGGCGCCGCCACGGTGGCCGAGAATCCCGCACTGGCGGCAGATTTTCTGCTCGAAGCGGCAGCCGCCAAGGCGCTAGCCTCGGACACTTATTGCCATTGCGCGGCCGATGCGATTCAACTGCATGGCGGCGTCGGCTTCACCTGGGAATACGACCCCCAGCTCTATTTCAAGCGGGCGCAGGCCAGCGCACACTGGCTCGGCAGCGCCGACGTGCTGCGCGAGCGCATTGCCGTAGCGTTGCTTGACGCGGCGTGAACGTGGCTAGCAGGATAAGGATCGATCATGCAGATTGAATTTTCAGCGGCCGATGAGGCCTTTCGTGGCGAGATTGCCGCTTGGCTGCGCGAGCATCTAGCCGGCGCGTTTGCGCCACTCAAGTACCGCGGTGGCCCCGGCGACGAGGATGCCTTCCCCGAGGAGCGCAAGGTCTGGGAACGTGAGCTTGCCAAGGGTGGTTGGACTTGCGTCGGCTGGCCTGCAGAGCACGGTGGGCGCGGCCTGTCGCTGGCCCAGCAGCTGATTTTCCATGAGGAATACGCACGCGCCGGCGGCCCTGGTCGTGTTGGCCACATCGGCGAAGGGCTGATCGGTCCGACGTTGATTGCGATGGGCTCCGCTGCGCAGAAGCAGCGCTTCCTGCCGGGGATACGCAATGGCACAGAGCTCTGGTGTCAAGGTTATTCCGAGCCGGGTGCTGGTTCCGACCTCGCCAACGTGCGCACCAAGGCGCGTCAGGATGCCAATGGCGACTGGATCATCGACGGCCAGAAGGTGTGGACTTCGCTGGCACATGAGTCGCAGTGGATTTTCGTCGTTGCCCGCTGCGATCCCGAGAGCCAGGGCAACAAGGGTCTGATCTTCCTGCTAGTGCCGCTTGACCAGCCAGGCATCGAGATTCGTCCGATCCGTCAGCTCACCGGCACGGCTGAGTTCAACGAAGTTTTCTTCGACGGCGCACGCACCACGGCTGACCATATCATCGGCAAGCCCGGCGAAGGCTGGAGTGTCGCCATGGCGCTGCTCGGTTTCGAGCGTGGTGCTTCCACCCTCGGTCAGCAGATGCACTTTCTGCACGAATTTGAGCTGGTCTGCGAAGTGGCCAAAGCCAACGGTGCGGCCAAGAATCCGCAGATTCGTGCGCGCATCGCAGCGGCTTGGAGTGGCTTGCGTGTCATGCGCTATAACGCACTGCGCATGTTGTCCGGTACCCAAGACGGCACACTGCCGCGCGCCGGCATGATGTACAAGTACTATTGGTCGAACTGGCACCGCGATTTAGGCAAGCTGGCGATGGATGTCTACGGCTGTGCTGGCGACATTCTCGACGAGCATGATGATACGGTGCGTGCTCACCTGCAGCGCATCTACATGTTCAGTCGTTCTGACACGATCTACGCCGGTACCAACGAAATCCAGCTCAACATCATCTCCGAACGCGCCCTGGGCATGCCCAAGGAACCGCGCGGCAAGTAAGCTCACTCATCAAATACCCATAAGGACCACATCATGCGCGCACCTCCTGCCTACGTTCCCGGCCACGGTCTGCTGACCGGCAAGTCGGTCCTCATTACCGCCGCCGCCGGCGCCGGTATCGGTTTTTCCACGGCCTTGAAATGCGTCGAGGAGGGCTGTCGCGCGCTCGTGATTTCTGACGTGCATCCGCGTCGCCTCGAAGAGGCTGTGGCAAAACTGGCTGAAGCCGCGGGTGACCGTCCGGTGTTTGGCCAGCTCTGCGATGTCACCAAGGAAGATCAGGTGCAGACGTTGATCGACACGGCTGAGGAAAAGCTCGGCGGCACCGATGTGCTGATCAACAATGCAGGACTGGGTGGCTCGAAGCTCATCGTTGAAATGACTGATGATGAGTGGAACAAGGTGATCGATATCACTTTGAATGGCACCTTCCGCATGACGCGGGCGATGCTCAAGGCCATGCAGCCGCGTGGCAAGGGCGTGATCGTGAACAACGCTTCGGTGCTCGGCTGGCGCGCGCAGAAGGAGCAGGCGCACTACGCGGCAGCCAAGGCTGGCGTGATGGCGCTGACACGCTGTAGCGCGCTGGAAGCCGCCGATCATGGTATCCGCATCAATGCGGTGTCGCCGAGCATTGCGCTCCACGACTTTCTCAAGAAGTCGGCGTCCGAGGATCTGCTTAAGCAACTGACCAGCCGCGAAGCCTTTGGCCGCGCTGCCGAAGTCTGGGAAATCGCCAACGTCATCATGTTCCTGGCCAGCGATTATTCGTCTTACATGACGGGTGAAATCGTCTCGGTCAGCAGCCAGCACGCCTGATAATTCTTGATTGGTAACTCATCATGACCACCGTATTCTCTTCCGCGCAAGAAGTTCTTGAGGCCGTTGGCAAGGACCTCGGCGCGACCGAGTGGGTCGAACTGACCCAGGAGCGCATCAACAAGTTTGCCGATGCGACTGACGATCATCAGTGGATCCACGTCGATCCTGAACGTGCCAAGACCGGCCCGTTCGGCGCCTGTGTGGCGCATGGCTACCTGACGCTGTCGTTGGCCAACCTGTTTCTGCCGCAACTGGTCGAGATCAGGAATATGCGCATGGGCGTGAACTACGGCTGCGAGAAGGTGCGCTTCCCGGCACCTGTCAAAGTCGGCAAGCGCATCCGTGGACGCGGTGAAGTGGTCAATGTCGAAAAGGCTGGGGAGGGTGTCCAGGCAACGATTCGCATCACCATCGATATTGAAGGTGAAGCCAAGCCGGGTTGTGTGGTTGATACGATCAGCCGTTATTATTTCTAACCCGACCTACAATTCTTGAGTCAGGGGCGTCATGCCGAGTAACGACGAAATGAAGGCAGCGATGCGTGCCTATGTTGAACGCATCAATGCCGGCGATCTCGAAGGTGTTATGGCGCTATATGCTGACGACGCCACCGTTGAGGACCCGGTTGGGGTCGGCATTTGCCGCGGTACCGCCGACATCCGCACCTTCTACGAACAGGCCTTTACCAGAAATGTGAAGTTGCGTATCGTCGGGCCACAACGCGGCTCTGCCGGCGCTTTTGCGGCAATGCCATTGGATGTAGAGGTGGATCTGCCCGGCGCACCAAAGATGCTGGTTGGCGTGATCGAAACCATGCGCTTCAACGAAGCCGGCAAGGTCGTCGAGATGCGTGCCTACTGGGGCAGCGAGGATATGTCGATATCCGTGGAATGATTCTGAATAGCCTCTCCTCAATACCCTACCTCTCGTCGCAAGGAACCGCCATGTCGCAACTTCCGCAAACCATTCCCGGCCTGATTGCCGCCGCCGCGCAGAATCATCCACAACGGATTGCCATTCGCGAGGAAGGCGTTGAATTGAGCTTTGCTGCGCTCGACACGCTGCGCTTAGGGGCCGCGCGCGCATTGATGAGCGTGGGCATCAATGCCGGTGATCGCGTCGCCGTGTGGGCGCCGAATTGCCATGAATGGGTGGTCGCGGCACTGGGCATCCACAGTGTCGGCGCGATCCTGATCCCGATCAACACGCGTATGAAGGGCGTCGAGGCGGCCGACATTCTCGAACAGAGCGGTGCGCGCCTGCTGTTCTGCGTTGGCGAATTTCTCAACGATTATTTTCCGGCCATGTTGCACGGACAACAGACGCCAGCGCTGGAGCGCGTTGTCGTTCTCGGTAAGGTTCGCGAGCGCACGCCGGCGGATACGAGCTGGGCCGACTTTCTCACCCTCGCCGAGCAGACGCCGGAAGCAGCTGCACGCGAGCGTGCCGCTGCGGTCAAGCCGGAAGACCTCTCCGACATCATGTTCACCTCCGGTACCACCGGTCGGCCGAAGGGCGTGATGACTTGCCACGGCCAGAACATCCGCGCCTTCGACGAGTGGTCGCGCTGCGTCGACTTGCAGGCTGATGATCGCTACCTGATTATCAACCCCTTCTTCCATTCCTTCGGCTACAAGGCCGGCTGGCTGGCAGCACTGATGCGCGGTTGCACGATCTATCCGCTGGCAGTGTTCGATACCGACAGCGTACTGACACTGATCGGCCGCGAACGCATCAGTTTCCTGCCGGGTTCGCCGACGCTGTTTCTGAGCTTCCTCGCCCATCCGCGCCTGAAAGACTTCGACCTTTCCAGCCTGCGCGTGGCGGTCACCGGCGCGGCAGCGATTGCACCGTCGATGATCCACCGCATGCGCGATGAATTGGGCTTCAAGATCGTCGTCACCGCCTACGGCCTCACCGAATGCTGTGGTGTGGCGACTATCTGCGATCGCGATGCCGATGCTGAAACCATCGCAACGACGAGCGGCCGTGCCATGCCAGGCATCGAGCTGCGCTGTATTGGCGAGGATGGCAAATCGGTGCCGGCGGGTAGCGAAGGTGAAGTGGTCATGCGTGGCTACAATGTCATGCGGGGCTATTTCAACAACGAGGAAGCAACGCGTGAGGCCATCGACGCGGAGGGTTGGCTGCATACAGGCGACATCGGCATCCTCGATGCGAATGGCAATCTGCGTATCACTGATCGTCTTAAGGACATGTATATCGTCGGCGGCTTCAACTGCTATCCGGCGGAAGTCGAGCGTATCCTCACCGCCCATCCGTCCATTGCCCAGCTTGCCGTGATCGGCGTGCCGGACGAGCGTCAGGGTGAAGTCGGTAAGGCCTATGTGGTGCTGCGTCCGGGTGCGACGCTTGATGCCGCCGGACTGGTGGCCTGGTCACGCGAGAACATGGCCAATTACAAGGTGCCGCGTCATGTCGAGTTCGTCAGCGCGTTGCCGATGAATGCGTCGGGAAAGGTGTTGAAGTACCAACTACGCTGAACATGGCCGTTGCACTTCCCCGAAATGAGTGGCCACACGCTATCGATTGGCTTCTTCGCAGCGGCGGCTCTGCTATAGTCAGCGGCTGATTTTTCTGGACACCCCGCTTCCATGACGCAAGGCATTACCTTCACCGCATTGCAAGGTATCAAGCATGTGGTTCCCGGCGACGATCTCGCCGCCATCGTGCTCGATGGCTTGCGTCACACGGGTTTGCAGCCGCGCGCTGGTGATGTGCTGGTGGTGGCGCAGAAGATCGTCTCCAAGGCGGAAGGGCGTCTCGTCGATCTCGATTCGGTCACGCCGTCGCCACGCGCATTGGCGCTTGCGGAGACAGTGCGCAAGGATGCGCGTCTCGTCGAATTGGTGCTGCTGGAATCTACTGATGTGCTGCGCGCGATTCCCAATGTGCTGATTGTCCGTCATCGTCTCGGCTACGTCATGGCCAACGCCGGCATCGACCATTCCAATGTAGAAGGCGGTCATACCGATCGCGTCCTGCTGTTGCCGCTCGATGCCGACGCATCGGCGGCTGCGCTGCGCGAGCGGCTGAATGTCGCGCTCGGCTGCGAGATTTGCGTGATCGTCAGCGACAGCTTCGGTCGCCCCTGGCGCAATGGCGTCGTCAATGTGGCACTCGGTACAGCCGGGTTGCCGGCACTGATCGATCGGCGTGGCGAGCAGGACATGTTTGGCCGCACGCTGGAGATGACTCAGGTGGCCTTTGCCGATGCCATCGCTGCCGGCGCCGGGCTGGCGATGGGTGAGGGGGCCGAAGGTACGCCGCTGGTGCTAGCACAGGGTCTTTCCTGGAGAGCCCCAGAGCGCAATGCACAGAGCCTGATCCGGCCACTCGAGGAAGATCTTTTTACATGAACGTGACGCCGGATGGGGCGCTGAGCACGAGCCCACGCCCGCGCGCGCCGCGCGTTGTGGCCATCTCCGGCGGTGTGGGCGGGGCGAAGATGTCGCTCGGCCTGATGCATGTCGTGCCGGCCGACCGGCTCAGTGTGGTCGTTAATACCGGCGACGATTTTGAGCACCTCGGCTTCTACATTTCGCCCGACCTCGACACCACGCTCTACACGCTCGCCGGCCTCGCCAATCCAGAGACCGGCTGGGGCCGTCGCGACGAGACATGGACCTTCATGAGCACGCTCGAGTCGCTGGGTGGTGAGACCTGGTTTAAGCTCGGCGACGGCGACATCGCGCTGCAGGTCGAACGCACGCGCCGCCTCAAGGCTGGCGCCAGCCTGACGACCTTCACCGCGGAAATCGCACAGCGCCTCGGCATCGGCGCACAAATCCTGCCGATGAGTGACGATCCGGTCCGCACCCGCGTGACTACGGACGTTGGCGATCTGGACTTCCAGGATTACTTCGTGCGCCGCCAGTGTTTGCCGCGCGTCGCTGCGCTGCGCTTTACCGGCGCCGATACTGCGGTGCCAACGGCACAGGTCTGTGCTGCGCTGACGGCAGCCGATGTCGATGCCATTATCATCTGTCCGTCGAATCCGTACCTGAGTGTTGATCCTATCCTTGCCCTGCCGGGTCTACGCGAATTGCTGAAGCAGGCCTCGGCGCCGGTGCTGGCGATCTCGCCGCTGGTCGGCGGTCAGGCGGTCAAGGGGCCAACTGCCAAGATCATGAAGGAGCTCGGTATTTCCGTGTCGCCGCTGGCCGTCGCTCGTCACTACGGCGACCTGCTCGACGGTTTTGTGCTCGACGTGCGCGATGCTGCAGTTGAGGGCGGGCTGCGCGAGCTCGGTTTGCCGACGCTGGTGACCGACACCTTGATGAAGACGCTGGAGGATCGTCAGCGCCTCGCAGCTGAGACCTTGAAGTACGCGCTTACCCTTGGAAAACGTAAGGCAGGACGGGTATGAGCTGCTGGGCGCTGGTGGCGCTGAAAGCGCCCGCTGCTGCCAAGGGGCGTCTCTCGGAAACGCTGAATGCCAGTGAGCGCAGCCGACTCGTCGCCCTGATGTTCGATCATGTGCTGCATGCGCTGCGTGCGGCGCAAAGCATCGCTGGCATCGCCGTGGTGACTGCCGACGCTTTGCAGGTGGAGGGCGTCGCTGTACTCGCCGATCCGGGCCGCGGCCTCAATGAAGCGCTCGCCCACGGAGCGCAAGAACTGGCGGCGCGCGGCGTCGATGAGTTGTTGGTGTTGCATGCTGACCTGCCGCTGGTGACGGGCGTGGAGATCGACCAGCTTGTGGCCGCCGGACGCGAGCACGGACTGGCGATTGCGCCGGATAAGTTGGGGCAGGGTACCAATGCGCTCTACGTTCCGCTGCCGGTACCTTTTTCATTTCACTTCGGCGCGGATAGTTGCCGCTTGCATCTGGCGGAGGCGGCGCGACTCACCAAGCCTTTCGCGCAAATTGCCCTGCCGGGTCTTGCTTTCGATGTCGATGAACCGCAGGATCTCGAGCACCTGCTCGCGGCGGACCACGATCGCTACAGATTTTTGAACGATGCCTTGCAGCGTTGCGCTTAGTGTAAGCTTTTGCAGAATCTCTCAAAGTTACTAGCCTATTGTTGTTGAACTTAACGGGAATAATTGCTATTTTTCTACACTCTCATCGGTTCGGTGCGAATCGGCGTCCGGTTTTCGGACACGATTGCGCAGCGCAGGCGAAAGAACAAAGACGGCAGGAGAAAACATGAAATATGCAGGGCAACGGAAAGGGCCGGCGAATCATCTGGTCGGCTTCACCATGGTTGTGCTGCTGCATCTGGTGGTGGCGTACATCCTGATGACCGGTCTGGCTCACCAGATCGTTGAAGTCGTCAGGGCGCCGATCGAAACCAAGATCATTGAGGAAGTGAAGAAGGAGCCGGAGGCTGACAAGCCGCCGCCACCACCACCACCCAAGCTCGCGCCGCCGCCGCCGCCCTACATCCCGCCGCCGGAAATTAATATCGCCCAGTTGCCAGTCGCCGGGCCAAGCAATGCGATCACCTCCGTCACCACGGCGAAACCCGTTGCAGCGCCACCCCCCGCACCGACACCGGCCCCGGCGCGTGCAAGCGTACGTACTGCGCCGGTTATTGATGCCGCGCGATCCTGTGAAAAGCCCGAGTATCCGGCAGCGTCAAAGCGACTCGAGGAAGAAGGCACGGTCGTGGTACGCTTCCTCATCGACGTCGATGGTCGCGTTATCGAGAGCAAGGTCGAAAACAGCAGTGGTTACGACCGTCTCGACCATGCCGCACGCAACGCGCTGGGCAAGTGCAAGTTCAAGCCCGGTACTGTCGATGGTAAGCCGGAGCAGGGCTGGGCCAGTATTAAGTACACCTGGCGGCTGGAGCAGTAGCTTGTCGCGTTTTGACCACCTGATTCACACTGATTGAATTGAAAGCATCGGAGAAAAAATGTCCATTAAAAAACAGCTCTCGTCCCTCCTTGCTGCCGCCATGATTGCAGCCGTGCCGTTGGCAGCGATGGTTGCTGCGCCTGCCGTGCAAGCTCAGGAGTCGTCTGTTGCTGCAACCGCCCCGGCGACGGTGTCGCCAACCGGCGTGAGCAAAGAGACGGTCGATAATCCCTATGGCCTTGATGCCCTGTGGAAACAGGGTGATTTCGTTTCCAAGACCACGCTAATGATCTTGCTGATTATGTCGATTGGTAGCTGGTATATCCTGGCGATCAAGCTTTACGAGCAGTTCAAACTGCGTCAACAGGCGCAGCACATGCAGGAGACCTTTTGGTCGGCTGGTTCGATCGAGAAGGGAATTGACGCTCTGTCGAAGGGAGGCCCTTTCCATTACATCGCTGATACCGGCGTGAAGGCGGTAACCCAGTTCCAGAATGCCAGGCCAGATTCCATCGACTTGAATTCCTGGGCGATTATGGCGATTCAGCGTGCGGCCGACTCCGTACAAAACCGTATGCAAGACGGATTGTCTTTCCTTGCCACCGTCGGTTCGACGGCGCCGTTCGTTGGTCTCTTCGGTACGGTTTGGGGTATCTACCATGCGCTGACGGCCATCGGTATTGCCGGCCAGGCATCGATCGACAAGGTAGCCGGGCCGGTCGGCGAGTCACTCATCATGACGGCGCTCGGCCTGGCTGTGGCTGTCCCGGCAGTGCTCTCGTACAACTGGTTGGTGCGCCGTAACAAGTTGGTCATGGAAGACGTGCGTGCCTTCAGTGGCGAGCTGCACGCCGCTTTGATGATCCGTCCGAATCGCGGAGCTTGATGCAATGGCAATGATGCTCAGTGGCGACAGCGACGAGGATGAGGTGATCTCGACGATCAACACCACGCCGCTCGTTGACGTGATGCTGGTGCTGCTGATCATTTTCCTGATCACCATTCCGGTGGTGATGCAGACCGTACCGGTACAGCTGCCCAAGGAAGTCAACCTGCCGACGCAGACCAAGCCGGAAAATATCGTCATATCAGTCAGCCGCGACGGCGACATTTATTGGAACATGCAGGAAGTCGGCGATATCGAGAAGTTGGTGGCGCGCCTCAAAGAAGTCGCCGTACTGAAGCCGCAGCCTGAAGTGCACATCCGTGGCGATCAGGATGGCCGCTATGAATCCATCGGCAAGGTGGTGTTCGCTTGCCAGCGCGCCGGCGTCCAGAAGCTAGCCTTCATCACAGAGCCACCGGCACGCGGCGGCTGAGACAGGATACGGAATCTCATCATGGGAATGAATATTGGCTCGAGTGGTTCGGGCGAACCACAGGAAATGGTCGACATCAACACCACGCCGTTGATCGACGTAATGCTGGTGTTGCTGATCATGCTGATCATCACCATTCCGATCCAGACTCATGCGGTCAAAATGAACATGCCGACCGGCAACCCGCCGGCCGTCGATGTGCCGCCGGAAGTCGTGCGCATCGACATCGATTTCGACGGTACGATCATGTGGAATGGCGAGGTCGTTGCCGATACGGCTACGCTGGATACGAAGCTGCGCGCGGTTGCCGCGACCCGGCCGCAGCAGCCGGAAGTTCATTTGCGTCCCAATAAGCTGGTTACCTATCGTACCGTCGCCGCCGTGATGGCCGCCGCGCAGCGCCTCGGTGTCACCAAGATCGGCCTGGTTGGCAACGAGCAGTTCGCCAACTAGCAGAACAAGTTATCGTAGGTCGGGTTAGCGCAGCGTAACCCGACATTGCAGGGACTAGCACAAGCACGCGAGTTACGCTGCGCTAACCCGACCTACATTACCCTCCCTCGGTTTGCAGCAGACTTCAGGATTCAGGAACCCTCATGAAGAAAAATAATTTCATTATTTCCAGCCTGCTCACCCTGCTGCTCGCCTGCGGTAGCGCTCACGCCCAGGATGCACTGCGCCCGGAAGTCGGCAAGCCGCTCCAGTCGGCGCAGGAATTGATCAAGGCACGGAAATACAAAGATGCGCTTGCCAAGGTACGCGATGCCGATGCCGTAAGCGGCAAGACGGCCTATGAAATCTCCATCATCGAACGTATGCGCTTCGTCGCGGCGAACAACGCAGGTGACATTGACACAGCGGCGAAGTCAGTCGATGCGCTACTGGCTTCGGGCAAGCTTGGGGCTGGTGAGCAGCAGAAGTTCGCACAAGCCATCGCTGATTCTTACTATCGTGCCAAGGAGTATGCTAAATCGATCACTTGGACTCAGCGTTACTTCAAGGAGGGTGGCAACGACGGGCAGATGCGTGTCTTGCTGGCCCAGTCTTACTACCTTAGCGGCGATTATGCTAATGCGGCGAAGGAACTCGGCATCGAAATCCGCGCTGTGGAGAAGGCGGGCGGCAAGCCTGCGGAAGATCGTCTGACGATGCTGGCAAGTTGCTACGTCAATCTCAACGACATGGGTGGCTACGTCGGCACGCTGGAGAAACTGGCGACGCACTATCCAAAGAAGGAATATTGGGCCGATCTCCTCCACCGCATCCAGAGGAAGCCGGGCTTTGCCGACCGTCTTTCACTTGATGTGTATCGCCTGAAGCTCGCCAGTGGAAACCTCGGTGGCGCCGGCGATTACATGGAAATGGCGCAACTCGCGCTACAGGCGGGCTATCCGGCTGAGGCAAAGAAGATCGTCGATGATGGCTATGCGAAGAACTTGCTTGGCAGCGGTGCCGCCAGCGAGATTGATCGGCATAAGCGCCTGCGTGACCTGGTGTTGAAGCAACTCACCGACGATCAAAAAAATCTCGCCCAGGGCGAGACTCAGGCTAATGCCGCCAAGGATGGCACGGGCCTCGTCAACATCGGCTACAACTTTGTTCTCAATGGCCAGAACGACAAGGGACTGGCGATGATGGAGAAGGGAATCGCCAAGGGTGGTCTGAAGCGTCCTGAGGATGCCAAGCTGCACCTGGGACATGCGTATCTGCTTGCCGGGCAAAAAGCCAAGGCGGTGGAGGCGTTCAAGGGCGTTCAGGGGGGCGACGGTACGGCCGACCTGGCACGGCTGTGGGTGCTCCAAGCCCAGCACTGAAAAGGCTTCACATTCCTGCGGAAGACGGAGCAGGGCAGACGACCGCCGCGTTAGACGGCAGCGCTGACGGTCACCTGCCGGAGCATACAATCAAACTAAGGGAGGAGTTATGCGATTCACTTTGATGACAGGTATTGGCGGCCATGAGGACTATGTGGCCATCGCCAAGGCTGCTGAGGATGCGGGTTGGGGAACAATCAGCGTACCCGATAGCTTCTTCTATCCGAAGACCACCGAATCTGAGTACCCGTATTCCGACCATGACATGATCCGGGGCTTTCTCGAAGTCTCACCTTTCATCGAGCCCATTGTTGCTATGTCTTTTATGGCGGCGGCGACGAAAAGGATCCGTTTCTGCGCTGGCGTCATGAAGGTGCCGATGCGCCAGCCGTTAATCCTGGCCAAGCAGATCACCTCGTTGGCCGTGATGAGTGGCGAACGCATTGACCTCGGGGCTGGTCTCAGCCCGTGGAAGGAAGACTTTACCTACAACGGTGTACCCTTCGAGAAGCGCGGCGAGCGTTTCGACGAAGTGATCGCCATCATTCGTGACGCGCAGAAGGGCGAGTTCTTCGAGCATCACACTGCCAACTATGATTTCGGTGCGATTCGCATGGCGCCTCTGCCGAAAAAGCCGATTCCGGTCATCATCGGTGGCCATGCCAAGCCGGCGTTGCAACGTGCCGCGCGTCTTGGTGACGGTTGGTTCTCGGCCAATAGTGAGCCAGATACGCTCAAGCGGATGATTGATGAGCTGAATGGCTATCGTCGCGAATACGGTACGCAGAACCATCCCGATTTCCGCATTCATGCCTTCAACCAGTTTGCCCAGACTCCTGACGACTTCAAGCAGTTGCGCGACCTCGGTGCCACCGATCTGTGTGCAATGGGCTGGAATCCCTTCGAGGAAAATCTGACGGTGCAGGCCAAGCTCGACTCGATCCGCCGCTTCGGTGACGAGGTGATTGCCAAGGTCTGAGTTCTTGGCTTTTCGATCGGCGGGGCGATTCCTGTATTCGCGCCGCTATCACACGACGAGGGAAAGGTCATGAGCATTTCCGAAAGTGAATTCGCACAACTCCGGCGCGACGTCCAGATCCTCAAGGACATCGAGGCCATCAAGCGTCTTAAGCATGCTTATTTTCGCGGCATTGACACTGCCGATCTGACGCTGTTGGCCAGCGTGCTGCATAAGGATGTCACCGCACATTTTATCGGCGGTTTGTATGAATGGCAGATCCAGGGTCGCGACGAATATCTCGAAGCCATCGGCAAAAACTTCAACAGCGATGTGGCCTGTCAGCATAACGGCCATCATCCCGAAATCGATATCGTTAGTGATACAGAGGCTACCGGCATCTGGTATTTGCATGACATTTTCTATAACCTCAAGATGCAGGTGCTGACCCAGGGTACTGCCTTCTATCAGGACCGTTACGTCAAGGAAGATGGCCAGTGGTGGCTGTTGAACACCTACTACAAGCGTCATTACGAAATTGTTGAGGCGGGCGTAGAGCATATGCCCAATATCACCATGCGCTACCTCGCCGAACATGGCCGCAAGGTTGACGACTGATCTGCTGAGGCCGTGAGCGTCTGGCCAGTGTTTACGCCAGCGCAGTTGCTCGAGATGGCCGCACCATCGCAAGCCTCTGCGCCATCGCTCTTTGACGCGCAGCCGGCGCTGCTGGTGCAGGGAGCACCGGACGCTTTATGCACCAATGCCGATGAGTGCGCGGCGGTTGCCGACTGGCTGTTGCGCCAGCCCTGCCCGGTTATTGCCATTGGCGACACGAGTGACGATCCCTGGCGCGAGATCTACGATGTCGTCGTCGATGATCTGGCTGCTGCAGCACCGTTGCTTGCCAATATCAAACGTGCGCCACTGACCGCGGCGGTGCTGGTGCAGACCTTGCGCATCACCGCCGGACTGCCGGTTGCCGCCGCACTTACTGTTGAGTCTCTGGCCTATGCAACGCTGCAGGGTGGCCGCGAGTTCAAGGGCTGGTCGGCTGCCCATCCGCCGAAATCAGCGCATGGTGTCGTGTTCGATGAAGCAGCCGTACTGCTCGACCGGCATGGAGAGTGCATCGACATTCGCCTGAACCGTCCGGAGCGACGCAACGCCATGTCAGTCGAAATGCGTGATGCACTTGCCGAGGCTTTGCAACTGCTCATCGCCGATAATTCGATTACTCGTGCCCGCATCAGTGGTATAGGCGACTGCTTCAGTAGCGGTGGCGATCTTGATGAATTCGGCACCTTGCCCGATTCCGCCAGTGCCCACATCATTCGCAGCCTGCGCCTGCCCAGCGCACAACTCGCCCGTTGTTCGCCGCGTGTCGAGTGTCATGTGCATGGTGCTTGCATCGGTTCCGGTGTCGAACTGTCGGCCTTTGCCGGTCGCGTCGTCGCCGCACGCAAGACCTTCTTTCAGCTCCCTGAAATCCGCTTTGGCCTCATCCCCGGTGCCGGTGGCTGCGTCAGTATTCCGCGTCGCATCGGTCGTCAGCGCACCGCCTGGCTAGCCTTGTCGACGAAGCGCATCAACGCAGCAACGGCGCTGGAGTGGGGTTTGGTGGATGAAGTGCTCGCAAGCACTTAGTTTCCCGCCCGGGCTCAAGTCACAAGATTGGGCAGTACGGATCAGTGACGCATCGCTGACGTTGATTGCTAATCACGGCATGTTGTTTTTGATCGTGAACGCCCTCTGGAAAGCCGCGCCAATACTCAATCTTGCAAGTATTACACGCATGGCTACTTCGCGGGTGCGACGGTAATCAGCAGTGCATCCGCCGTGGTGCGCAGGGCCAGCGGCGCGTACTGCACGCCGAAGTAGCGCAGGTCTTCCGGCTTAAGGCTATACAAAACGACATCCTGAATGATGCGGTCGACGACGAGATTGCCGATGCGGCCGAGCAGGCGCTGTCGCGTCTCATCCATGCCGTCGGCGGCCAGCCGGTCAATGCGCGTCTCGTTCAGGACGATGGCATTGCGTGTCGTATCGAGAACAAGACGACCCGAGAGTACCAGACTGCCCTTCCAAGGCTGTGCGGTCAGCGGCGTGCCGACACTCGTATCGAGGGTCACGGTGATGCGGTTCTGCTCGGCCTGCAGTGATACCTGCGGATGAGTCAGCTGGATGTCAAACATCTCAAGCACGCGCTGATTCACCGGAAAACGCTTCTCCAGCCCCTGTTGCAGGTGGCTCAGTGGTATCTCGATATCGCGCGGCCCGTTCAGCGTCGCACAGGAGGCGAGCAGCAAAACGGCGAGTAAGCCGAAACAAAGATGGGCAAAGTGGACAAATCGGCGAACGACGATTGAGTTCTGCATGGGATGATCTCAGATGCTGGGCCGGCGCCGGAACACGACGTCCCAGACGCCATGACCGAGACGCAGGCCACGCGTCTCAAACTTGGTTTGTGGCCGGTAATCGGGGCGCGGCGCGAAGCCAGTCGCCGTGTTTTCGAGCAGCGGCTCGGCGCTCAAGACATCGAGCATCTGCTGCGCGTACTCCTCCCAGTCAGTCGCACAATGCAGGTAAGCACTGGGGGCAAGACGTTCAGCGAGCAGGCGCACCAGCGGTGCCTGAATCAGGCGGCGCTTCTGCTGACGCTTCTTCGGCCACGGATCGGGAAAGAAAATATGCACCCCGCCGAGTGATGCCAGCGGAATCATGTCGCGCAACACCTCGACGGCATCATGTTGGGCGATGCGCACATTGGTCAGCCCGCACTCGTCAATGTCCTTGAGCAGACTGCCGACGCCGGGCGTATGTACCTCCAGACCAAGGTAGTCGTTGCCGGGGTGCGCAGCGGCGATGATCGCCGTGGTCTCGCCCATGCCAAAGCCGATTTCAAGAATCTTCGGCGCGACGGCGGCCGGTCGGCCAAATAGTGCATCAAGGTCGAGCAGCGCAGCACGATACGGTACGCCCCAGCGCGGCATGCCGTCTTCATGATGACGTTGCTGCGCATTAGAGACACGCCCCTGGCGCAGCACATAGCTGCGGATGTGGCCGTGCGGCTGCTCCAGCGCTTGCGGATCGTGCGCGTTTTGTGGATCTTGGGGATCTTGCGGGTCGCTCAATTGGAACCACCGATCATCCCGCCAGTCGGCGAACTTGGCGTGGCCGAGTAGAGCTTCTTCGGCATGCGCCCCGCCAACCAGGCTTCACGGCCGGCCTCGACCGCCTTCTTCATGGCACGCGCCATGAGAATCGGCTCACGCGCCAGAGCGATGGCGCTGTTCATCAACACCCCGTCGCAGCCAAGCTCCATGGCGATAGCGGCATCGGAAGCGGTGCCGACGCCGGCATCGACAAGCACCGGCACCTTGGCACTCTCGATGATGAGCTTCAGATTCCACGGATTGAGAATGCCCATGCCCGAGCCGATCAGTGATGCCAGCGGCATCACCGCAACACAACCGATTTCTTCGAGAATCTTCGCCTGAATCGGATCATCGCTGCAATACACCATCACCTTGAAACCATCGCGAACCAGCGTTTCTGCGGCCTTAATGGTTTCCGGCATCTGCGGAAATAACGTCTTCGGGTCGCCAAGCACTTCGAGCTTAACGAGATCGTGGCCGTCGAGTAGTTCACGCGCCAGGCGCAGCGTGCGCACGGCGTCATCGGCCGTATAGCAGCCGGCGGTATTCGGCAGGATGGTGTATTGCGACGGTGGCAACACCTCGAGCAGCGACGGCTGCCCCGGCTCCTGGCCGATGTTGGTGCGGCGGATCGCCACCGTGACGATCTCGGCACCCGAAGCGGCCACGGCCTTCTTCGTTTCGGCGAAGTCTTTGTATTTGCCGGTACCCACCAGCAGCCGGGAAGAATAGGACTTGCCGGCGATTATCAGATGGTCAGTAAGCATGATGTCCCCGGAGTGATGGGTTACAGAGAATAGGAGGAGAAAAATCGAAAGATCGCACGATCAACGAGCGGCCGCTTCAACCGCCGCCGACAGCAACGACGATCTCGATGCGGCTGCCGGCCTCAATCAGGCATTCGGCGTGAGCGCTCTTCGGCACGATCTCGCCGTCTTTCTCGACGGCCAATCGCCGACCCGTCAGATCGAGTTCATCGAGCAGGCGCGCAACGCTGATTGCCGTATCGCATTGCCGTGTTTTGCCATTAAGGGTGTATTCGATCATCGTGCAAATTTTATCACGCGTGTTTGGCCTGCCTCACCCATGCAGGTGCAAATGTCGCGAGTTAATGATCTGTCCGGTTTTGTAGCACGCAATCTGTCCGGTCGT
>CAZAOQ010000024.1:0-22952 GCA_964486795.1 uncultured Rhodocyclaceae bacterium
CTACACATCAGGAACTACGGGACGCTCGCGGGGCGCGATGCTATCGCATCACAACCTCGCGCACAATGCACAGATACTCCACGCATATTGGGAGTTTCGGCGGGGCGACGTACTACTACACATGCTGCCGATTTATCATGTCCACGGCCTCTTCATCGCCAACCACTGCGCGCTCCTCAACGGCTCGGCTATGCTGTTCGAACCACGGTTTGACGCGGAACGCATGCTTAAGCTGCTGCCGCAGGCCACAGTATTCATGGGTGTACCGACTTACTACGTGCGCCTACTCAACGAAGCAGCCTTGAGCCGGGCGCTATGCGCTCATATCCGTCTGTTCATCTCTGGCTCGGCGCCACTGCTCAAGGAAACCTTCGAGGAATTCCGGAAGCGCACCGGTCATGTGATCCTCGAACGCTACGGCATGACCGAGGGCGGCATGTTCTCCTCCAATCCGTACACCGGAGAGCGGCGCAGCGGAACCGTGGGTTTCCCTCTACCGGACATGCAGTTACGCATCGTCGATGCTACGGGTAATCCCGTGGCAAATGGCGAAATCGGCATGATCGAGGTCAAGGGCGAGAATGTGTTTTGTGGCTATTTGCGCGCACCAGAGAAAATGCAGGAATCCATGACCGCCGATGGCTTTTTTAGGACGGGTGACCTCGGCACACTTGATACCGACGGCTATTTATCCATCGTCGGCCGAGTCAAGGATCTCGTCATCAGCGGGGGGCTCAACGTCTACCCGAAAGAAATCGAGTTGCTGATTGATGCGCTGGACGGCGTCGCCGAATCAGCGGTGATTGGCCTGCCGCATGCCGATTTAGGCGAGGCAGTTGCCGCCATTGCGGTACCCCAAAATAATGCTGCCGGCACCCTGCTCAGCCCGTCGAGCATCATCTCTGCACTGACAAAAGAAATTGCGGGTTTCAAGGTGCCCAAGCGCGTTATCCTCGTTGAGAGGCTGCCGCGCAACAGTATGGGCAAGGTACAGAAAAATCTGCTGCGTGAAGAATACCGCTATATATTTTCACCCGACGCAGATGCTCGCTGACATTGACTGGGCCAGCATCGACACCATGCTTTTCGATATGGATGGCACGCTGCTGGACCTGCATTTCGACAATTACTTCTGGCAACAGCACGTGCCATTGCACTACGCACAAGCGCGCAGCACGCCCCACAACGCGGCGCAGATTGAGCTGGCGACCCTTTACCGCCACTACGCTGGTACGCTGGAGTTGTATTCGGTGGACCTCTGGGAGAGCTCACTACAGCTGGACATCATGCTGCTTAAGAAAGAAGTGGCGCACTGATTGCGGTGCCCCCACAGGTGGTCGACATCCTGACTACACTGCGCGCATCCGGTCGGCGCATGGTTCTGGTGAACAACGTCCATCAGAAGAGCTTGACGCTAAAGATGGAACACACCGGTTTAAGCGGCTATTTCGACGAAACCGCGACCTCGCACGACACCGGCTACCCCAAGGGGTCAGCGGGGTTCCGGGACGTTCTTCATAGCCATATCAACTTTAATCCTGTCAACACGCTGCTCGTTGATGACAGCCTGCCCGCACTCAACGCGGCCCATACTGGGTGATCACCCGACTGATCTGCGTGCGCAAGCCTGACACCCGCCAACCCGGGAATGACATCAGACACTATCAGGCGATCGACGGATTCGCCCAGCTTCTGCCGATCGACTGAAGTACACTTTCAAAATAAAAAAGCGCGGCCGAAGCCGCGCTTTTTTATTTTTGGGATTCACGTGCAAGCGACATTGTGTCGCTTGCACGTGAAACTATCCCTTACCGCTGTTACTGCTGTGGCCAGCAGGTCGGGCCAGAGCCGTTATAGCCCGGGCTGCACTGCTCATAGCAGAGGCCTGCATCCTTATCTTTGCCAGCTGGGCAGGTATGCACCGGAGCACCAACACCACGACCGATGGACAGGGCGCTGTTAGTCCAGCAAACCGGGCCAACACCATGGTAGCCGCTTGCACAGACCGGGTAGCACAACCCTGCATCCATTTCCTGACCGGAGGCGCAGCTCTGCGGCGGGACGGTACCAACACCACGGCCATAAGATCCTGTGTCGAGCCAGCAGACCGGACCGACGCCATGGTAGCCGCTGTTACAGACCGGGTAGCAGAGGCCTGCATCCATTTGCTTGCCATTCGGGCAGGCGTAGGGAATCAGGTTCGGAATGGTACCCACACCGCGACCATAAGACGCTGCCTGGTCATTCCAGCAGACCGGACCGACGCCATGGAAGCCCGACTGGCACTTCGGATAGCAGAGGCCCGCATCGCTGTCCTGATTGCTCGCACAAGCCGAGGTCGGGATAGTGCCGACGCCGCGACCGACGGAAGCATCACGCGCCCAGCAAACCGGGCCAACACCGTCGTAGTTTTCAGGGCAAGGCTGATAGCAAAGACCAGCGTCGTATTCCTCGTTCGAAGCACAGCCCATCGCCGAGCCCATACGACCATAAGCAACCTTAGGCGGAGTGCCGAGCGGGTTGTCACAGACATCGGAGGTCTTGAGGAAGGTACCTGCCAGATCAAGGTGGGTATCGTTGTTGCCAACCGACTTGATCTTATCGAAGGTCATCGACATGCACATCAACGACGGCAACTTAAGATTGGTCAGCGGTGCCGTGAGTTGCTCCAGCACAAAGCCGATGCCACCTTGGACGAAGCCATTGACCAGATCATTAACCGCGCCCGGCAGATCAGGACCATCACCCACCGCGATACTGGTGATGTTGATGTTGGGTACCGAAGCCACAGTGAATTGGAGGAGATTGTCAGCACCCACCGAAAGCTTGACATCAGCGGTGACGTTCATGCTGGCACGATAGACATTGGCCCAGACGCCGCCAACCTTCTTCTGACCCTTCATTGTCAATCCGTACATGTAGATCTTGGTAACGGGCAGGTTGCCACTCTTCGAAACAGTCAGCTGCGGTGCAGACTGCATCTCGATCAGCGTCCGAGTATCACCATCTGCACCAATACTGTCATCGTGCGGCAAACCGAACTGATTGGTCTTCACATTCGTGCCGGCTGCTGACACGGTATTAACCTGTGTAAGGCCAACAGCATGGGCCGAAGCGAAGATCTGGTTGATGAAATTGGTGTTGATATCCATCGAGAAGTCGCCTGTCGTGACCGACGGATCAGGCAGAACATCCGCAGTGTAGAGCGCGCCGAGTTGCTTAGCGACCAGCGGATCGACCGAGTTCGCGACCGGTGCAACACCACCAGACATGGTCATCACCAGGCTGCCGCTACCCGTGGTTAGCTGCTCGAGCTTCAATACTGCCGACATATCACGGCCATACATCGAGATCTGATAGCTATCGAGAATCAGCTGCGAAATGATGCTGGACAATGCCGTATTCAACGTCTTGCTAATGATGCCGGAGAATGCCGTCATGATGAAGTTCGTCAGCCCAGCAGTCACTGGCGAGATAATCGCATTGAAGATCGCCGGTGTGTTATCGAGCGTAATTTGGCCAATGTTGAGGCCAAAGTTCGACATGGTGATCATCGGCACATTATTCACAACACTCATTTTCATGTTGCCAGACAGATCGATCGAACCGATGTTGGCACCAATAGTGATGACTGTCGGCGGCAGCAGGCCGTTATGAAGGCGAAGCCTCAATACTGCATGAACGTTGATGATATGACCACTGAAGCTGCTGTCACCGTTCTCACCAAGCGTCATGCCAAAGTTCTGTGTTGACAGATCCAAGTCGTCGATAAAGCCATCGGCGCCGTAGGTTTCACCTGACGGACCCTTCCAGGTCGTATCGTAGATCGGGGTTCCGCCAATCAGTGCATTGAAGTCGAGGCCGTTGAGGATATTAACCACCGCACCCATCGCAAAGTCGAGCCCACTCTGTTTGATGCGCATACCCAGGATCGGGTTGCTGTCAGTCAGGCCAAAGCGCGAGTACTTGGTCTGGCTGACGTGATCGAGTTTATCGACGAGGTCAAACGTATAGATGTCGGCGAGCGGCACCTGAGACGTAAATGAGCCATTCGCTGCAATGGTTGCACTGACACCGTTGACGAACATGGACTTGGCACCGGCGGTGTCGATCAGCAACCCATTGATAGTATTTGGGTTTTGCATATCAGCATTCAGCACAAGAACCTCAGGACCCTTTGTGTCATAAGTGAATGACACCTTGGGACCGAACGTGCTCGCATCAATTTGAAAGGTGTTCTTCCCTTCCACGAGATACAGAGCCAGATCGGAACCTTGTGCCACAGCTTCTGTCGGACCAAAGGTGAAGAAGGAATTAACGACAATGCCGTTCAGCGTAATGCTTGGAGGCGTAGCAGGCGCGGCATCGTAGCTGATCTTGAAGACCGCCGGAGCACTCGTGTAGAGCGCTCCATCCGTCGGTTCGACGATTTTGTAAGGCGAATTACAGGCAGAGAGCCCAAAGAGGATGGTGAGGAAGAGTGCAAAGCTCACGAACCGGGAAGATAAGGTCTTCATGATGGTCGGTCTTTCTCGCAACGAATGCGAACGCGATTTATCGGCCATCCCGGGCGCACTCGAACCGAGCACATCCAGAGAGGGTAGGATTCCATTGTGACAGAATTCACATTAAATGAGTGTGACTTTTGTCACGGTCTTCGAAACTCAATTTGGGGAAATTAACCGACTAACCACTTGACTAATTGACCTTATAGTACTTCCTGTACCAGGCAACAAAACAGCGAATACCCTCCTCAACCGAAGTCGCTGGCGCAAAACCGGTGATGGCATGCAGACAGGTAGTATCCGCATAGGTCGCAGGCACGTCGCCATCCTGCAGTGGCAGGAAGTTCTTCTGCGCGACCTTGCCGAGCGCTTTCTCCAGCGTCTCGATATAGCTCATCAACTCCACTGGCTTGTGGTTACCTATGTTGCAAATACGATAAGGTGCCCAACTCGTTGCCGCGTCGGGTTGGTCCTTGTCGAAATCCGGATTTGCCGCCGGCGGGCAGTCGAGCAGCTTAACCACACCCTGGGCGATATCGTCGATATAAGTGAAATCGCGACGCATCCTGCCATGATTGAAGACGTCGATCGGCCGGTCTTCAAGAATGGCCTTGGCAAACAGGAACAGTGCCATGTCTGGCCGGCCCCACGGGCCATACACGGTAAAAAAGCGCAAACCTGTGCTCGGCAGATTAAACAGATGACTATAAGTATGTGCCATCAATTCGTTTGCCTTCTTGCTCGCGGCGTAAAGGCTCACCGGATGATCGACATTGTCGTGCTCAGTGAACGGCATGCGCGTGTTGCCACCATAGACACTCGAGCTGCTGGCATACACCAGATGGTCGACACCGGCATGGCGGCAACCTTCAAGAAGGTTCACGAAGCCGACGACATTGCTATCAATATAGGCATGCGGATTTTGAAGCGAATAGCGCACCCCCGCCTGGGCGGCGAGATTGATGACGCGCTGCGGCCGCTCCCTGGCGAACAGCGCGGCGATGCCGTCGCGGTCAGCAATGTCGATCCGCACAAATCGAAAATTCGGATGCACTGTCAGCCGGGCAAGGCGTGCTTCCTTCAGCGCAACCTCGTAGTAATCATTGAGGTTATCGACACCGATCACCTCGTCGCCACGAGCCAGAAGGAGTTCACAGACATGCATGCCGATGAAGCCAGCGGCGCCGGTAAGCAGTATTTTCATGGTGGTGTTTGCCGTTTCTGAAGTTCAATGATTTTCGCATGCTTGGTGAAGCTATTGCTGCAACCGATGAGGATATGCACCAAACCCGGCAGTCCATCGAGGAAGCCAAGCCGGAAGAAGTAGAATTTAACAAAGCGTAGCAGCGGCGAGAACAACAGATGCCCCGCATGCGATCGCTTGCCGCGCGCCACGGCACCCGCCGCTGCCAGCGAGGTATAGCGGTTCTGCTTGGCGAGATAGCTCTCGATGTTCTCCGCCGAATCGTGCAGCAAATCGCCACCGAGCGATCCGACCAGTCCCTCAGCCAGCACTTTTTCATGCACAGCGTCCTCCGACCAGCGCGCATGGCGGCGGTCAAAGAGGCGCAGGCTCATGTCCGGATAACCCTCGCCATGACGCAGATAACGACCAAGGAAGCGGTTGCAACGCGGAAATCGGTAAGCGGTGTGGCGCTGCGTGAGCAAAGCTCTAAGAATATTTTCCCGCAAGCACTCACCTACTCGCTCATCCGCATCTATACACAAAACCCAGTCGTGACTCGCCTGCTCAACGGCAAACTGTTTCTGCTTGCCGAAACCTCGCCAGTCGCAATGAACGACGCGCGCGCCGAGGCGCTGTGCCAGTTCTACAGTACCATCCTGGCTCCCCGAATCGACGACAACGATCTCATCACAGAAGGACAAACTATCGAGGCAAGCCGATAGTTGCCCCGCCGCATTCAGGGTAATTAGGGTTGCCGAGAGACACGGCCTTGGCCGGAGCGTAGCATCGGTCATGGCTTGTCGCCTTATAATCCCGTTGTGCAAACGCCTTATTTTAAGGGGAAAGCTCGCGCCCCGATAGCTGCGGACGCGAAACCCGCCCCTCTCCCATCGCCCCGCTCGATTCTGCTCGTCAAGACTTCGTCGCTTGGTGATGTGATCCATAACCTCCCCGTGGCAAGTGATCTGCGCCGCCGCTTTCCGGAAGCGCAGATCGACTGGGTCGTCGAGGAGGCTTTCGCCGATATCCCGCGTCTGCACCCGGCCGTGCGCCGGGTTATCCCCGTCGCACTTCGGCGCTGGCGCAAAGCATTGCTAAAAGCAGCCACTTGGCAAAACGTCACCGCATCGCGCCAGGATTTGCAGCACGACGCCTACGACCTCGTGCTCGACACGCAAGGCCTGATCAAAAGCGCCGTGCTGGTCAGCCAGACGCGCATCAACCCGCTCGGTCGCCGCTGTGGCTATGCCGCCGAGGCCGCACGTGAACCGCTCGCTGCGCGCTTTTACGATGCCACCTTCGCCATTCCAAAGAACGTCCATGCCGTCGAGCGAAACCGATGGCTAGCCGCAGCGGCCTGTGGCGAAGCGCCCGACCTGCCACTCGACTACGGGCTCTCCAGTATTCCCGCAATGGAACCCAATGCCTGGCTCATCGGCAGACCCTACGCTGTGCTACTGACCGCCACCAGCCGCGACGACAAGCTCTGGCCTGAAGAGTGCTGGCATGCCCTGATGGCAGCACTCGCCACGCAAGGCCTGCATTCCATCCTGCCAGCCGGTTCACCCGCCGAACGCGAGCGCGCTCATCGACTTGCCGCAGTAATGCCAAGACAGGCTGCAACGGTTGCCCCGCCACTATCGATCACCGAACTCGCAGGGCTCGTTGCCGGTGCCGAACTCGTGATCGGTGTCGACACCGGACTCACCCATCTCGCCACCGCGCTCGGGCGACCGGCGCTGGCACTGTTCTGCGCCTCAAATCCCAGCCTCACCGGCGTCTATGCAGGCGATCCCCCGACCAGCCGCGTGCTCAATCTCGGCACGGCAGGTGCGCCTCCAAGCGCCACCGAAGTCATCGCCGCCGCACTCACCTTGCGGGCTTAGCCCCATTCAAATGTGACCATGGCACGTTTCATCTACACCCTGCTGTTAATCCTTGCAGCGCCACTCGTGCCACTCTACCTGCTCTGGCGCGCACGTCGCCAACCCGAATACCTGCGCCACTGGGGCGAACGCTGTGGTTTCTATTCGCGAGCGTCACGACCGCCAGATGGCGTGAAAACGCTCTGGCTGCACGCCGTCTCGGTTGGTGAAACACGCGCCACGCAACCCCTTGTCAAGCTGATCCGGCAGCACTGGCCGCAACATCGCATCCTGATCACACACATGACACCGACCGGCCGGCAGACCTCGGTCGAACTGTATGGCGATGATGACAAACTCATCCGCGCCTATCTACCCTACGACTTTCCTTGGGCGATGCACCGCTTCCTTCGCCACTTCAAGCCACAGCTGGGCGTCATCATGGAAACTGAATTGTGGCCCAATCTTATCGCCACCTGCCACAAACTGGACATTCCGCTCCTGCTCGTGAATGCGCGACTGTCGGAAAAGTCAGCACGCGGCTATGCACGCTTTCCGCGCCTCATGCGTGAGGCGCTTCAACAACTCACCGCCGTTGCAGCCCAAACCAGCGATGATGCAATACGGCTGGGCAATCTCGGCGCACGCGATGTTCAGGTGACCGGAAATGTGAAATTCGACATCACCCCTCCGCCGGAACTACTCGCGCGCGGCAGCCTGTGGCGCGAACACTGGCGCACAACAACAGGCCAGCGCCGCATCCTGTTGGCTGCATCAACGCGCGAGGGTGAAGAGGAGCTGATCCTCGACGCCTATGCGCGCCACCTGCGACACGACCTGCTGCTGGTCATCGTGCCGCGACACCCCCAGCGTTTCTCAGCCGTCGCTGCGCTGGCTACGGCTCGCAAGCTGCGTATCGAACGGCGCAGCATGACGACGGAGCCCGGCGCTGATGTTCAGGTACTGCTCGGAGATAGCATGGGGGAAATGTTCGCGTATTACGCCGCCTGCGATGTGGCCTTCATCGGCGGCAGCCTGCTCGATCACGGCTGCCAGAACCTTATTGAGGCCTGCGCCGTCGGCGTGCCCGTTCTGATCGGGCCATCGACCTACAACTTTGCGGAAGCAGCAAAGGCGGCGTTGGAATGGGGCGCTGCACAGCAGATCCGTGATGCAGAAGAAATGCTCGAATGCGCCCTGGCGCTGCTCTTTGACCCTCGCCACGACAAGCACAGCACGGCGTCTGGAGAATCCTTCGCCACCCGCCATCGCGGTGCGAGCGAACGCACGATCAAACTGATCGCGTCGCTACTCGAGTCAGGCACCTGAATCTGTTTATTTCAAACTGACCATTTTCTCTTTCGGCAACTTCGCGCTAATCAGTGCCGGAATTTCACTGGCGGGAACCGGCCTGCTATAAAGATAGCCTTGCATCACCATACAGCCATTCTCGACCAGAAAATTCGCCTGCGCCTCGGTCTCCACCCCTTCAGCGACGACCTGCAGATTAAGTGAATGCGCCAAGGCGATAATTGCCGCGGTAATCATCGAATCACCTTTTTTGTCTGGCACATGCATGACGAATGAGCGATCAACCTTGAGCTCATCGATCGGAAATTTGTTCAGATAACTGAGTGAGGAATAGCCGGTACCAAAGTCGTCGACGCTGATCTTGATGCCCATTTCCTTCAAGCTCTTCAACGTTTGCATGGTGCTGGAAACATCGCCCATCAAGATGCTTTCCGTCATCTCCAGTTCAAGGCATCCCGGCGCAATGCCGGTGCGCGCAAGGATATCGGCGACCCTCGTGGCAAAATTTTTCTGCTCAAACTGAGCACCTGATACATTAACCGCCACCGGAATGAGTCGCGAACCCGACTCCTGCCATGCATTGTTCTGGCGACAGGCCTCTTCGATGACCCACTCGCCAATCGTAACGATAAGGCCGGACTCCTCGGCCAGCGGGATGAAATCGAGCGGAGGCACGATCCCGAGATCCGGATGGCGCCAGCGAATCAACGCCTCCACCCCAATCATCTGTCCTGTAACGATGTTGAACTTGGGCTGGTAATAAAGCAGCAATTCATTGCGCTCGATTGCCCGACGCAGGCTGTTTTCCATCGCCAGCTTCTTGAAAGCCTCGACGTTCAGTGACTTCGAGAAGAACTCATGCTGGTTGTGTCCCAGTTCGCGTGCATGATGCATGGCGAACTCACCGTTCTGGATGAAACTGTCAACATCATGGCCGTCACCAGGATAGACGCTGATACCGATGCTCAAGGTCAGAAATATCTCGTTACCATCAATCATGTAGGGCGTCTCGGTGCCAGCGATAATGCGCTTGGCGATCTTGACCGTATCGCACGAATCCTTGATATGGTTGGTCAGCACCGTGAATTCGTTGCCGCCAAGACGTGAAATCGTTGCATCCGCGTAATTGATCTCAGTTGACACCGCTATGTAATCGGATTCACGCACGGCGCGCTCAAGACGCTCGGTAAACTGGCGCAGGATGGCATCACCGATATTTGGACCGTAGGTCTCATTGATACGCTTGAACTTGTCGATACTCACAAACAAGGCCGCGAGTTTCGAGTTGTAGCGATCACAATACGAAATACCTTGAGAAAGGATCTCCTTGAAGGTTGTCCGATTCGCCAGCCCCGTCAGACCGTCGTAATGCGACAGGATGCGTACCTGATCCTCGATACGACGGAATTCGCTGATGTCCTGAACCAACCCGGCGAGCTGAACGATATTGTTGCCATCATCACGGACCGGCCCACCCTGGGCATGAATGACATGTTCGGAACCATCGGCATGCACACTGCGAAAATCCAGGTTGAATGGAACACCGTTTTGCAGGCAAAGCCGGGTCGATTTCTGAACCTTGCCGACATCCGTCGAATGGATGACACGGAATAGATCCTCGATGTTCTTACTCGATATCTTTTGGTCCAGACCGAGTACTCGCATCGCCCCCTCCGAACAATGCAACTGATCGGTGGCCACCTCCCATTCCCAATGACCGAGACGTGCAAGCTTCTGCGCATTACGCAGTGTCGCTTCGTTCTTGGCAAGCTGTTTCAACGTATCTGTCGAGCGCAGCATATAGCGAATGCGATGTGCGAGAGTCGGCCAATGGATGGGCTTCGAAATAAAATCAGTCGCACCCAAATCGAAGGCACGGTGGATAGACTCCACGTCGTCCGTCGCCGTAAGCATAGCGATCGGCAACATATCCATGTTACCTGGCTTGCGGATTTCCTGAAGACATGCAAAACCGTCCATCACAGGCATCATCACGTCAAGAAGAATGATGTCGGGGCGTACCTCGCGGCATTGGTCCAGACCTTCCCGACCATTTGATGCCACCACAACCTCGAACCCCTCTTTGCCGAGTATGTCCGCCAACATCATGCAGACCATCTCATCGTCGTCAATCACCAAGATGTGAGATGCCTTACTCATGACGAATGATCTCCTTGTAAGCCTGCAGCGCGTCGCCGACCTGTCTGTATTCCAATTCCATTTCTGAAACACACTCGATGCTTCCATCAAGCGATCCTTGCCGTGCAGCTGCTTCCAGCGTCTTGGCCAGATCGGACAATACCATTGCACCAACATTCGCGGCAGCCGATCTCAGACTATGCGCCGCATGACGGATACGCCCCACATCCTGAACATTGGCTGCCTCGCGCAATTCGTTCAACAGCGCCGGGGCCTTCTGAAAGAAGATGCGCAAGATGCGACCGACCAGTTCGTTCCAGCCGTCCTGCTGAAGGTGCTTGAGTGCCTCCAGTGGGTGCGGATCAAAAGTCGCCAACCCTTGTGCTCGCCGTGCGGATGTCACGCCGCCAGTGGGCGGCGCGAGCTTCGCGCCGTCCCTGTTGGCCCAGCGCGATAAGGCCGAATACAGATCGGGCTTCTTGAAAGGCTTGCTGAGGTAATCATCCATGCCTGCATCGAGACACTTCTCGCGATCACCGAGCATCGCATTGGCGGTCAGCGCGATAATCGGCACATGGCCGCCAGCACCGCGCTCAGACTCCCATGCGCGAATTTCGCTCGCTGCACTGTAACCATCCTTGACCGGCATCTGACAATCCATGAGGATGACATCAAAAATATCGTGCTGATTTATATCGACTGCTTCCTGACCATTCGAAGCAAGCCGAACCTGGCAACCCAGACTGTTAAGAATAGCGAGAGCAACCTCCTGGTTCACCTCGTTATCCTCGGCCAGCAACACACGCACACCAAGGAGCGGCTTGACAAATGCTTTCACCTCAGTCGTACTCTCGCGCGGTTTACACACCGTGCGCAGGGTATCGTACAGGAGCTTTTTACGCAGTGGCTTGTAGAGATGTGCAGCACAACCCGCAGCGCGGATTTCGGCAAGATCACCGCGAAAATCCGTCGAAGTGAGCATGATCACCGGTAAGTCGCCCTGAACAGGATCCTTGCGGATGCGCTGAAGTAATTCGATACCGTCCATCAAGGGCATGGTGACATCAAGCAGCGCCGCATCAAAGCGCCTGCCCGCATCATTGCCGGCCTTGAGCAAGGCCAGCGCCTCGCGCCCCGAACTAACATCGCTCGGCGCCATGCCCCACTCTTCGGCATGGCGACGCAGGATGTCCGCATTCGTCGGGTTGTCATCCACCACCAGAAGACGCAGACCCTTCAGGTCGTTGCCAAAATAAGCCTGCGGCAATTGCTCGCGTGCCGCAGGCAGCAGCAGTGAGAAAGTAAATGATGCCCCCTTGCCCGGCACGCTGTCGATCGTAATCGTGCCCCCCATCAGCTCGGCGAGCTCTCTTGAAATAGCCAGGCCGAGCCCGGTGCCTCCGTACTGCCGCGTCGTCGAACCATCCGCCTGGCTGAACACCTTGAACATACGACTCATGGCCTCCGGCGGGATACCAATACCCGTGTCGGCCACCTCGATACTGATCGCATACTTTTCACCCGCCTGCAGCACGGCATTGACCGAAACCCTCACCGAGCCGAATTCGGTGAACTTGATTGCGTTGGAAACCAGATTCATCAGGATCTGTCGAATCCGATGGCTGTCGCCCATTACGCCATGCGGAACATCGTCTTGTATGGCGAGCAGCAGGGCAAGTTTCTTGGCACTCGCCCGCTCGGTGAACAACTCGACCGACTTGGATACTGCCTCATGCAAATCAAACACTTGTTGATCGAGGTCCAGCCGGCCAGCTTCGATCTTGGAAAAGTCGAGAATATCGTTAATGATCTCGAGCAAGCCCTCGGCCGAACTACTGATTGTTTCGGCGAAGTGCCGCTGCGCAGGATCCAGGTTTGAAGTCAGCAGCAACTCAGTCATCCCCAACACACCATTCATCGGCGTGCGAATCTCATGGCTCATGTTGGCAAGGAACTGCGACTTCGCCTGACTGGCGGCCTCGGCAGCCTCCTTGGCGATGCGCAGTTCGGCCGTGCGCTCCTCAATAGTCTGTTCGAGCTCATCATGATGACGTTGCAACTGATTGTCGCGCTCCTCAATTTGTCCAAGCATCTGGTTGAATTCGTCGGTCAAATCACCAAGCTCATCGCTTGATATTTTCTCGACGCGCAGCGAATACTGACGTGAGCGCGAAAGATCATGTGCCACAGTTGCCAAACGCTGGATCGGCATCAAGATCATATTGCCCATGCGCCGCATGACCAGATAGCCACCACTCAAACCCAACAACAGGCCGACGAGGTTATAGGCGGCCTGCTCCGCCAAACTTAACCACATACCCGTCATATCGTAGGCCATACGAAGGACGCCGACAGTCTCACCGGAAGCCATAATCGGCTGCTCCACACTGCCTGTCGTCAGGCCCGGAAATGTTCGCGAAATTCCACTGGGCCTAAGAAGTCTGGGGTTATCGAAGCTGGCGAAACTATGCCGTCTGACATCGAAGATCTCGGCATGCATGATCGAACGATTGGCCGCCAAAGCGGCAAGCGTGTTGGCCGCCGACTTCTGATCCATGAAGACCAGTGCTGCTGCACTGTTGAAGGCTGTTACATCGGCCAGCGTAGTCATCTCGACCGCAATTTCCTGGCGCGACTTGAGCACCAGACTGGCCATCGACACAAGAAACGCCAGCACAATCGAAATGCAGACCGCGACCATTACGACCCAGGCGAGCTTGGCACGGATGCTACTTTGATTCACTTGCCACAGATTCATTCGTCATTACCCCCATGGTCAGCGGCCATCCCGCACGACCTTGGCCAACCGCAACAGCGGGGCCCCTACCTTCAACCCCTTCGCCTGCGCGAGACCGAGGTTGACCTCGAAACGCAGACGACCACCTTCACGAACGAGTGCAATGACACCCCCACTCCCAAGAAAATCCGGGTGGTCACTGACCGTCAGCGTCGCCGAGTTGAGCACATCCGCGAGGACATTCGGCATCACGCCAGCGCCGGCCTCGCTGATGAAAATCAACTGACAGCTACGCAACGAAGCACCCTGTGGCTTGCGCGTCACCTGAATCGGCTTACCCTGTACGTGTTTCCCGTCGAAAGCACCGAGCGCCTCGACGGTCAAACCGCCACCAACAGTGCACAACGAAAACCTGCTCAACACATCGGTCTCAGGCCACTCGACGAACTTGGTAAAGTTGTAAACGAAGGCCGCCTTCAGTGCGGCCTCTGGCGCAGTATCCTCGCCGCGCACGCTACCCGCAGCCAGCGTCAGTCCACAAGCCAGCAGCGCACCGAGCATCACCGCACGACGGCACGACAAGACCGGCTTAAGGAAATGCGGTGTCAGAAATACCACTTGGCCCTCATCGACCACTCAGGCTCCACCTGCGTCGGTGCAACGATCCACTGTGCGCCAAACTCAGATCGCTTGCCGGCGCCCAGATTGGCAAATGCCAGCGATAGCTCAAGATCCTTGGTGGCCTGCCAGCCAAGTCTCAAATCAAGCACCGTATACGCCGAAGCGTAGCGTGGCAGAGCCCCCTCATGACGTACCGTCCAGTCAAAGCTCAGGGCATTCCAGTCGTGACTCCCTCGCACGAAACCGCTCCAGCGCGGCGTCACCCGGTCGTAATAGAAGTGTTTCACCTCGGCAAAATCACGCTGGTACGCCGGCGTCTGGAGCATCGCCGGCAAAGCCGTCGGAAAATCGTCGTAATCCTCCCAGAACAATGAACTGCCGAAACGCAGACGGAAGTCCTGCTTAACCCGCCACTCGAGAGAGCCCTCGATACCTCGGGTGATCGCTGCCGACACATTGCCAAACTGCAGCGGCAGTTGAATATAGTTGGACATCATCGCAATCTGCGCCGGGTTGATGTCGAGTGACTGAATTTGTCGACCACGACTGACAAAGGCCGAAACATCCAACGAGGACTTTTCCGTCGGACGCACACGATAACCGATCTCCACAGTGTCAATCTTCTCCGGCAGACTCTGTGGGTTTCCTTCAACGAGGATGCTGCACGGTAGTGAGGGGGCCTGCGGCACACATCCGGGCGCCCGCCATTCTTGATGAACCTGCACGTATTGCTGCCCCCAGTAGGGCGTTCGAACCGCACGCGAGACGCCCGCCCACACCGATTCTTGCTCGCCGAGCGCATACAAGGCACGTATCGTCGGCTGAATCTGCAGGCCGTTGTCGGCATTGTGTTCGAACTTGCTGCCGAGCGTGAGGCGCAGGCGGTTACCCATCAGGGCAATTTCGTCCTGAACAAACAGGCTGGTCAGACGTTCGTTGATCTTTGGCTGGACGAAGCTCAACAGATAGCTCTTCGTCATGTCGAGCCGGTTGTTGCGTGCGCCGCCACCCCAGACGAGACGATGGTTGCCAATATCGAGGCTGTGCTGAAAATCGAAGTCGTAAGTGGTCCGCCGATAGCCGAGACCGATCGAAGTACCCGAGAGCACCTCACGGACGAAGTAGCCTTGCACCGCAAGCTGACCACCGCCCGCCGGTTGCGTATAGCGCATCATCAGGTGGCTGCCCTGCTGCGGGTAACCGGTCACCTTGCTCGACTGCGTCATCGGCACCGGGTCGGGTGAAGAAACTGCGCCGCCGCTGCTTTCCAGCCAGTAGCTCTCACCCGTCACCGTCAGCTTGCGCTCCTCACCGAAAGCCTTGTCGACACGGAAGCCCACGCGCTCAGCCTTGTTCTCATCGTTGCCATACATACCCGTCGGCAGATCCGTGTCATTCATCGACGTGCGCCGCGCATAAATGCGCGCATAGGTATCCTCACCAAACTGCGTGCCATAGCGCGCATAGAGGCTGCCACGATCGATGGAGCCGGTGCCCGCACTGATCAAGCCACCCTTGGTATTGGCGGCGTCCTTGGTGATGATGTTGATCACCCCATTGACCGCATTCACCCCCCATAACGATGCGCCCGGACCACGGATGATCTCGATACGCGCGATTTCCTCCAGTGGAATTTCCTGCGTGTCCCACCAGACCCCGGAGAAAACCGGCGAATAGATCGTGCGGCCGTCAATCATCACCAGCAAGTTGGCCGAGAAAGCAGAATTCGCCCCACGCGTGCTGATTGCATAGTGGGAATTATTGATGCGGCCGACGTGCATCCCTGGCACGGTGCGAAACAGATCCTCAATGTGGGAACTTGCCGCTCGGGCGATATCATCAGCCGTAATGACAGTCACCGAAGCAGCGGAATCGGCAATACGCTCGGCGCGACGTGCCGCCGTCGTGACCTGTGTATCGAGCAGGTCCTCGAGCGATGCTTCGCTGAGCAATGCGGTTGCCTGGCGAATATCACCGGCCGCCAAAGCAGGGGCACTCATGACGGCAAGCGCACACAGCAAAACACAGCGAAAACCCAGACTCTTCTTTCTCCCACAAGGGGAGAAAGACTCATTTAGCACGGAACGCATGCCCTGAACTCCTCCGTGATTCGATCCCGGCGCGACTCAAACCATCCCCGAGATTCAATTGAGCAGCAGGAACCACCGTGACCTATGTCATCGGTTCTACGTAGATTTTTATCACAATGCCTCCGCCCTGTGCAGGCTTTAGGGGAGCACAGGCCCGTCGCCACCTGCCGAAACGTGACAAATCTCACACAGAAGTCATTGACCGAATGGGACATAAAAGACAGTCCCAACAAGCTGCCTGCGACACTATGTCGCGGAGTGTCGTGCAGTTGCACCAATAGAATCTCGGGTTACCTAATTTTCCATTGCCCAAGGAGTATCACTGTGTCCGCACGCCCTCACCCACTCATCCGAACGCCGCTCTGTCTGCTGATTGCCATCGCATTCCCCGTGCAAGCGCAGCAACCCACCGCACCTCTACCCCACAGCGATGTGCTGATTACTGCACCCGCCGAGCGCCCCTTACCCGCCAATAGCGCCAATCTCACCGCTACTGAACTCGCTGCAAAACGCGCTGCTTCGAGCGACACGGCCAGCCTGCTGCGCGATGCACCCGGCGTCAGTCTCTACGGTGCGGGTGGCGTTTCCAGTCTACCGGTCATCCACGGTCTGGCCGACGACCGTATCCGCATCAAGGTCGATGGCATGGATTTGATTGCTACCTGCCCCAACCACATGAACCCAGCGCTGTCCTATGTCGATCCGAGCAATATCGGCACGCTGAAAGTTTATGCCGGCATCACCCCGGTCAGCGTCGGTGGCGACAGCATTGCCGGCACCATTGTGGCCGAAACAGCCGCGCCGATATTTGCCGCGGCCGGCCAGGGCAGTATCGTCAAGGGTGAGGTTGGTGCGTTCTATCGCAGCAATGGCAACGCACAAGGCGCCAATCTATCCGCCACCTACGCGACGGAATCCGTCAGTGTCTCCTACACCGGTGCCACTGCCAAAGCAGACAACTACGAAGCCGCGAGCGATTTCAAGAGCGGCACCGCCACGGGCCGTGCCGGCCATGAATTACCACGCGACGAAGTCGGCTCGACGGCCTATGACACGCGCAATCACACCCTGGGCCTAGCGTTGAAGAGCGGCAATCACCTTGTCGAAGCCAAAGCTGGCTTCCAGGACATGCCCTACCAGCTCTACCCCAACCAGCGCATGGACCTGCTCGACAACACACAACATCGCCTGAATCTGCGTTACCTGGGCCGCTTCGACTGGGGTAGCGTGGATGCGCGCGTCTATCACGAAACCGTTGATCATTTCATGGACTTCGGAGCCGACAAGCGCTTCTGGTACGGGTCGCTGTCCGGCGCCGGTGCTGCAGGATCAGCCTGTGCACCCATCCGCTACATGGGCGACCCGGCCGGCACCTGCGCCGGCGGCATGCCGATGAGCTCCGCGAGCAAAACAAGTGGCGCCACACTCAAGGCCCACATCATGCTTACACAACAGGATATGTTGCACGTCGGCGGCGAATTGCAACGCTACCGACTCAATGACTGGTGGCCTGCCTCCGGTGGCGGCATGGGCCCCGGCACATTCTGGAACATCAACGATGGCCAGCGCGGCCGCACAGCGCTGTTTGGCGAATGGGAGAAGCAGTTTGATGCCAGCTGGGCCACGTCGCTCGGCGCACGCTTTGAGCACGTCAAGACGGATGCCGGCACTGCACGCGGCTACACGACAATGGGAACCACCGGCAACCAGGTCACCGAAGCCAACGCCTTCAATGCGAAGAGCCGGGACAAGAACGATAACAACTGGGATCTCGCAGCACTGGCGCGCTACACCCCGAGTGCCACCCAAAACATCGAGTTCGGCTTCGCCCGCAAGGTGCGCTCACCCAATCTGTACGAGCGCTACACCTGGTCGACCTGGCCCATGGCAGCAACCATGAACAACTTCGTCGGCGACGGTAACGGCTATGTCGGCAACCCTGATCTCAAGCCGGAAGTTGCCCATACCCTCTCCGCCACCTTCGACTGGCATGCCGCCGACCGCAGCTGGGAATTCAAAGCGACGCCCTACTACACACGGGTCAGCGACTATATCGATGCGGTTCGGACAGCGACTTTCAGCGTCAATCAATTCAATGTCCTTGCCTACGCCAACCAGTCGGCGCGTCTGTATGGCCTGGATCTCTCCGGCCGCATGCCGCTGGCAGAAACGGGCGTCGGCAGTTTTGGTTTCAAGGGTGTGCTCACCTACACCAACGGCACCAACCGTGACACGGGCGACGATCTCTACAACATCATGCCGTTTAACACCCGCCTGACGCTGACACACACACAGGGCGGCTGGGACAATGGACTTGAACTGGTCCCCGTGGCTCACAAGAACAAGGTCTCTGATGTTCGCAACGAAATGACCACGTCGGGCTACAGCCTGGTCAACCTGCGCGCCAGCTATTCCTGGACGAAGGTGCGCGTCGATTTCGGCATCGAGAACCTGTTCGACCGGTACTACACCCTGCCACTGGGTGGTGCCTACGCCGGTCAGGGCCGCACCATGAGCATGAACCCGACGGATGGCACCATGGCCTGGGGTGTCGTTGTACCCGGCATGGGGCGCTCGATCTATACCGGGGTCAATGTGAAGTTCTAAGACACCAAGACTCCTTGCGTCATACAAAAAACGGGGCCGTCATCGCTGACGGCCCCGTTTGCTTTTTACCCGAACGATCTCAGCGTTTGCGTTGCTGTGGCAGATCGGTACAACAACCGTGCGCCGCCTCGGCAGCCAGGCCGATGGTCTCACCCAGCGTCGGGTGCGGATGGATGGTCTTGCCAATGTCGATCGAATCGGCACCCATTTCGATGGCCAGAGCGATTTCACCGATCATGTCACCCGCATTCGCACCGACAATGGCACCACCGACGATACGACCGCTCTCCTGCTCGAACAGCAGCTTGGTAAAGCCGTCCTCCGCCCCATTGGCAATAGCGCGACCGGAAGCAGCCCAAGGGAACAAACCTTTTTCGACGGCGAAACCCTGCGCCTTGCACTGCTCTTCGGTCAGACCAACCCAGGCAAGCTCGGGACTTGTGTAAGCCACCGATGGAATCACGCGGGCATCGAAGAAGGCTTTCTGCCCGGCGGCCGCTTCGGCGGCGACATGCGCCTCATGGACGGCCTTGTGTGCCAGCATCGGCTGACCGACGATGTCACCGATTGCGTAGATGTGCGATACGTTGCTACGCATCTGCGAATCGACCGGAATAAAGCCACGTTCATCGACCTGCACGCCGGCGTTCTCGGCACCGATCTTCCGGCCATTCGGCACGCGACCAGCGGCAACGAGGATAAAGTCATACTCCTGCGGTTCGAGCGGCGCATTTTCACTTTCATTATCACTAGCACCGGCGAAGCTGACGCGCAGCCCCTCAGGCCGAGCCTCGACCGCCGTGACCCGCGTCTTCAGCATCACCTTTTCAAAGCGCGGTGCATTGCGCTTCTCGAAAACCTTGACGAGATCGCGGTCGACGCCAGGCATCAAACCCGCCGTCATCTCGACGATGCTGATGCGCGCGCCGAGTGCCGAGTAGACAGTGGCCAATTCCAGACCGATGATGCCGCCGCCAATCACCAGCATGCGCTTCGGCACGAAGGGCAGTTCCAGCGCGCCGGTCGAATCGACGATACGCGGATTGTCAGGAATAAAGGGCAGTTTCACGGCCTGTGAACCTGCGGCAATGATCGCCTGAGTGAAACCAACAAGCTTGCGGCCTTCAGCCGTTTCCACCGCCAGATGCTGGCCATCGACAAATTGACCAACACCTGTCACTACCTGAACCTTGCGTGCCTTGGCCATGCCGGCGAGGCCCTGCGTGAGCTTGCCGACGACCTTGCTCTTGTACGCACGCACCTTGTCGAGATCAATTTTTGGCGCAGCGAAACTGACGCCGAACGCATCGCCCTGTTGCGCTTCCTCGATCACTGCGGCGACATGCAGCAGGGCCTTCGAAGGGATGCAGCCCACATTAAGGCAGACCCCGCCCAGCGTCGCATGACGTTCGACGAGGATGACCTTGAGGCCAAGATCGGCCGCGCGAAAGGCCGCCGAGTAGCCACCGGGGCCACCGCCGAGAACGAGCACGTCGGCCGTGTAGTGAGGAGCCGCAGTGGATTGGGCGGATTGTGCAGGCACGGCAACTAGGGCAACTGGGACAGCGGCGGAGACAGCGACAGACGCCACCTCACGCTTCATGCCACCTTCCCCGGCGGCAGCACCCGCCGCCTCCATCAACAAAACAAGGCTGCCCTGCGACACCTTGTCGCCCACTTTAAGCCTCACCTCCTTGACGACACCGGCCACCGGTGCCGGCACGTCGAGCGTCGCCTTGTCCGACTCGAGCGTCACCAGCGAGGTTTCGGCGGCGACGGTATCGCCGGCTTTGACCAGTATTTCGATGACAGGAATATCGTGAAAATCACCAATGTCCGGCACCTTGACTTCGATGAGCGCGCTCACAGCAGCGTCCTCCGCATATCGGCGAGCAACTGACCGAAATAGGCGGTGAAGCGTGCTGCGGTAGCCCCGTCGATGACGCGATGGTCATAGGAAAGTGACAGCGGCAGCATCAAGCGCGGGACGAACTGCTGACCATCCCATTTGGGTTTCATCTCGCTCTTCGAAACGCCGAGAATCGCCACTTCCGGCGCATTGATGATGGGCGTGAATGCGGTGCCGCCGATACCGCCGAGGCTAGAAATCGAGAAGCAGCCACCCTGCATTTCTGTGGGCAACAGCTTGCCATCTCGTGCCTTCTTCGACAGCGTGGCCATTTCGCGGGCGATGTCGAGAATGCCCTTTTTATCAGCATCGCGGATCACCGGCACCACCAGTCCGTTGGGCGTATCGGCGGCAAAGCCGATGTGGCAGTAGCGCTTCAGGATCAGGGTGTCTTCATAAAGTGAAGCGTTGAACATCGGAAATTTTTCCAATGCCGCGACACTGGCCTTGATGAGAAAAGCCAGCATGGTCAGCTTGACGCCCTCCTTGTCGTGTTCCTTATTCATCGCCACACGGAAGGCTTCAAGATCGCCGATATCGGCCTCATCGAATTGCGTGACATGCGGAATCATCACCCAGTTGCGTGCGAGATTGGCGCCGGAAATCTTCTGGATGCGCGAGAGCGGCTGCGTCTCGATGGGCCCGAACTTAGCGAAATCCACTTTCGGCCAGGGCAGCAAGTTCAGCTGTCCTGTCTGACCGCTGAGCTGGGTTGCGGTCGACGCTACCGCGCCCGCTGGAGCAGCCAGCGCAGCCTTGACATAGGCATGCACATCCTCGCGCGTGATGCGGCCCTTCGGCCCACTACCGCGCACCTTGGCAACATCGACGCCCAGCTCACGGGCAAAGCGGCGGATGGAGGGACTGGCGTGCGCAAGAACACTGCATGCGCCATCCATCTCGGCAACGAACTCGGCAGGCGAGGGCATATGCACCGCCTGCGGTGCGCCGAGTCCAGGCGGAATGGCACGAAGGTCGAGCGGGCGTTGCGTGGGTGCAGAGACCACGGGCTCTTCCACCATTGCGGATTGACCCTCCTTGCGTACTTCCGCGCGCTCCTGCTTTTCCGGTGTGACCACAGCAGGTGCTACCAGTGCAGATGTAGATGCTGGTGCAGGTGCGAGCACGGCTTGTTCACTTTTCGCGCCGGCTTCTCCGGGTGACTCCAGCACGACCACCAGCGTCCCTTCGGCCACCTTGTCGCCGATCTTGACGCGGATTTCCTTGACGACGCCCGCAGTGGGCGCCGGCACATCCATCGTTGCCTTGTCGGATTCCAACATCAGCAGGGTGTCTTCAGCCGCGACGGTATCGCCTGGTTTGACAACAATCTCGATCACGGGGACATCTTTGTAGCCACCGATGTCGGGAATGCGGACTTCGATCATTTGCGTCATGGTTCAGACCTTCAGCGGATTGGGTTTATCGACCGGCATCTCGTATTTGGCAATGGCCTCGCCGACACGCGCCACATCAATCTGGCCGTCGTCGGCCAGCGCACGCAACGTGACAAGCACGATCCAATGGCGATCGACCTCGAAGAAGTGACGCAACTTGGCGCGCGTATCGGAACGACCGAAGCCGTCGGTCCCCAGCACCGTGTAGGCGCGTGGCACAAGAGAGCGGATCTGCTCGGCGAAGAGGCGGATGTAATCTGTGGCCGCAACCACCGGACCACGTGTATCGGCGAGGCAAGTCTCAACGTGCGACACACGGCGCTTCTCGTCCGGATGAAGCAGATTCCAGCGCGCGCAATCCTGGCCGTTGCGCGCCAGTTCGGTGAAGCTCGGACACGACCACAGATCGGCCTCGACACCCCAATCCTGGCGCAGCAGTTCTGCGGCAGCGATGGCTTCGCGGAAAATTGTCCCGCTGCCAAGCAACTGAACACGCGGCGCATTCGAAGCAGCGCCCTTGCTGAACTGATACATACCCTTGATGATGTCAGCCCGCACGGCATCACCCGCTGGCATCGCCGGATG
>CAZAOQ010000025.1:0-22940 GCA_964486795.1 uncultured Rhodocyclaceae bacterium
GACGCCGTTGATCATCATGGCGCCGAGTCCGCTGACCATCATCGGTGTGCTGCCGGGTCATGCTCTCGGCGGCAGCCAGTTCACCGCCACTTCGATGATTGG
Organism: uncultured Rhodocyclaceae bacterium; assembly: GCA_964486795.1. GTDB lineage: Bacteria > Pseudomonadota > Gammaproteobacteria > Burkholderiales > Rhodocyclaceae > Sterolibacterium. Next base: position 103 of record CAZAOQ010000025.1, read on the forward strand.
CATGATTGCTTTGGCCGGCATCATCGTGCGCAACTCCATCCTGCTCGTCGATTTCATCAACCATCAGGTTGCCGGCGGCATGGACCTTGCCGAGGCCGTAGTGCAATCCGCCATCGTTCGCGCCAAGCCGATCGCGCTGACGGGCCTCGCCGCGATGCTCGGTGCCTTGTTCATCCTCGACGACCCGATCTTCAACGGCCTGGCCCTCGCCCTGATCTTCGGCATCCTGGTATCCACCGTACTGACATTGGTGGTGATTCCCGTTCTCTACTTCGCAGCGATGCACCATCGCGTGACGATCCTTCGCAACCCTCAACAGGAGCAATGACCATGACCGTCAATCAACTCATCCGTCTTTTCGCTGGTGGCTTCATCATGCTTTCGCTGGCGCTCGGCGTCGAAGCCAGCCCCTTGTTCATCAACAAAGGTTGGCTGTGGTTTACGCTGTTCGTCGGTGCCAACCTGTTCCAGAGCAGCTTCACGCACTTCTGTCCGCTAGAAACGGTTCTGCGCAAGCTGGGTGTCAAGGATCCGGCGGACTGCAATAGCGGCGGCTGCGCTTGAAACGGGTGTCACTCTCCGAATGACACCCGCAGCGATTGACGTAGCTGACAACGTCAGGTAGCTTCTTCGCCCTGATCCATTATTCATCCAGCCCGCACATACTTGAAGTGCGGCTCGTATTACGATTCGGGGAGCGATTCATGAGCATCAATAAGGTAGGCATCATCGGTGCTGGGACCATGGGCAATGGAATTGCGCAAGCCTGTGCAGTGACGGGTATCAACGTGGTCATGCTGGACATCAAGGATGAAGCCGTCCAGCGCGGCCTGGCGACGATTTCGAGCAGCCTCGACCGCCTCATCAAGAAAGAAAAGATGACGCCGGCTGAAAAGGAAGCCGCACTAGCCCGCATCAAGGGCACCACGCAACAGTCTGACTTCGCTGCCTGTGACATCGTGATTGAGGCAGCTACCGAGAACCTTGACCTCAAACTACGCCTGCTCAAGGACGTCGAACCACATCTGAAGGCGGATGCGATCCTTGCGAGCAATACCTCATCGATCTCGATCACGCGCCTTGCGGCCGCCGTAAAACACAGCGACAGGTTCATCGGCATGCACTTCTTCAACCCCGTGCCGGTCATGGCACTGGTCGAGGTGATTCGCGGACTGCAGACCAGCGACGCCACCCATGACGCCGTCTTAGAACTGGCAACCAAGCTCGGCAAAACGCCGATCAGTGTCAGAAACAGCCCTGGCTTCGTCGTCAACCGTATCCTCTGCCCGATGATCAATGAAGCCATCTTCGCGCTCTCTGAAGGTCTGGCCAGCGCCGAGGATATCGACAACGGAATGAGGCTCGGCTGCAACCATCCGATCGGCCCACTGGCGCTCGCCGACATGGTTGGCCTCGACACGCTACTGGCGGTAATGGAGGTTTTCTACACCCAGTTCAGCGACTCGAAATACCGCCCCGCACCACTGCTGCGCGAAATGGTCGAAGCCGGTTATCTCGGCCGCAAGTCGGGGCGCGGGTTCTACAGCTACACCTGAAACATGCCGGACTTACCGCGAGAACGTCGCCTCTAGTCCCTGAACGCTGTGGTAGCTATATCCATCGACGTAATAATGGCATTGCCAGAAGCACTCAACTCACGTAATCTTTACCCGTCTGGATTACGACAACGAGCGTGTAGAATCCATCCTCGGCCGTTCTTGGTCTTTGGTCATCAAATCCCTGAAGAATTTCGCGAGCACATACGGTTATGCCAGTTTCAGTTCTTGTAGTCGACGATTCGCCGATGGCGCGCAAGATGCTCATCCGCTCCTTGCCGCCAGACTGGGATATCGAGATCTCACAGGCCAGCAATGGCTTTGAAGCCTTGGCCGCATATCGCGCCGGCAAGGTGGACGTCATGTTCCTTGACCTGACGATGCCTGAAATGGATGGCTATCAGGTGCTCGAAACCCTGCGCAGCGAAGACCTGAACTGCCTGGTGGTGGTCTGCTCGGCAGACATCCAGCCTCGTGCCCAGGAGCGCGTGCTGGGCATGGGCGCCATCGCCTTCATCAAAAAGCCGGTCGATGCACTAAAGATCGAAGCTGTCCTGAAAAAATACGGAATTGTGGTCTGACTATGCTGCTTACTGACGACCAGAAAGAGGCACTCCAGGAAATTGCCAATATTGGCATGGGACAAGCCGGTGCTTCGATTGCTCAGGTACTCGATCACTTCGTGCGTCTGTCGATTCCGCGCATCCTGTTTTTGCGTCACGACGACATGGCTGCCTCGCTGCGCAGCGCTGTAGGTGAAGACCAGGTTTCTGCGGTTCGTCAAGCCTTCCACAGCAGCATGCGCGGTGAGGCTATCGTCGTTTTCGGCGAACAACGCTGTAACGATCTGGCCGACCTGATGGGTTACGAGCAGGATCTCGACCGATCTGCCGAACTGGAGCTACTACTCGACATCACGAATATTTTGGTTGGTGCATGCCTCGGCGGCATCGCCGAGCAGCTCCGTGAGAAGATGAGTTTCTCACCACCTTCGCTGATGGCGGATCGTGTCGCGATAGAAAAGCTCCTGTCAGGCGGCGAGGTATCCTGGCACAACGCACTGCTCGTCGAGGTTAACTTCAGCCTTGAACAAAGAAACTTCGCCTGTCATTTGTTGATCCTGATGACGGAGAACGAAATCAAGTCGCTCGCCACTGCACTGGACCGCTTTCTCGAGAACTATTGATGAGCGACGACGGCTCGACTGCCTCGCTGCTGGGTTTTCTTGTCGATCGACTCGAAGTGGGCATTTTCGTCGTTGATGGTGAAATGCGCATCACCCTGTGGAACCACTTCATGGCGGCCCATAGCGGGTGCAGCGCCGAAGAAGTCGTCGGCCGCAATCTCTTCGAATGCTTCCCTGAACTGCCGGCCAAATGGCTGGAGAAGAAGATCCGTAGCGTATTCCTCCTGAAGAATTACGCCTTCACCTCTTGGGAGCAACGCCCTTACCTTTTCCGCTTCAATCACAACCGGCCGGTGACCGGCGGTATTGATGCGATGCAGCAGAGCTGTACTTTCCTGCCGGTCAAGAATGCTGAAGATAGCGTCGAGCAGGTCTGTATTTCCGTGTTCGATAACACCGACACCGCTATCTACCAACGCAAGCTGGTCCACGCCATTACCCAGCTCGATGAAGAAAAAGTCGCTCAGGAAGACCTGATCATCAAGCTCCAGCAGGCGCAGTCGGCACTGCAGGAACTCGCTAATTGCGATGGTCTGACGGGACTTGCCAATCGACGTCAGTTCGACAAGACGCTCAAGCAGGAATGGAGCCGCGCCGTCCGCGAGGCCACGCCGCTTTCCTTGCTGATGGTCGATGTCGACCACTTCAAGCTCTACAACGACGCATATGGCCACCAGGGTGGCGACGCCTGCTTGCAATTTGTTGCTGGCGCCATGGCAGACGAACAAAGGCTGCGTGTTAGCGACGTCGTGGCCCGTTATGGTGGTGAAGAGTTTGCCGTCGTCCTGCCGAGCACGCCGATTGAAGGCGCACTGGTCGTTGCAGAACGCATGCGCGCTGCGGTCGACGGACTTGATTTACGCCATAGTCGCTCAATTTCGGGCAATCACGTCACCATCAGCGTCGGTGCGGCCTGCATTGTACCCTCGCGACTCAGCGACCCGAATCGACTGATCGCCACAGCGGATGCGGCGCTATACCGCGCTAAACACGAGGGGCGCAACCGTGTCATCGCCGAGGAAATCATGTCGTCCGGCGCTGCTTCGGTATCACCTGCCACCGTCAACTGACGGCGTAGCTGCAACCACAGTCGCGCTCCACGCATTTCCGAAATTCAGTCGTCCCCAAACAGTGCGCATAACTGCGCCTGATAAGCCGGCGCGCTTACATCATCTTCGAGCGGCGCCCAGGTCGCACGTTCCTCCGCAATCAAAGGTACATACGGCCCTGCCTTCGCCTCAAAGAATACGGTGTTCGGTTCGAGCGCAAGCACAGAATGCCAGCAACCGTGCGGAATATCGACACCGTATTGCCCCCCGGCCATACTCAACACGATGACATGCAGCACCGTACCGACATCGTCGAAGACGACGAGGCCCAGACGTCCGCGTAGCAACAACATGGTCTCATCCTTGAGTGGATCGAGATGACGGTGCGGTGCAACGTAGGACCCTGGCTCGATGGCATTGAGCAGACGATGGCTCGGAAAATCATCCGTGGGATGAAAGTTATGATTACGTCGCAACCGCGCACTGGTTCGCGCTGCAGAACTTGTCTTATCGAGCAGCACGGCATCGATAACCACAACGTTTTCTTGGCTCATGAATAGACCACTCTGACATTCGCCGCCGACAGCCAGGCGTGCAGATCGGCCAGCAGCGCATCATCCAGGCGCACGCGCCAGGCATCGGACAAGCCGAGCTGCACCTCGGCATCGTTATTGCGATAAGACAGAAGCACCGGGCAGCCACCACTGCCCGCATTGCGGTAGGGGGCCAGCAGGCTGCGCAGCTTGTCGGCTTTCGAGCCGCCATTCATCGACAGATGCAGCGCTTTAGCAAAGCGACTGCGCGCCTCACCAATCGAGAACAGTTTTTCAGCCGTCACACGAAGCCCACCCGTGAAGGTGTCATTTTTCACCTTGCCTTCGATAAGCAAAAGCTCGTCCTCACGGATCTTCGAGCGTTCCGCCTCGAAAAGCTCGTTGAACACGGTGACCTCAAGCTGCGCCGTCGCATCATCAATTGTGATAACGGCCATTTTGCCGCGCCGCGTCATCATCATGCGCGTGGACACCACGATACCGGCCAACAGTATCGGCTCACGCTGCTCCTCGACTTGAGCCAATGACTTGCGCACGAAGGTTGCCAGCTCGGCGCGACAGGCATTGAACGGATGTCCAGAGATGAAAAAGCCCAGCGCCTGCTTCTCGTTGAGCAGATGTTCACGCTCACCCCAGCGTGGTACCTCGACGTAGTGAGGATTTTCCGCGCCATTCGCTGTGTCATCACCGAACAGATTATCCTGCAACGAATGGCGCTCGGCCTGCTCGGCGGCCTCCAGCGCCACACCAACGGAAGCCAGCACACGAGCACGATGCGCGCGCGGCGCGACGGCATTCGGATCATGACCTGCCGGCGCAGTGCAGGCGGCCATGTATTCGGCATCGCAGGTATCGAAGGCACCGGCGCGGATCAGCGCTTCAATGACACGCCGGTTCGCGACGCGCTTGTCGATGCGCCGGCAAAAATCGAAGAGATCGACAAAGGGGCCACTTGCACGCGCGCGCAGGATTGCGCCAAGCGCCGCCTCACCCGTCCCTTTGATGGCACCGAGTCCGTAACGGATCGTCTTCGCGTCAATCGGTAAAAAGCGGATATCGCTGGAATTAATGTCGGGCGGCAGAAAACCGATGCCGTTGGCCAGGCTGTCTTGGTAAAACAGCTGCACCTTGTCAGTGTCGGCCATTTCCGAGGACATCGTCGCTGCCATGAAAGCCGCCGCGTGATAGTGCTTGAGCCAGCCGGTCTGGAAGGCGATCAACGCGTAGGCGGCCGAGTGCGACTTGTTAAAACCATACTCGGCGAACTTTTCCATCAAGTCGAACAGCTGCGTCGCCAGCGCCTCCTGGACGCCGCGCTTGAGCGCGCCCTCGGTGAAGATGGCGCGCTGCTTGGCCATCTCCTCGGGGCTCTTCTTACCCATCGCACGACGCAGCATGTCGGCACCGCCGAGCGTGTAGCCGGCCAGCACCTGCGACACCAGCATCACCTGCTCCTGGTAGACGATGACACCGTAAGTCGGCTTGAGCACCGGCTCCAGGTCGACATGGAAATACTCGGGCTTGGCGCGGCCATTTTTTCGATTGATGAAGTCATCCACCATGCCGGACTGGAGCGGACCCGGACGGTTCAAGGCCATCAGCGCGATGATGTCTTCGAACGTATCGCCCTTGAGACGCTTTTCCAGATCCTTGGCCGAGCGCGATTCTGACTGGAACACCGCCGTGGTGTTACCCGCCGCGAACAGCGCATACGTCGCCTTGTCATCAAGTGGAATGTCTTCGAGGCAAAAATCCTTCATCTCTGGATTCAGCGAACGAACCGAGCGCACCGCCTCATCGAGAATCGTCAGCGTACGCAGCCCGAGGAAGTCAAACTTGACGAGGCCCGCCATCTCGACGTCACCTTTGTCGAACATGCTGACGACGCTCTGCGTCGCGCCATCGACTTCGCCCTGGGCTGAATACAATGGACAAAAGTCGGTCAGTTTGCCCGGCGCAATCAAAACACCACCGGCATGCATGCCGATATTTCGAGTCAGCCCTTCGAGTCGCTCGGCGAGTTCCCACAACTCGCGGATTTCCTCCTCCTGCGCGATGCGCTCGCCGATCGCCGGCTCCTTGTCGCGCGCCTGCTCAAGCGTAATCCCGAGTTCATTGGGAATCAGCTTGGCAAACTGGTCGACGAAATTGAAGGGCAAATCGAGGACGCGACCAACGTCACGGATCACGGCCTTGGTGGCCATGGTGCCGAAGGTTGCAATCTGTGACACGGCGTGGACACCGTACTTCTGCTTGACATAGTCAATGACGCGGTCACGGCCATCCTGACAGAAGTCGATATCAAAGTCGGGCATCGACACCCGCTCTGGATTTAGGAAGCGTTCGAACAGCAGATCGTAGGCAAGTGGGTCGAGATCGGTAATCCGGATGGAATACGCCACCAGCGATCCCGCACCAGAGCCGCGCCCCGGACCGACCGGCACCCCATTTTCCTTGGCCCAGTTGATAAAGTCGGCGACGATCAGGAAATAGCCGGGAAAGCCCATCTGCTGGATGGTATTGATCTCGAAGGCGAGGCGCTCCAGATAGGCTGGACGTTTCTCGTCACGCAGCGCCTCGTCGGGATAGAGCTGGATCAGGCGTTGCTCCAGTCCTTCAGCCGCCTGCTGGGCAAGAAATTCATCGATCGTCATGCCCGGCGGCGTCGGAAACTGCGGCAGTCTGGGCTTGCCCAGATCGAGACTAAGATTGCAGCGCTGCGCGATCTCGATTGAATTTTCCAAAGCTTCGGGCAGATCGGAAAACAGCTCGGTCATCTCCGCTTGTGACTTGAAGTACTGCTGCTCGGTGAAACTCCGCGGCCGCCGCTTGTCGGCGAGCACGTAGCCTTCCGCGATGCAAACACGCGCTTCATGTGCCTTGAAGTCCTCGGACACCATAAACTGCACCGGATGCGTCGCAACCAATGGCAGACCCAGGCGCCCGGCCAGGCCAGCACTCAATGACACCAGCGTCTCCGCCTGCGGCTGGCCATAGCGCTGTACTTCGACGTAGAAGCTGTCGGGAAACAAGGCTGCCCACGCGCGCGCTCGGCTCTCCGCCTGAGCTGTCTTGCCGGCCAGCAGAAGCTGGCCAATCTCACCGGATTGCGCACCCGACAGAGCAATCAATCCCGAATTGTCACCACTGGCCAGCGCTTCGCGGCGGATCTCGGCCCGGCCATGTCGCCGCGGTGCCAGATAAGCATCACTCAGCAGTTCGCAAAGGCGCAGATAACCAGCGCTACTCTTTACCAGCAACAAGAGACGACCACCGCCCTCGCGCGCGCCCTCGCCCTCTTCGGCAATCCACGCGTCGCAGCCGATAATGGGTTTGATACCGGCACTGCGTGCCGCCGTATAGAACTTAACCATGCCGAACAGGTTGGCGAGGTCAGTCAGTGCCAGCGCAGGCATGTCGTCGATAACGGCGCGCGCGATCGCTGAATCGATGCGGACGATACCGTCAGTGATCGAATATTCGCTGTGAAGCCTGAGATGAATGAAGCTGGGAGCTGACATAGGCGGCTATTTTACCCCGCCACAGTCTCTCACCACGAACAAACACGGCTCAGTTGTTCACGATCAGGGCATCAGGTTCTCAAGCCCAGCGCGCAACTCGTCCACCGATGGCATCGCATCAAAAATCACATTCGGCTTCAGACCGAGCAATTCAGCAACCTGCGCCGCACCTGCGCTGCGCTGCGCATCTTTAGGGACTTTCAGTTCAGCATGGCGTGCCAACAATGCCGCCAGATAAAGAATCGCCCCCTGACGGTTCAGTGAGTCGGCATCGATTGGCCTTGAGAAGGCGCGAATGGCAGACACAATGACGTCTGGAAATTGCCAGCGGACGATGAGTTCGGCAGTGGCATCCGCATAGCTGAAGCCAAAAACATCGCGCTCCATCTGCAGGCGACTTTCGCTATAAATACTGGTGATCTTGTCTAGCGTCATCACCTGCTCGGGTAGTCCCAGGTGCAACATCAACTCCCCAATCGCATGAATGATGCCGATCGTAAAAGCCAGCTCCGGATCCTCGCCTGTCTCGGTGGCCAGCCATTTCGCAGCCACCGCTGTCGACAGGCAGTAGCGCCAGAACTGCTTGAGATCGATACCCTGCGTTGTCTTGAAGCGCGTCACAAGGCTGCAAGTGATCACCAATGTACGCACAGTAACGAAGCCGAGCATAGTCACTGCGGCCTCGACACTACCGATCTGCCGGGAGACCCGGTAGTACGGCGAGTTGGCGAGACGCAACACATTGGCACTCAGCACCGGATCAACAGCAATCTTGAGCGCGAGCTCGTCGCTCGACATGTTTTCGTTGGCAAAACTATCGATCAGCTCCTGAATCACCCTAGGCGCCGTCGGCAGTACGTTTTCATGTTTGAACAGAACGGCAGGCTTCATGACAATCTCGCTGACAACTTGTGACACTCCAACAAGCAGACCCGGTGAAAACACCCACTCCAATTTAAAATCGCATCCATAGTGTGTGGATTTTCTCACGGCCATTCCGTGTCCCGCGCCTCGCAGTCAGGAAGTCCGTGAGATATGTCACGAATCCTGCCCTACACCTCCCCCTGGGGGGCGACGATCAATCAGGAGGGCAAGCAGCAAGCCCTCTGCATCACTCAATGCCGTTACGCACATTGCCGGCTCGGCACTTAAGCCCTCGCGCACGCTGGCCGCAGGCTGGTCATATGCAAGACTCCATCAAAGGATGTTGATTTCCGAATATCGATAAGTACTTTGGAATATAGAACATGAGCATTTCCAGTTCAAGGAAAGACTTGCTTTGATGGCATCGCATGAGCGACTTTCAGGTGACTGGAGGTGACCATGAGAATGAGTCCAACCCAGTCGGTGCCCCATCCGAAATGGGCAACCAAGCTGACTACCGCATGAACATCACGGACACCTCACATAAAAAGCCGAGGAATGCGCCCTGATACTTGATGCTTCGAGCAACAGTCCGCCGGTCTGCTATGGCAAAATGCGCTGTTCAATCTTTCCCGAGGATCATCATGCGTCGTGTCGTATTCAATCAGAAGGGCGGCGTCGGTAAGAGCACCATCACCAGCAACCTGGCGGCCATCGGTGCGGCCCAGGGCGTGAAGACGCTGGTGATCGACCTCGACCCGCAGGCCAACTCGACGCGCTACCTGCTCGGCAATGCCGCTGACGACCTCGAAGTGAGCGCCACCGACTTCTTCGACCAGATGCTCAGCTTCAAGCTGCGCCCGCGCACGACCGAGGAATTCATCGTCGAGACGCCGTTCGAAAACCTGCATTTGCTACCTTCGCACGCCTCACTGGAGGAATTGCAGGCGAAGCTCGAGTCGCGTTACAAGATCTACAAGCTGCGCGAGGCGCTCGAAGCACTCACCGGCTACGACCAGATATGGATCGACACACCACCGGCGCTGCACTTCTACACACGCTCTGCGCTGATCGCCGCCGACAGCTGCCTGATTCCCTTCGATTGTGACGAATTCGCGCGGCGCGCCTTGTACTCACTGCTCGACAACGTCGCCGAAATCCGCGCCGATCATAACGATCAACTGCAAATCGAAGGCATCATCATCAACCAGTATCAGTCCCGCGCCAGCCTGCCCCAACAACTGGTCGACGAGCTACGCAGCGAAGGCCTGCCGGTACTGGAAAGTATGCTTTCGTCGTCGGTAAAAATCAAAGAGTCGCACCAGCAGTCGTTGCCGATGATCCATCTCGATGCACGCCACAAGCTGGCTCAGGAGTTCAGCGCGCTCTACGCTGAACTCGATGCAGGGCAGAAAAAGTCCGCATCAGCCAAGGCCGGCAAGGCGACGAAAAGCGCCGCACGCCAGCGCGGTTAAGCAGAGCAACAGGTGTAACAAGTGCAGCGGCCGAGCCGCTGTTACTTCCGTCCTCCACGCCTCAGACCTTGCCACTCATCCCTTCAGGATCTTCCGCATCACCCAGAGCACCAGCGGCGATAGCGGCGCCAAGATCCAGCGCAGGGCACCGAGACGCTGCTGCATATCGGCCTTGTAGTCGGCGAAACGATGATTCTGGAACTTGAGGATTTCCTGCGACTCCGTCGTATCCATCCACGAAGTGTAGAAACGCTCCTTGCCGAACATGTCACGCGGCAACTGGATGCCCAGCGCATTGATCGCGGTGCTGAGGAATTCGTGCTGGGTGACGCGGCAATCGTGACCGCCGCCGAGGAGAAATATCTTGCCGACCACACGCGGATTGTCGAGGCTGTTGGCCACCGCCGTCGCCACATCGCAAGGATGCACATATTCAAGCGGATTGTCGGGACGAACGTTGAACAACTGACGCAACGTCACCAGATCAGCGCCCAGAGTCCGCGAATCAACTGAAACACCGACGCGCAGCACGCACCAGGGAATCGAACTCGCCGCGAGACGCTGCTCAATCTCGACCTTGTGGCGCGTGTAGTTATCGGACGGCGCGACCGGATCATCAGCACGCATGAGTCGATTCATCGGCTCCGGATAACCGAACACGGTCACCGACGAGGGATAAATAAGCAGCGGTTTCTCTTGGCATTGCTCAATGTCATCGATCAAACGCAAGGTTGCCTTGACGTTCACGTCGTAAGCCAGCGTCGCCGCCGTTTCCGTCAGCGGTGGCAGAAGTGCACCGAGATGCACGACGGCCTCGACACCCGACAGCAGCGGCTTGAAATCAACCTTGCGCAGATCGCCCCACACTACATCGTCATATAGTGCGGTGAGCTTGCCGGCAACCTTGCGATTCACCGGATTGTCGAGGTCCATTGCAATCAGGCGATAGCCGCGCTGCTTCAGTTCGGCGAGCACCATCTGACCGAGACGACCGAAGGCACCGGTGACAATGACGGATTTGCGTGTATTCATGGAAAATTCTCGTAACTGAAACAGGGACAGGTTGCTAGGCCGGTGTCAGCTTGGCCACGGAAAGCGCCAGCCACTTCGTACCGGCATGACTGAAATTGATCTGGACACGCGCATCCGTGCCCGAACCTTCGGCATTGACGATGACGCCACGACCGAACTTGGCATGCATCACGTTCTGCCCGATGTGCAGGCCGCTGTCACCAGCATCCTGGCGACGCAAACGCGCCGTAGCAACCGCAGCCGACGGCTCGGCCACATAACCGGTGTTGCCACCAAAGCCACCCCTACCACCGCTGCCACCGCTGCCATGCCCGGCGTGTGTCGCATGGACGTTGCCGAACTTTGGTGTCAGCCACTTGAGCAGTGGCGCCGGAATCTCGTCGAGGAAGCGCGAAACAATGGGGTAGCGCGTCTGGCCGTGCAGCATGCGCGTCTGCGCGAAAGACAGATAGAGGCGACGACGGGCGCGCGTCACGGCAACGTACATCAGGCGCCGTTCCTCCTCGAGACCCTTTGCTTCGAGAACCGCGTTCTCGTGCGGGAAGAGCCCTTCTTCGAGACCGCTGATGAACACCATATTGAACTCCAGCCCCTTGGCCGAATGCACGGTCATCAATTGCACCGCATCGTCGCTGTCACCAGCCTGGTGCTCGCCGGCCTCCAGCGCGGCATGGGCCAGGAAGGCGGCGAGGTCGTCACCGTATTGCGGCGACTCCGCATCGTCGCTTTGTGTCGAGCGCAATCCATCTTCCGCAACGAAACTCGCAGCGGCATTAATAAGCTCATCCAGATTAGCGAGGCGGTCCTGGCCTTCCTTCTCGTTGCGGTAGTGCTCGCGCAGGCCGGATAACTCGACGAGATGATCGACCAGTTCGGGCAGCGGCAAGTCGGTAGCTCCGGCACGCATGCGGTCTAGTAGCTCGACAAAATGATTCAGCGCGCTCTGCGCCTTGCCACTTAGCAGCGGAATCGCCTGATACAGGCTGCATTGTTGCGTGCGCGCCGCATCGGCAAGTTGCTCCAGCGAACGCGCGCCGATGCCGCGTGTCGGGAAATTGACAACGCGGGCGAAGGCAGTGTCATCGTCGGTATTGGCAATCAGGCGCAAGTAGGCCAGCGCATGCTTGATTTCCTGGCGCTCGAAGAAGCGCAGACCACCATAGACCCGATAAGGCAGGCCGGCCTTGAACAGCGCATGTTCGAGCACACGCGACTGCGCATTGGAGCGATAGAGCAGCGCAACCTCGCTGCGGGCATGGCCATCGCGCGCCAGTGCCTTGATCTCCTCGACAATCCAGCGGGCCTCGTCGAGATCGCTATTCGCCTCGAAGATGCGGATCGGCTCGCCGCTGCCGGCGTCGGTCCACAGATTCTTGCCGAGACGCCCTTCATTGTTCTTGATGATGGCATTCGCCGCGTCGAGGATGTTGCCCTGCGACCGGTAGTTCTGTTCGAGGCGGACAACCTTCTCGACGCGGAACTCGCGCTCAAAGTCGCGCATATTGCCGACATCGGCGCCACGGAAGGCATAGATCGACTGGTCGTCATCGCCGACGGCGAAAAGACAGGCACCGTCAGTTGCGGGATGCGCCGCCAGCAACCGTAGCCAGCGATACTGCAGCTTGTTGGTGTCCTGAAACTCATCGACGAGGATGTGACGGAAGCGCTGCTGATAATGACGGCGGATATTCTCGTTGCGCTCCAGCAGCTCGTAGGAACGCAACAACAACTCGGCAAAATCAACGACGCCTTCGCGCTGGCACTGGCTCTCGTAGGCCGCGTAAATCTCAACGCGCTTGCGCGTGTGGTCGTCCCAGGCCTCGACAGCACCAGCGCGCTCACCCTGCTCCTTGTGGGCGTTGATGAAGTGTTGAAGATCACGCGGCGGAAACTTTTCGTCATCGACATTCAATGACTTCAGCAGACGCTTGAGCGCCGAAAGCTGGTCGGACTGATCGAGGATCTGGAACAGTTGCGGCAAGCCCGCCTCACGGTAATGCGCACGCAACAAGCGATTGCAAAGACCGTGGAAGGTGCCAATCCACATACCGCGCGTATTGATCGGCAACATCGCCGACAGGCGCGTCAGCATCTCCTTCGCCGCCTTGTTGGTGAAGGTGACGGCGAGAATATTGTGCGGACCGGCCAGGTTGTTCGACAGCAGCCAAGCGATGCGCGTCGTCAGCACACGCGTCTTGCCGCTGCCCGCACCCGCCAGGATCAGCGCGTGCTGGGGCGTCAGCGTGACGGCGGCGAGTTGTTCGGGATTAAGACCGGTGAGAAGGGGGGAGTGGCTTGCAGACATAGCGGCGGATTATAAGCGCTGGGCGGGCTGCGCAGCCGGATCGGGCTGTCAACAAGCATTCATGCGCCTCTCCGAAGGCATGCCTGAAGAACAAGCATTGACGCGCCTCTCCGGCCGATCGACCTCGGCTATCATCGCGGGATGCCGACATCGCCGAAGTTACCTTCGCTCCCACCTTTGCTCCCACCTTCAGCCCATTCACCGCTGCGTCAGGCCGTGCTCGCCCAGCTCGCCGGTGCGGCGCTGGTCGCCCTCATGCCAGTGGCTGCACCCGGCCTGCTGCCCTCGCTGCTCGCCGCGGCCATCGCCCAAGGGGTCTGCGCGGCAGCGGTCAGCCTGCTGCTCAAGGCACCACGCTGGTGGCTGCCGATCCATATGGGCTTCCTGCCGACCGCGCTGCTCGTTACCCGACTCGGCATCGCACCGGGCTGGTTTCTCGCCGGCTTCATACTGCTGCTGCTCATCTATTGGCGCACCGACCGCAGTCAGGTGCCGCTGTATCTCTCGAACACGACGACGGCGGCGGCCGTTCTGCAACTGCTGCCGACCGCTCCCTGCCGCGTCATCGACCTCGGCTGTGGCCATGGCGGACTGCTGCGTCACCTCGCACGGGCGCGCCCGGAGTGTGATTTCCTCGGCATCGAACATGCGCCACTACCCTGGCTGTGGGCGAAAGTGGCCGCCTCCGGCTGCAGCAACCTGACCATTCGTTACGGTGACTTCTGGCGCGAGCCACTGGCGCCATTCGACGTCGTCTATGCCTTTCTCTCGCCAGCGCCGATGCCACGCCTCCACGCCTGCGCGCAGGCGCAGATACGACCCGGCGCCTTGCTCGTCAGCAACAGCTTCGCTATCCCTGGTGTGGCACCGACATCCGTCGTCGAAGTCGCTGACCGGCGCACCACGCAGCTCTACTGCTATCATTTTCCGGGCCTGGGCCACGAGAAATAGGGGCCCGATTTCCGCGCATTTCGCCGCATCGCTCCTCAATGCCTTCGCCAATAATGCCACTCTGCCAAACGCCTTCGGCGCAGCCTTGATGTCATGTACATCGCTGCCGACGAGGCCAAGGAATCTGGAGAAGCTTGAATGGCGGACATCATCTGTGTCATCGGCAACAAAGGCGGCACCGGCAAAACCACGTTTTCCCACATGCTCAGCCAGGGCATGGGGCTGGTTGGCCAGCGCTCGGTCTGCGTGCTGACTGACACCGATCGCGAACCCCTCGATCCGACCAACCGCCGTTATCTGACAGCCGACGCCCGCTCGCGTGAGGCACTGACAAAGGTGGTCGACAAAATCCGCTCGCTGGATGCCTGGCTGGGCGTGATCGACGGTGGCGGCAACCGCACCGAGATGGACCGCAAGCTATATAGCCTGGCCGATCTGGTGCTGCTGCCGTTCCGCGATTCACATGAAGACATCCGCACTGTGACGCGTGACCTGGAAATGTTCCCGCGCGCCTATGCTGTGCCCATGCAATGGCCCACCAACGCATGGCAACGCGAAGCTGCCGAACGTACAGTGCGCGAATTTCTTCATCCGTACCAGGACCGGATTCTCGACCCGGTGTTCGCCCTCTCGGCGAGCAAGCTGTTGCTTCAGAAGCAGATGCCATCCGCGCTGCCCACCGCACTCACAAACGCCTGTCGCAACGTCGCTTATCAGGTGGTTGACCTTCTGCAACTGCAGGTCACGGACGAACCAATCGCGCATACCCGTCGCTCCAAGCATCGTGAGCGGAATGATAGCGTCGGTGGGGGCGGGGGCGGGGATGCTGATCGTAAACACGACACGCACCTTGCACCAGGCGGCCATGCGATCGCTCAGCCCCACCCGGTGCGCTTCGCGGCCAGCGCCTGAGCGCCACACAGCCCAGCCCAGGGTTGGCCTTCAAGGCCGCCTTGATACATCCTTTTGAAACAGCTTTTTGAAACACCCCTTGCCCATCTGGCTGGCAGGAAGGAGAATTGGCCGATTCTCTTTTTCGTCAGCGACGCTTCCCTTGACTACTCCGGATATCAAAACACGGGTGTTGTTCGTGGCCTTGATGCCGGCATTGATCATCAGCGTGGCGCTCTCGCTGTATTTCATTGTCCTGCGTCACAACGAAGCCGACACCGTACTGATCAGTCGCGGTGCGACGCTGACGCGGCAGCTCGCGCCAGCGGCCGAGTACGGCGCCTTTTCCGGCAACCTGGATGAATTGAAGCGGCTCGCCGAAGCGGTCGCACGCGAGGCAGACGTGACCGCCGTCACCTTCCACGATGCCGACGGACACAATCTCGTCAGCGTCGGCAACAGCCGTTTTCGGGAACAGATCACCACCCTGCCCAGCAACTGGCTGGGGCGTAGCGAAGACAATGGCACGCTGTTCTTCCACAACAAGATCCAGCGCGGCAACCCGACATTCGACGACCCCTTCCAGCCAGACTTCACAACACCCCAACCGACGAACCGTACACTCGGCAGCGTGACGGTGGAACTGTCGCGAAGCAACGTGATCCGCACCAAGCGGGAAATTCTCATCGTCACAACCCTCTTCTCACTGACGGCGCTGGCGGCAGGCATTCTGTTCTCGCGTCGCCTGAGCCGGGACGTGACAGAGCCCATCCTCGCCCTGCAGCAAACCGTGATGCAGATCCACTTGGGCAAGCTCGATGCACGCGTCGACCATCATCCGGGACAGACACTGCGCGATCTTGAGGAAGGGATCAACGAAATGGCCGCCGCATTGCAGACCGGCCGCGACCAGCTCGAACAGCGCATTGACGAAGCCACGGCTGAACTGCGCCAAAAGAAGGAAGAGGCCGAACGCATGAGCCTCGCCAAGTCGCGCTTTCTCGCCGCTGCCAGCCATGATCTGCGTCAGCCGCTTCACGCCCTGACACTATTTACCGACCAACTCGATCAGCAGCCTAATACACAACCGCAGCGCTACCTGATCAAGCAGGTCCACACGGCCGTCGAGGCAATGAACCTGCAACTCAGCGCACTACTCGATATTTCGCGCCTCGACCTCGGCGACATCCGTATTGAACCGAAAGGCATCGCGCTCGAACCGCTCATTGAGCGCACCATCGCCGTGCATACGCCCGGCGCCCAAGCCAAGGGACTGCAGCTGCGCCATGTACCGACACGGGCGCGCGTCGTCACAGACCCGCGCCTGCTCGAACGCATGCTCGGTAACCTGCTGGCCAATGCGATCCGCTATACCGAACGTGGTGGCATCGTCATCGGTGTGCGGCATCACGGCGGACAGCTCCGCCTGGAGGTCTGGGACTCAGGCATCGGCATCAACCCAAGCCAGCTTGCGCTGATTTTTCAGGAGTTCTACCAGGTTGGCAACCCGGAGCGCGATGCCACCAAGGGCCTTGGCATCGGCCTGTCGATCGTCGCCCGCCTCGGCGAATTACTGCACCATCCCGTTGACGTGCGCTCCATACCGGCCCGCGGTTCGATTTTCAGTATCACCTTACCGCCAGAACTAACCACAGCAAAGACTCAGGGCTCTGTTGGGGAAATCGCCGAAGAAGAAAAGAGTGAAGACGCCTACGGATTTGCCAAAGAAGTCGTGCTGTTAGGCACATCCGACGATGAACATACCCGTATCTGCCAGCTACTTGAAAACTGGGGCTGTCGCGCCGTCTGCATCGGCAATCTCGACGAGCTTCACGACCATCACATCAGTGTTCCCGACGTACTCATTTTCAATGCCGAGCAATGTGTCGCAGTACGACACTTCGTCAGCAGTATCGCAACGCCACCGATTCTGATTATGCTGGGAGGCGTTCCCGAAAGTAGCGAAGCCGCATGTGCTGCCGCAGATGGCCTGCCGCCCTATGTCCAGCTCGGTTTGCCGCTGCGGCCGGCACGATTGCGCGCGCTACTGCAGGGATTGCTACAGGCGACGCCAGACGACAGGGATGAAAGCACTACGCTGGCGGCTGTCGGCAGACTGGACGAAAGCCACGCTACAACTTGATCGACCTGTGTTCCTTGACGAGCAAGAGTGCCTGGGAGCGATTTGAGACATTGAGGGACTTAAGAATAGCGGAGACATGCACCTTTACCGTCCCCTCGGTCAGGCCAAGCAGTTCGCTGATCTGGCGATTGGTCTTGCCCTGAATCAAGGGCTCGAGCACGCGCATCTGCGCTGCGGTGAGTTCGTACTCATCAGCCAGCGAGATTTGGCCACGCTGCTTGCGCTGCGAGGGCACCATCTCCTGCAGGAAAACCGGCACATAGACTTCGCCAGCCAGCACCAGACGCAACGCCGTCAGCAGCACCTCGCCGGGACTCGATTTACTAACGAAACCTGAAGCACCGGCGCGCATTGCACGTTCGACGGTATTGCGATCGTCAAGCGCCGAAATAATCATGACGGGCATCGAAGGAAAACGCTTGCGCAACACGCCGAGACAACCCATGCCGTTGAGTCCCGGCAACATGAGATCAAGCAGACAGAGATCGTAATCCTCGCTACCCTCTCTTTCGAGCAGCGCGATTGCCTCCTCTGCATCACGCACGCCGTTGCAGACGACGCCTCGCTCCAATTTTCTCAACGTCTGTAACAGGCCCTCACGCACCAGCGCGTGGTCTTCAACGACAAGCAATTTCAACATACTGCCACTTCCCATCAGAAATCAAAGCGATGAACCGCACCATGCTAACGCAAGGCCATCAAAAAACAAAGCCTGATGCCTGATACAGCGCATTCCAGAACCTTCCAGCACCTTGTTGGAGTAACATCGTCACATTATTTCCCGCGGAGCAGTCTATGTCAAACGAATTAAACAGTGGGGATTCCCTGGATTTTCTGAAATCCATGTGGAACAGCATGGGGTTTGCGCTACCGGGCATGGTGACGCCGACGCTGGACGTCGATGAAATCGGCAAGCGCATCGCCGACATGAAGGCCGTCGAAGGCTGGCTGAAAATGAACCTGAACATGCTGCAGATGAACATCCAGGGGCTAGAAATGCAGCGTGTGGCGCTGGCAACAATGCAGGCGATGAGCCAGACAACACCGGGAACCACAAACCCCGGTCAAGCAAGCGCAGCGGATGCCGCCGCCAATCCCTTCGTCAGTGCGGCGCTCAATCCTGCCCTCTGGCCCTGGAACTTCATGCAACAAACACCACCTGCCGCAGAGTCGGGATCAGTGCCCGCACCCAGCAAACCCGCGCGCACTGCAAGCACTTCACGCAAGAAAGCGGCGAAGTAACAGCGCTTCGGAACAGGTGGGCGTGCAACGCGCGCTTGAGGGCTTGAACGCGTGTACGCTTATACGCTTCGCGCTCAGCTCACCGGCGTGCCAATTTCCCGCTTGCTGCCGTCACGTTGTGTCGCCACATAGGTCAGCGTTGCCTCGGTCACCTTGACCACCAGCAGTTCTGACTCATTTTCGCGGAAACGCTGGGCGAATACCTGCACCTCAACCGTGATCGAAGTACGGCCGATGCGGCTGACGCTGGCATAGAAGCTGACCACATCACCAACCGAAATCGGCTGATTGAACTGAAAGGCATTCACCGCAACGGTGGCGATGCGACCGCACGCCGCCTGTGCGGCGGCGACGCCACCGGCGATATCGACCTGCGACATCACCCAGCCGCCAAAGATGTCGCCGGCAGCATTCACGTCCGCCGGCATCGGCACGACACGCAGCGTCGGCTGCTGTTCGGGCAATTCGATCTTGCTCATGGTTCGATTCTCCATCCTGTCGACAATTGTCCAGTATAGGGCAGACCCACCCATGGCCGCGGTGTTTGCAGCCTATAATCGCCCATCGAATACGCTCCGGACTTCCATCCGTCATGTCCCTCGCCGTCCTCAGGTCCCGCGCCATTTCCGGCATGGAAGCACCCGAAGTCATCGTCGAGGTGCATCTTGCTTCCGGCCTGCCCACCTTCACACTGGTCGGGCTACCCGATACCGAGGTCAAGGAAGCGCGCGACCGCGTCCGCGCCGCGATCCAGAACTGCCGCTTCGAATTCCCGCAGCGGCGCATCACGGTCAATCTCGCGCCCGCCGATCTCCCCAAAGAATCCGGCCGTTTCGATCTGCCGATCGCGCTGGGCATTCTGATCGCCTCGGGCCAGGTCAAGGCAAACAATCTCGACGATTACGAATTTGCCGGTGAACTCGCGCTGGGTGGCGCGCTGCGTTCGGTGCGCGGCACGCTGGCCATGGTGGCCGCCATGACCAACGGCGCCTCGCCGGGTGCGACCCGCCGCACCTACATCCTGCCCGCCGAGAGCGCACCCGAAGCAGCCCTGGTCCGATCGGCGACCATCCTGCCGGCAAGCTCACTGCTCGAAGTTTGCGCCCACTTGTCCGGACAACAAGTATTGACGCCATTCTCCGGGCAGGCCATGGTTGAAGCGCCGTCCTATCCCGATCTCGCCGAGGTCAAGGGACAGACCCAGGCACGCCGCGCCCTCGAAGTCGCTGCCGCCGGTGGCCACAGCCTGCTGCTCTCGGGCCCACCGGGCACCGGCAAGTCGATGCTGGCAAGCCGCTTCCCCGGCATCCTGCCGCCGATGACTGAAACCGAAGCCCTCGAAAGCGCTGCCGTGCAATCGCTGGCGGGTCGCTTCCAGATTGAGCACTGGGGCCGGCGGCCGTTTCGGTCACCACACCATTCGGCCTCGAGTGCGGCGCTGGTCGGTGGCGGCAGCGTGCCGCGTCCGGGCGAGATTTCGCTGGCGCACAACGGCGTGCTGTTCCTCGATGAGCTGACAGAATTCGACCGGCGCGTCCTCGAGGCGCTGCGTGAGCCACTGGAAAGCGGTCACATCTGCATTGCCCGTGCCGCGCGACGCGCAGACTTTCCTGCACGCTTCCAACTCGTCGCCGCAATGAACCCCTGCCCTTGCGGCTGGCTCGGCCATGCCAACGGCAAGTGCCGCTGCACACCCGACCAGGTCACGAAATATCGCGGCAAACTCTCCGGCCCACTGCTCGACCGCATCGACCTGATGATCGAAGTACCCTCACTTTCCGATGCCGAACTGCAAGGTCGGGGCGAAGGTGAAACAAGCGCCACAATCCGTTCGCGCGTCGTCAACGCACGCGATCTTCAGCTCACCCGCCAGGGCAAACCCAACGCCCGGCTCGGCCCGGCCGAGATCGACGAATACTGCCTCCCCGATGCTGCCGGCGCCGCCCTGCTCACGCAGGCCATTGCGCGTCTCTCCTTCTCTGCCCGCGCCTACCACCGTGTCCTCAAAGTCGCTCGCAGTTGCGCCGACCTCGCTGGCAGTGAGCACGTGCAGGCACCGCATGTAGCGGAAGCGGTGCATTATCGGCGCGGCGCGGAAACATAATCAGCACGAAGAATCACCTCTCCCTCTCTTTCCTCTCCCCAACTCATAAAACGACCATGACATTTAACTCAAAGCGCTGGCCTGTCTACCTTGCCAGCATCCCCATCCTCGTCCTCGTCCTCTTCGCCACCTATACCTGGCTATCAATGAAATGGAGCTACTCAGAGGGCGAGCGCGCCGGCTATGTGCAGGCGTTTTCCAAGAAGGGCTGGCTGTGCAAGACCTGGGAAGGCGAGCTGGCGATGGTCGCGCTGCCCGGCACGCTCTCTGAAAAATTTCCGTTCTCGGTGCGCGACGACGCAGTCGCCGAAAAGATCAACAAAACCATGGGCAAGCGGGTCGCCGTGGTCTACCAACAGCACATCGGCGTACCAACGACCTGCTTCGGGGAGACCGGACATTTTGTCGTCGATGTCCGCATCGTCGAGTAGTCGCTTGCCGCCATGAAACCGCCCGCACCGCCTGACGTTCGCGACGCATCGGCGACCGCCGGGCTGGCCGCACTGCTGGCGGCGCTGGCAATGATCGGGCCGTTCTCGATCGACACCTATCTGCCCGCCTTTCCGGCCATGGCCGTGGCGCTCCATGCAACGCCACTGCAAATCCAGCAGACACTGACCGCATATCTGCTGTCTTTCGCCGTGATGATGCTATGGCACGGCGCGATCTCGGATGCCCTCGGGCGCCGCCGTGTGATTCTTACCGGCCTCGCCGTCTACACCTTGGCCTCGCTGCTCTGTGCCCTGGCACCCAGCATCGAAATGCTGATACTAGGACGCGTTCTGCAGGGCGTCTCGGCCGGTGCCGGGATGGTCGTTGGCCGCGCCGTAGTGCGCGATCTCCACGAAGGTCCGGCCGCACAGCGTCTGATGGCGCACATCAGCATGATGTTTGCCATCGGCCCGGCCATCGCCCCCATTCTCGGCGGCTGGATCCACGGTCTGACGGGCTGGCAGGGAATCTTTTACTTCCTCGCCCTGCTCGCTGCGGCGCTCTGGCTCGCGGTTTACCTAAGGCTGCCCGAGACACTGCCGCCCGGGCAGCGCCAGAGCATGCACCCAGCCCAGCTCTGGCATTCGTATCTCGATGTTGCCTCGAACGGCGAATTCATGCGCTTGTCAGCGGCACTCACCTTTAACTTCAATGGCATGTTCGTCTATGTACTCTCGGCACCGGTCTTTCTGATCGAACATCTTGGCCTCACGCCGCAGGATTTCGCCTGGCTGTTCGTCCCCTGCGTCGCCGGCATGATGCTCGGCGCCTTCATCTCAGGCCGTCTCGCCGGGCACCTCAGCGCTTATCGCACGATCGCCTGTGGCTACGGCCTGATGGTCGTCGCCGTGACCGTCAATATCATCCTCAATCTGGCGACAACGCCCACCCTGCCCTGGGCCATCCTGCCCCTGCCGCTCTATACGACGGGGATGGCTCTGGCCATGCCCAGTCTGCAATTACAGGCCCTCGACCTTTACCCTGAGCGACGCGGCCTCGCCTCAAGCTGCCAGGGCGTTGTACAGACAGGTGCCAGCGCCGTTACGGCTGCCATTCTTGCGCCCCTGCTCTGGACCACACCACTGTCACTGGCAATCGGCATGGCCGGATTCATGGTGCTCGGCCTGCTCGCTTTTCTCGTCACGCTAAGACAAAGCAGAAACAAAAACAGAACGGTCTAGAAACGCGTCTCGTCTCTGGCGCAGATGCAGCGCTGGCCCATGTTAAAATCTTGGATTGAATTTCTTTCGTCGCGTGTCATGCAACCAGACCGTAGCCAAGAACTCCGTCGCCTACTCAGCCAGCGCATCCTGATTCTCGACGGGGCGATGGGCACGATGATCCAGCGTCACAGCCTCACCGAGGCTGATTATCGTGGTGCGCGCTTTGTCGACCACGGCAAGGATCTCAAGGGCAACAACGACCTGCTGATACTCACTCGGCCGGATCTGATCCGCGGCATCCACGAAGAAT
>CAZAOQ010000026.1:0-18526 GCA_964486795.1 uncultured Rhodocyclaceae bacterium
AGGAAGCGGTTCACCGGGTTCTTCGCCTCCGGCATGATCTTGCCGCGGATGAACAACAGCATCAGCACCGGCACCAGCGTCACCGACAGCACCGCGGCGCCTGCCATCGCGAAGGTCTTGGTGTAGGCCAGCGGCGAGAACAGCCGCCCCTCCTGCGATTCCAGCGTGAAGACCGGCAGGAACGACACGGTGATGATGAGCAGCGAGAAGAACAGCGCCGGGCCGACCTCGCGGCAGGCACGAATGATGGCCGCGGTCCGCAACGCCTGTGGCGCGTCCGCCGGCAGGTGTTCGAGGTGCTTGTGAGCGTTCTCGATCATGACGATAGCGGCATCAACCATGGCGCCGATGGCGATGGCGATGCCGCCCAGACTCATGATATTGGAGCCTAGGCCCATGGCTCTCATAGCGATGAAGGCGATGAGAATACCGATAGGCAGAGTGAGAATGGCGACCAGTGCGCTCCGGACATGCAGCAAAAAGATGATGCAGACCACCGCGACGATCAGGCTTTCCTCAATGAGGGTGTGAGTGAGGCTCTCGATGGCCCGCTCGATCAGCGTAGAACGGTCATAGACTGGCACGATCTCGGTGCCCGCCGGCAGGCCGGCGGAGATTTCCTTGATCTTCTCCTTGACGTTAGCGATGACGTCGAGGGCGTTCTGTCCAAAGCGGGCCATGACAATGCCCGAGACCACCTCACCCTGGCCGTTCAATTCGGAGATGCCGCGCCGCCCGGCCGGCACCAGCTCGACCTTGGCCACGTCACGGATCAACACCGGCGTTCCGCGGTCGGCCTTGAGGACCAGACTCTCGATGTCCTCAACCCCGTTAAGATAGCCGAGGCCGCGCACCACATACTCCTTCTCGGCCATCTCGACAACGCGCCCGCCCACATCGCGGTTGGAATCCCGAATGACACGGCTGACCTGCTCCAGCGAAATACCATAGGTGGCAAGTCGGTGGGGATCGACGGTGACTTGGTACTCCTTGACGAAACCGCCAACGCTGGCCACCTCAGCGACGCCGCTGGCCTTGGTTAGTTGGTAGCGAACGTACCAATCCTGCAGGCTCCTGAGATCGGCCAGAGATTGGTTCTTACCCATCAGCGCGTACTGGAAGACCCATCCAACGCCGGTCGCATCCGGCCCGATCTGCGGCGCCACACCTTGGGGCAGGCGGCCTTGTACGGAGGAGAGGTATTCGAGGACGCGTGAGCGGGCCCAATAGATGTCCGTGCCATCCTCAAAAATGACATAGACGTAGGAGGCGCCAAACATCGAGAAACCGCGTACCACCTTGGCTTTGGGCACCGCCAGCATGGCCGTGGTGAGCGGATAGGTGACCTGGTCCTCGACCACCTTAGGTGCCTGTCCGGCGTAGGTGGTATAGACGATGACTTGAACATCCGATAAATCAGGAAGTGCATCCAGAGGCGTTTTTTTGACGGCATAAATGCCGCCACCGACGACGACCAGGGTCGCCAAGAGAACCAAGAAGACGTTGCGGGAGGACCATTCGATCAGGCGGTTGAGCATGTCAATGCCCTCGATGTCCGGCAGCGTTGGACTCAACGTGGACGATGACGAACTCGCCCGGTGCCCGTTGCTCGAACTGGAAGCTGATCGGCGTACCCGGGGCGATGCCTTTGACGACATCAGGTGTGGCCAGAGTGAAATCCATGGTCATGGCAGGCCAATTGAGGTCGGCAAACGCCTCATGACTGATAGAGACGGTACCGGCCGTGACGTCGATGCTGTCAATCTTACCGACTGCCTGGTAGCGCTTGGCCGCCGTCGCATTCCCGTCGGTCCCACTGCTTTTTCCGGCGCTATCACTGAAGTTTGCCAAGGCGGCCTTCAGATTGCTCTCGGCATCAATCAGAAAATTGGCCGCCACCACAACCTGGTCGCCAATCTTCAGTCCATCGAGAATTTCCACCTTATCCTTGCCACGCAACCCTAGCTTTACCAGTTGAGGCTTGAACTTCCCTTCACCGAGTGCCACGAGCACCACTTGCCGACTGCCAGCATCGATGACAGCCGCATTTGGCACAGCCAGGCGCGGTGCCGTGTCGCCGGTGGCTAAGTCCACATGGGCGAACATGCCCGGTCGCAGCAAGCCGTCGCGGTTGGACAGCTCTAGGCGAACTGGCGTGGTGCGGGTCGAGGCGTTGAGAATGGGATAGAGATAGGTGACCTTTGCTTCGAACTTGCGCTCAGGGAAGGCATCGATCACCACTTCCACCTTCTGGCCGACCTTGACCCGTGCTAGGTCTCGTTCGTAGACGTCGGCAATGACCCATACGGTGGACAAATCGGCGATCCGGAAGATGGACGTACCCGGCGTGAAGCGCATGCCTTCCACTGCCTTTTTCTCAAGCACGATGCCGCTCACCGGTGAGGTAAAAGTGACGCGGTGTGTAACTTTACCGTCCGGCACACTGATGTCCCAGTTCAGCAACCGCTCGCGTGCCGCCTTAGCCAGCTGGCGGGCGCTCGCGCGCGCGGCCGGATCGGCACCCGGTGTATCGAGTTTGAGTTCCTCGGCGATGGCGAGTTCTTTCTGGGCAGACACCAACTCCGGGCTGTAGACCGAGAAGAGTGCCTGGCCACGACGCACCGGGTCACCAGTGGCATTGATGTACAGCTTCTCGATCCAGCCTTCGAACTTAGGTGCCACTTCGGCGGTAGCACGCTCGTTGACTTCGACGCGGCCGACTGCCCGCACCGGCATATCGAGTTCGGCGATTTCCACCGCTGCGGTCTTGACACCGAGTGTCTGCACGCGGGCCGGGCTCACCTTGACCACGCCGGTATCGTCCGGTTCGTCGCCCGCATAGACCGCAATGTAGTCCATACCCATCGAATCCTTCTTGGGCACCGGCGACGTGTCCGGAAGTCCCATTGGATTACGGTAATAAAGAATCTTGCGCTGGCTGGTGACCGCCGGCCCCGCCGCCAGAGTGGTGGGTGCGACAACGCCTTCAGTCGGGGCATGGCGACTGCCGACCCAATAGCCGCCACCAACCGCAACCGCAAGGGCGGCGGCAATGAGCATCATGGATAGGGTTTGCTTCACAGGGAGGCTCCTACCAATTTTTCCAGTTCAGCGAGACGCACGCTGGCGTCCACCTCGGCATCGAGCAGGGCGAGACGCACGCGCAGGATCTGCCGTTCGGCTTCGATCAAAGTGTTGAAATTGACGCGACCGCTTTCATAGCCGGCCTGGGCCGCTTCCAGCGTCGCTCGGGCCTGCGGCAGCAAGGTTTCGCGCAAGAGACGCGCCGTGTCCTGGCTCGCTTCCAATCCGGCCAGGGTTTCGCCGAGCAGGCCGTTGAGTCGTACCTCGGCGGCAGTCACTCGCTCGCGGGCAGCGTCCAGTCGACGCTCGGCTTCCCGCTCCTGGGCTCGGCGGGAGGATTGTTGCAGAGGGATGTTGACCTCCACCATGAAATCCCAAGCTTCCGGGCCGATCATGCTGGAGCGCGGTCGATTGTCGGTAAAAGCCAGGGTGAAGTCGGGGTAGCGATTCAGGTAGGTGAGATCCTTGCCCTTCTCGGCCGCGGTGACGCCCAATCGTTCGCGGTTCAGTTCAGGTGCCAATTGCTTGGCCCTAGCAAAAACCTGCGCCAGGGTGGGACGGTCCGGAACAGATGCAAGGCGAACCGGTTCCGCCAAAGGTGTGTCAGCGTCACGGGGCAACAGAGCGTTAAGTCTGGCCGCAGCCTCTCGCCGCCGGCGCTCGCTTTCCACTAGATCAACCTTAAGGCTGGTACTCTCGCTCTGGACCTGCACTGCGTCCTGTTGAGGCACCAGCCCGACGCTGTAGCGCTTGAGCACCAGGTGTTCGAGTGCATCCACTAACTGCAAGGTTTCCCTCTGGATGCGGGCCCGACCTGCCGCCTCGAAATAACGGGTGTAAGCCGTCTTGATTCTGGCCTCTACATCCAGCCAGATAGAATCGTGAACGGTGTCCGCTTGGCCAGCCAGCGCCGCCGCCACTTCGCCTCGCAATCCCCGCTTACCCGGGAACGGTAGCGACTGGATGGCACGGTAGCGTGTGGTACTCACGTCACCCGGTACCAAGGAGGCCGATTTACCCGGCGTCATGGCGTTGGTGAAGTCCATCAATTCCACCTGGAACTTCGGATCGGGCAGCGCTGACGCTGGCTCGATCTTTTCCCTTTGAGCCTCGGCATCCAGACGACTGATTCGCAAGTCTGGGTTGTGCTCGCGAGCGTAGGCCAGCAGATCATCCAACGTGCTTCCCAGCGGCGCTTCCGCCGCCAGACCCGGCAGTGTCCATAGCGCCAGCGCCACGGTGACAACGGCAAAGCAACCGAGCTTTCTTTTTGTATGTGCCAAGCGAGCATCCATCACAACATTTTCCGTGGCTTAGTTAGCGGCTTCGAGGTCGGTCACAGTTAGTGTGCCGCCCATGTCGGCGGCGACGAAGCGGACTTTGTCTCCTGCCTTGAGCTGATCGAGCCTCGCCTTGTCCTTGACCGCGAATGCCATAGTCATACCCGGCATGCCGAGATTCTCCAGGGGACCGTGGGCGATCGTGATCTTGCTGGCAAGTCTGTCCACATTTTTGACCGTACCTTCCGACATCTTGGCCATGGCCATGGCCATGCCGGAATTGTGCATCATGCCGGTGCCGTGCTTCATATTTATGTGGCCGGAATCAGCCATGGCCGACACGGTAACGACCGTTAAGAAAGCCATGGCGGCAGCAGTGATGAGAGGGTTCATGAAAGCTCCTGTGTGGTTGATAGCAGAAAACCGTCCGGGCAATCGGGGATCAGTGTTTGGCATAGACGCTGATGTAGGCAGTGTGAAGGAGTCTTCCCGACAGAAAGCTGACCTCGAGATTACATTTCGGTAATCTCGCCCGAATCACCGGTTTTCATGTACGTGATCAGCATGAGGATGGCCGTGCGAATGCGCCGAATCCAAATTTTTATTTATGATGGAAAGATTGGGCGGTGCCGGATACAGCCCCTTGTGAATTTCGCTGTCCCCCAAACCGGGACCGAGGTGGCACTGGGCGCACATGGCATCGTAGTTGCCGGTGTCAAAGAAGTGGCCGTGTTTCCATCTGGACAGATTCTCGGTGTGCATGGTGGATCTCACTTCAGATAGGTGCGCAGGACATCGAGCGCGCGCCATAGCCTCGCTGGCCTCGACCTGGCCTCGGATACGTCGTATCGTTCCGATAGGTTGTGTTCCTGCGGCTTTAAACCCCGAGCTTTGATCCAGCCCCCAGCAGTGTCGCGATCCCAAGGAGCGCAAAGATCGCAGCGGCAATCGAATGCACCAACTTCATCGGGATTTTTGAGGCGAGTTTGTCCCCAACGAATACGGCAGGTACGTCGGCAATCAGCATCCCGAGCGTGGTGCCGATGACCACCATCAGAGGTGCCGTGTAATGCGCTGCCAGAGCGACCGTGGCAATTTGTGTCTTATCACCCATCTCGGCAAGAAAGAAGGTAATCAAGGTGGTACCAAAGATGCCAAACCTTTTGGCGACCCGGGTCTCCTCGTCTTCGATTTTGTCAGGAATCATTGTCCAGATGGCCATGCCGATGAACGAAACGCCCAAAGCCCATCGCATAATTTCGGGACTAACCGTCGCGGTGATCCAAGCTCCGATGGCACCTGCGAGGCCATGATTGACGACGGTAGCAGCCAAGATGCCAAGGATGATCGGTACAGGCTTCTTGAAGCGGGCTGCGAGTATGAAGGCGAGAAGTTGGGTTTTGTCGCCGATTTCAGCAAGCGTGACGACCCCAGTCGAGATGAAGAGCGCTTCCATAAAGATTCCAAGGCCGGTTCAAAAGCAATTGACCACAACGCTTCCCCGGCCAATGCGGAGGCGAAGTGGTCAAAGGTCTTGCCAAGCTCGGGATCCGCTTACGCCATGACCTGTTGGTCAAGTATGTTGACGTAAGCCTCTTCAAAGTGAAGAGAGGCTACTCCCCAATGACCTCAGCACTATAACAGCTCCTTGTTGTCCAACGCCCGGTGGCCCGATTGGCTTTGTGGGTTGGGCTTGGCGATGCACGGATACCTTACCCCGGTAGATGACTCAATGCATTGTCATGCTGTGCACCGACGGGTGACAACGAACGTCATGCTGACCCGCCGATTACATTGGACAAGGCTATTGTTAGCACTCTCTGGTCAAGAGTGCTAAAATTACCGCAGGAGGTCTGATAATGAACAATGCCCTTTCGATTCAACACTTTGCAATGCCAACCCCGGTTGGCAGCATTGATGCCTACATCCAGGCAGCGAACCGCATGCCCATGCTCTCGGAGGCGGAAGAGCTTGGTTTCGCCCGCCGCTTCCAGCAAGAAGGCGATCTGGACGCCGCACGTGGCTTGGTGATGTCGCATCTTCGCTTGGTGGTGGCAATTGCCCGCGGTTATCTAGGCTACGGCTTGCCGCATGCTGACCTGATCCAGGAAGGCAATATCGGCCTGATGAAGGCGGTCAAGCGCTTCGATCCGGAGCGTGGTGTGCGCTTGGTATCCTTCGCGATCCACTGGATCAAGGCCGAGATCCATGAATACGTGCTGAAGAACTGGCGCCTGGTCAAGGTCGCAACGACCAAGGCACAGCGCAAGTTGTTCTTCAATCTGCGCAGCATGAAAAAATGCTTCGCGACACTGAGCCCGGACGAGGTGAAGAGCATCGCTGGTCAACTCGGCGTCAAGCCCGAGGAAGTCGTCGAGATGGAGACGCGCCTGTCCGGTCAGGACATGTCGCTGGAGCCGTTGACCGATGACGAGGACGAGCATTACGCACCGATCGCCTACCTGGCTGCCGACGAGAGCAACGAACCGTCGATGCTACTGGAACGCAAGGAATACGACCGCCTGCAAAATACCGGTCTGAGCGAAGCGCTCGGCGGCCTCGACGAGCGTAGTCGCAATATCGTGGCGCGGCGCTGGCTGGCCGAGGAGGGCGAGTCAGCGACGCTGCACGAACTAGCCGCCGAATATGGCGTTTCGGCCGAGCGTATCCGCCAGATCGAGGTCAAGGCATTGCAGAAGATGCGTGGCGCGCTGGTAACCGCCTAAGCCTAAACCCAAGCCGTTCAGCCTCAGCAGGATCGAATTACGGGAGCAGCCGCAAGGTCGCTCCCGTTTTCATTTTCCCGCCAGCAACAAGCGAATATCGGCAGCGATGTGGTCCGGCGTCTCACCGTGCTTCACGTAGAGTCGCAAATGGCCTTGCGGGTCGTAAATGTAGCTGTTGGCAGTGTGGTCGATGCTGTAGTTGTTCGGCGTACTGCCCGGCTGCTTCTGGTAGAAAACCTTGAATTCATGTGCAGCGGCAGCCGTCGCCGCCACGTCACCAAAAAGCCCAATGAACGATGGATGAAACGCCGGTACATAGGTCGCCAGCAACTGGCGTGTGTCGCGTTCGGGATCGAGGGTGATGAAGAGCACCTGAACCCGCGCACTTTCCGCACCGAGAACTCGCATGGCCTCCGCCATGTTCGCCAGCGTCGTCGGGCAAATGTCGGGACATTGCGTATAACCGAAGAAGAGCACCACCACCTTGCCCTTGTAATCGGCAAGATGGCGTGGCTGGCCGTTATGGTCGGTCAAACTGAAGTCGCGGCCGAAGCCTTCGGCAGCAGTTTGTGCGATGACGGTATTGCGGAAGGCTGGTGCATGCGCACCGGAGCCTGAGTCACACGCAATCAACAACAGCGCAGCGGCCCCGCAGAGCGTCAGCTGCCGCAAGCGGCGGCGCAAAGCCTGAACTCTCACACGAACAGTGCCCGGTCTTCAGCGAGAATCTCGTCGAAGCGCTGGGCATCCAGCCCCAGATGAGCGAGCGCCGCAGCGCCGCCCTTCTGCCATTCAAGCGAGAAGTTCTGCCCGAACACCGTCTGTACCGCATAGTCGGCAAGCATGCCCAGTGCAATCAGCTTAAGCGCCTCGGGTGGGTGCGTCCCTTCAGGTGCGGAAAAGACGCTGTAGTCGTGGTGATAGCGGATGGCGTGCGAGATCGTCGCAGTCAGGTGCCAGCTCTTGGTCAGCAAGTAACCCGTCGTCGCGTGATTTGCGCCATGCCGCTCGTCCTCAATAGCAGTGAACATGCGGTCGGCCGACTGGTTTGCAAGCGCCAGCGTCTGTTTGTAATCAGGAAAGCGCTGCATCAGCACCGGGATGCCGCAGTTCTGAAACAGGCCGTAGGTGTAGGCCGCCTCACGGTTAATCTCCGGCACACGCAAACGCAAGGCAAGCACCGCTGCAGCACTCGCCAGCTTGCCGGAAGAGTCCCAGAAGCGCTCCATGCTGAGCCGGTCCCTGGTCAGTGACATCTGTTTGAGAACCAGTTCGGAGATCGTCCGCGAGAGCATGACCAAGCCCAGCAGGTCGATCGCCTGCTGAACTGTGCTGAGTTTGTCGATGAGGCCATAGAACGGCGAATTGACGGTCTTCAACAGCGTCGCCGAGAGACCGACGTCACGACTGATGAGCTGTTCGATCTTATCCAGATTGGGCTCCGCCTGGCGCATTTCCTCGACGATCGCATCAAGAATCCTCGGGCAGGGCGGAATGCCGAGACCCAACGCAACACGCTCGAGTTCCTGATCGATCAGCTCTAATTCTTCCAACTCTTCCATCTCTTCCGGCTCTGCCATTTCCCTCTCCCCGTGCCGCACCCTCAGGCCGCCAGCGCCTTCAACAATTTTTCATGAACGCCGCCGAAGCCGCCGTTGCTCATCACCAGCACCTGGTCGCCATCACGTGCAGTGCCGGCCACAGCGCGCACCAGCGCATCGAGATCATCAAATACGCGCGCCTTCGCACCGAGCGGTGCCAGCGCTTCGGCGGCATCCCAGCCCAGCGTATTCGCATAGCAGAAGACCTCATCGGCCCCGCTCAGACTGCCGGGTAACTGCGCCTTCATGCTGCCCAGCTTCATGGTATTGGAGCGTGGTTCCAGCACCGCCAGGATGCGCGCCTTGTCTGGCGTGCCGACACGCTCCCGCAGGCCGTCAACGGTGACAGCGATTGCGGTCGGGTGGTGGGCGAAGTCGTCATAGACCGTCACCCCGCGCACCGTACCGCGCAGTTCGAGGCGCCGCTTGATGCCCTGGAAGCATTCGAGCGCCTTGAGTGCCACTTCCGGCAGCACGCCGACATGGCGCGCGGCGGCGATGGCGGCGACAGCATTTGCCTGATTGTGCACACCCGGCAGTACCAGTCGCGTCGCCCCGAGTACCTGACCCTTATAGCTGACCGTGAAGCGACCCTCGCCATCCGCCACGCCGGCCTGCCAGTCAGCACCTTTGCCATCCGTCCCATTGAACCATTCCTGTGGTGTCCAGCAACCACGCGCCAACACGCGCCTAAGTGAGTCTTCGGCGCCATTCGCGACGATCAGGCCATTGCTCGGCAGCGTTCGTACCAGATGGTGGAACTGCGTCTCGATAGCCGCAAGATCGGAGAAGATGTCTGCATGATCAAACTCAAGGTTGTTAAGAATGAGGGTGCGTGAATGGTAATGGACAAATTTCGAACGCTTGTCGCAAAAGGCCGTGTCGTATTCGTCGGCCTCGATAACGAAGAAATCGGTCTCGCCGAGCCGTGCCGAAACGCCGAAGTCCTGGGCGACACCGCCGATCAGGAAGCCGGGCTTGAGGCCGGCATATTCGAGTATCCACGCCAGCATCGAGGTCGTTGTCGTCTTGCCGTGCGTACCGGCGACACCGAGCACCCATTTACCACGCAGGATGTTCTCGGCCAGCCATTGCGGCCCCGAAACATAGGGCAGACCACGCGCGAGAATTTCTTCAAGCAGCGGATTGCCTCGCGAAATGGCGTTGCCAACGACGAACAGATCCGGCTGCAAATTGATTTGCGTGGCTGCGTAGCCTTCGGTCAGGGCAATGCCCTGCTCTTCCAACTGGGTACTCATGGGCGGATAGACGTTGGCGTCGCAACCCGTCACACGGTGGCCGGCAGCGCGCGCCAGCAGGGCTATCCCGCCCATAAAGGTGCCACAGATACCGAGAATGTGAATATGCATGATGGCGCCCGAAAACAGGGATCAGAAGTCAGAAATGTCAGGATCTGCGGTGTTCTTGCGATGATCGGCGCTGAACTGCCGCATGCAACATGCTGCTGTGTAGAATGAGTCCAAATTATACGTTGCTCTCGCCGACGCCACTTCACACTCCACCGCCACCATGCGCAACACCCGACATGTTCGCGCCAGCCATCCAGCAGATGGGATGCGCCGCGATATCGCCAACCTCGCCGCCCGCTTGATGGCCGAAGATGGCATTGACGACTTCGGCCTCGCCAAGCGCAAGGCCGCACGCCAACTCGGCGCACCCGACAGCGAGGCGCTCCCCGCCAACCATGAAATCGAAGACGCGCTGCGTGCCTACCAGGCGCTCTATCAGGAAGACGAATTGCGTGAGCGGCTGGCCATCATGCGTCAGGAGGCCCTGTTACTAATGCGCGAACTCAGCCATTTCAATCCCTACCTGACAGGCCCGGTGCTCACTGGCAGTGCCGGACGCTATTCGGCTGCTGACATCGACATCTTCGCCGACAGCGCCAAGGACGTGGAAATTTTCCTGCTCGATCGCGGCATCGATTTCGAACATGTTGATCTCACCCGCAGTGGCCCCGACACCCCGGAAATGCGTCTGCGCGTCGAAAGCGACGACGCGGCCTTCGTGCTTTCGGTCTACCCCCATATTATGGAGCGGACGCGGCACCGCAACCCGCATAGCGGACAGCTCGGCCAGCGTGCCAACATCGACACGCTAACCGCCCTGCTGGCGAAACCACTGTCCAACGACGAGGCGGCAGAGACACCGACAAGCGAATGAACACCACGCAACGCAAGGCCCTGATTGCCACTGTATTGCTGGTCGCCGCCACTGGTGCCTGGTTAGTCTGGGGTTACCGCAGCCAGCATCCAGCGGGGCAGGAAGCCCGCCCTGGTGATCCGGTACAAGCCACACGTCAGCTATGGGCACAGCAGTTACGCGACGTGAAGGGTATCGAACAGCCACTGAAACAATGGCAAGGTAAGCTGCTGGTGGTCAACCTCTGGGCTACCTGGTGTGCTCCGTGTCGCGCAGAGATGCCGGCATTTTCGCGCCTTCAGGATAAATATGCCGCTAAAGGCGTGCAATTTGTCGGCATCACACTCGACTCGCCGACACGCGTCGAGGAATATGCCGCACAAACACCGACGCGCTATCCGCTGCTGATCGGCAGCCATACACTGATCCCGGTCTTCGCCGGCCTGGGTAACGTCGCCGGCAGTGTGCCCTTTACCGTCATCCTCGGCCGCGATGGCCAGGTTATCCGCGCCCATCAGGGCTACTGGAAGGAAGCGGCACTCGACGCCATACTCAGCGAACTGAACTAGGACGTCCTAGAAGCATCACTCGTATCCGCCGCCTTCTTCCACCGCTACTAGACAAATTGTGTCGATTTGCGGCAAACTGGTGGGTATGCCAAAGCAAAACCGCCAAAAAAAAGCTGAATCGCTAGAATCGGAACCGCGCATCCTTGTGCTGCACGGCCCGAATCTGAACCTGCTCGGCACACGCGAGCCCGGCATCTACGGTCACACAACGCTGGCCGACATCCATATAGCAATGGACGCCCAGGCACGTGCCGCTGGCGTGCAGATCGAGAGCTTCCAGAGCAATAGCGAAGGCGAGCTGGTCAATCGCGTTCAGGCAGCGGCCAGCGAAGGGATCCGCTTCATCATCATCAATCCGGCCGCCTACACGCACACTAGCATCGCTCTGCGCGACGCACTGGCGGCCGTGGCAATTCCGTTCATTGAAGTTCATCTGTCGAACATTCACGGGCGCGAATCGTTCCGGCAACATTCGTATTTTTCCGACATCGCCGTCGGTGTCATCTGCGGCTTCGGCGGCGAAGGCTACTCGCTGGCCTTGATGGCAGCACTCTCGCGCCTCGACCGTTCCTAAGTCGGCTATTGCCGCGCGTATAAAAATATATCGACACTTCGCGACCACCAAATTTCGCGCAATTTGCAGCGCCCTAACAACCGGGAGCAAACATGGATTTGAGAAAACTCAAGAAGCTGATCGACCTCGTTCAGGAATCCGGCATTTCCGAACTGGAAGTCACCGAAGGTGAAGAAAAGGTTCGCATCGTCAAGCACGGCATCATGCCGCAGTCGCCGACCTATATGCTTGGCGCACCGCCGGGCTCACTTCAACATTCCTATGCCCCGGCACCCACCGGCGCTGCACCCCCCGCCGCCCCCGCCGCGCCGGCCGAACCGGAAGGCAAGACGGTCAAAGCGCCGATGGTCGGCAGCTTCTACCGCTCCGGCGCGCCAGGTGCCAAGCCTTTCGTCGAAGTCGGCCAGGCGGTCAAGGAAGGTGAGACGCTGTGCATCATCGAAGCCATGAAGCTGATGAATGAAATCGAGTCCGATGTCTCGGGCATCGTCAAGGCGATCCTCGTGGAAAACGGCCAGGCGGTGGAATTCGGCCAGCCGATGTTCGTGATCGACTGATCCATGTTTGAAAAAATCCTGATTGCTAACCGCGGTGAAATTGCCCTGCGGATTCAACGTGCCTGCCGCGAGCTCGGCATCAAAACCGTCGTCGTGCATTCGACCGCCGACACCGAGGCAAAGTACGTCAAGCTGGCCGATGAATCGGTCTGCATCGGCCCGCCGTCCTCGACGGATAGCTACCTCAACGTGCCGGCCATCATCTCCGCCGCTGAAGTCACCGACGCCGAGGCCATCCACCCCGGCTATGGCTTCCTCTCTGAAAATGCCGGCTTCGCCGAGCGTGTCGAGAAATCCGGTTTCGTCTTCATCGGTCCACGCCCGGAAACCATCAGCCTGATGGGCGACAAGGTCAGCGCCAAAGACGCCATGAAGGCAGCCGGCGTTCCCTGCGTACCCGGCTCAGAAGGCGCGCTGCCCGAGGATCCCAAGGAAATCATCAAGATCGCCCGCTCCATCGGCTACCCCGTCATCATCAAGGCTTCCGGTGGTGGTGGTGGTCGCGGCATGCGCGTGATTCACACTGAGGCCGCCTTGCTTAACGGCGTGACCATGACACGAACCGAAGCGGGCGCCGCCTTCGGCAATCCAACGGTGTACCTGGAAAAGTACCTGGAAAATCCGCGCCACATCGAAATTCAGGTTCTCTCCGACAGCTTCAAGAACGCCGTCTATCTGGGTGAACGCGATTGCTCCATGCAGCGCCGCCACCAGAAGGTTATCGAGGAAGCGCCCGCCGCCGACATCAACCGGCGCGCCATCGCCCGCGTCGGCGAACGCTGTACCGACGCCTGCCGCCGGATCAACTACCGCGGTGCCGGCACCTTCGAATTCCTCTATGAAAACGGCGAGTTCTATTTTATTGAGATGAACACGCGGGTGCAGGTCGAGCATCCGGTCACCGAAATGGTCACCGGTATCGACATCGTCCAGGCACAGATCCGTATCGCCGCCGGCGAAAAACTCTGGCTGCGCCAGCGCGATATCGAAATGCGCGGCCATGCCATCGAATGCCGCATCAACGCCGAAGACCCCTTCAAGTTCACGCCCTCGCCCGGAAAGATTCTGGCCTATCATCCGCCCGGCGGCCCCGGCATCCGCGTCGACACCCATATGTATCAGGGCTACACGGTTCCCCCAAACTACGACTCGATGATCGGGAAAGTGATCGCTTACGCCGACACCCGCGATCAGGCCATCCGGCGCATGCGCATTGCCCTTTCGGAAATGGCGATCGAGGGCATCAAGACCAACATCCAGTTGCATCAGGAACTGATGCAGGATGCCAACTTTACCAAGGGCGGCACCAGCATCCACTACCTCGAAGCCCGACTCGCCGCCAGGGAAGAGGCGACGAAAGGTAAATAGGAAAATTCACGTGTGGCTCTCTGTCGCCCTGCCCACCGACGCGCGGCACGCCGATGCCCTGTCCGATGCCTTGATGGAGCAGGGCGCGCTTTCCGTCAGCGTTGAGGATGCCGAAGCCGGTACACCGGAAGAAACGCCGCAGTTCGGCGAACCCGGTTACCCGACCACGCCCCTCTGGCTGCATAGCCGCGTCATCGCCCTGTTCGACGGCGACACCAGTCTCGACGTGCTGACGACACACATCGCCGCCGCTTGTCAGGCGATCCGCATCGAAATGCCCGACGACATCGAAATCGATGAAGTCGCCGAGCAGAACTGGGTGCAACTGACCCAGGCGCAGTTCGACCCGATCCGCATCAACGAGCGGCTCTGGATCGTGCCCTCTTGGCACGCAGCGCCCGATCCGGCAGCGATCAACCTGATCCTCGATCCCGGCATGGCCTTCGGTACTGGCTCGCACCCAACCACACGGCTCTGCCTCGAATGGCTATCGACCACGTTGCGTGGCGGTGAGACGCTACTCGACTACGGCTGCGGCTCGGGCATCCTCGCCATCGCTGCCGCCAAGCTCGGTGCCGGCCCGGTACTCGGTGTCGACATCGACGACAATGCCCTTTCCGCCGCGCACGACAACGCCGTCGCCAACAAAGTTGAATTGACGCTGCGCCATTCACGCGCAGCGCTCGACGAAACCTTCGATTGCGTCGTCGCCAACATCCTCACCAATCCACTCTGCGTACTCGCGCCGCTACTCGCCGCACGCGTTGCACCCGGTGGGCGCATCGCCTTGTCCGGCGTACTCGACAGCCAGGCCGACGAAGTCATCGCCGCCTACGCGCCCCTCATCACCTTGCGTGCCGGCGCCATGCTCGATGGCTGGGTACGCCTCGAAGGCGAAAGGCCCGCCACGGGAACCCTCCAGCCATGATTCAGACGCGCTGCCCGGGCTGCGCCACCACCTTTCGCGTCACGCCCGAACAGCTTAAGGCACGCCACGGCAAGGTGCGCTGCGGCAAGTGCCAGCGCGTCTTCGACGCGATCGAAGCACTGCTTGATGCACCCTCCATCGCCGCAGCTCAAGCTGCCACTAAAGCCGCCAGCAAAGCCACTGCAGCAGCACCGCAAGAGGAAGCCTGGCCGAAGACCGAGCCCATGACATTCGATGGCTCGCTAGCCAACGCCGCGACGGAAGCGCCGTCGACCATCACCGCAGCCGAACTGCCCGCAAATGAAGAAAATTTCGCCTCAATCGACGAAACACTCAGCGACACACTCGACGACACACTCGACGAAATAAACAACGACACGTTCCTCGACACCTCCGCTGAAGCGACTTCCATCACGACGGATGACACGTCACAGCCTCCCGTCGCGAATGAGTCCACCACCATCGACACCGCTGCGCCGACCAAGAAAGCGCCGCTCGCCGAATCGACACCCCGAACACAGAAAACGGCACCACTGCAACACTACGATTTCGAGGAAGAGCCACGGCGCCGCGCCTGGCCATGGGTACTCGCCAGCCTGCTGGCGCTGCTGGTGCTGGCACTTCAGGCGCTGATACAGTTCCGCACCGAAGCCGCCGTGCTCGCCCCCGAACTCAAGCCGGCGCTGCAGACCCTCTGCGGCCTGCTCGACTGCGACCTGCCGCTGCCGCGCAAAGCCGACCAGCTCAGCATCGAAACCTCCGACCTGCACCCCGATCCCCAGCACAAGGGCCTCTTGATTCTCGCGGCGACGCTGAAGAACCGCGCACCCTTCCTGCAGACCTACCCACACCTCGAACTGACGCTGACCGACACTCTCGACCAGCCGCTGCTGCGCAAGATCATCGCCCCCGCCGAATATCTGCCAAAAGGCAGCGACATCGCCGCTGGTTTCGCCGCGGGTCGTGACATCACCGTGAATCTCGCCTTGATCCCGGAAAGTGCCGGCAAGGCCGCGCCGGCGGGATACCGGCTCTACCTGTTCTATCCCTGACGCAAAACCCGATTCGACGGCCGGCCAGCTATAATCGACGGATTGTTCCCACCTCGGCCTCGTCATGAAAACATTGATCTGCGGTTCCCTCGCCTATGACACGATCATGGTCTTCCCTGATTGTTTCAAGAACCACATCCTCCCCGAGAAGATTCACATCCTCAATGTCGCCTTCCTGGTGCCCGACATGCGTCGCGAATACGGTGGCTGTGCCGGCAATATTGCGTACACACTGAACCTGCTTGGTGGCGCACCGCTGATCATGGCCACCGTCGGTGAAGACAGCGGGCTCTACACGCAGCGTCTCGCACGACTCGGCCTCGACGCCACCCACGTCCGCGAGATCCGTGACAGCTTCACAGCGCAGGCTTTCATCACCACCGATCTCGACGACAACCAGATCACCGCCTTCCATCCCGGCGCGATGAACTTCTCGCACCAGAACCACATTGCCGATGCGCGTAACGCCAACGTCACACTCGGCATCGTCGCACCCGACGGCCGCGACGGCATGCTGCAGCACGCACGCGAGTTTTATGCCTTGCAGATCCCCTTTGTCTTCGATCCGGGCCAGGGTCTGCCGATGTTCAACGGCGAAGAATTGCTCGAATTTCTGAAACTTGCCGACTACTGCGCGGTCAACGACTACGAAGCTGAACTACTGAGCACCCGCACCGGCAAGCCACTGGAAGAACTGGCTACGCTCGTCAAGGCGTTGATCGTCACACGCGGTGGCGAAGGCTCGGAAATCTTCGCCGAAGGCCGTTGCATAAAGATTCCCGGCGTGAAGGTGGACGACATCGTCGATCCGACTGGCTGCGGCGACGCCTATCGTGGCGGCCTGCTGTACGGCATCACCCAGGGCTGGGAATGGGAGCGCACGGGTCGGCTGGCGTCACTGATGGGTGCCATCAAGATCAGTCATCGCGGCGGACAGAACCACAAACCGACACGCGACGACATCGCCGCGCGTTATCTCGAAGCTTTTGGCAACAACCTCTGGTAAGGAGACCGCAATGATGCCGATGCGCAAAACGACACTCGTCCTGATCCTGCCATTGCTGGCCGGTGCCACGTTGCTGGCCGGTTGTGCCAGCAGCCAGTCCGGCAGCAGCTACACGCCCAATCAGGCGCAACGTGAAATGACGGTCCGCATGGGCATCGTCGAAAGCGTGCGCCAGGTCACCATCTCCGGCACCAAGTCCGGCGCCGGGCAGATGGCCGGCACGGTCGTCGGCGGCATCGCCGGCAGCAATATCGGTGGCGGCAACCGCGGCTCAGCCGTCGGTGCCATTCTCGGCGCTGTCGGCGGTGCCATCGCCGGTCATGCCATCGAGGAAGCCAGCACCAAGAAGAACGGCCTCGAAATCACCGTCCGCTACGACAGCGGCAGCATCGGCGCCATCACTCAAGAAGCCGATGAGCAATTCAACCCCGGCGATCGTGTGCGCGTGCTCTCCGGCAGCGGTGCGACCCGCGTCTCGCACTGACGCGGCGACGGCGGACTACCTCCCTGAAGAACCAGCATTGATGCGCCTTTCGGAGGCATACCTCCAGAGATCCGCATCAATGCTTGCGCTCAGGCAAGCGCTCTATCACCTCGATTAAGCCTTACCGCTTGCCACCTGAAACACCGCACGATCTTCGAGACGCACCGCGCTGAGACAGCCACCCCACAGGCAGCCGGTGTCGAGCGCGAGCAGATTGTCCGTCATCTTCAATCCCAGCGCTGACCAATGGCCGGTCACGAGAACGTGGTCGCTGCTCTTGCGCCCCGGCGCTTCGAACCACGGCAGATAGCCGGGTGGCGCACTGGTGATCTCGCCCTTGCTCTGAAATTCCATGACACCCGTCGCCGAGCAAAAGCGCATGCGCGTCATCGCATTGACGATTACACGCAGACGCTTCCAGCCATCGAGCGCGTCGTCCCAGGCGGCCGGTTCGCTGCCCCACATGTGTTCGAGAAATTTCCGGTAGTCCGCGGCACGCAATGCCGTCTCGACTTCACCAGCAAGGCTGGCCGCAGTCGCCACCGACCATTGCGGCAGCAGGCCGGCGTGCACCATGGCGTAGCCATTCTCGACATGCATCATGCGCTGGCCGCGCAGCCAAACCAGCAGCTCCTCGCGGTCTGGTGCAAGAAGGATCTCGCTCAAGGTATCGTCCTCGCGCTGCTTTGAGCACCCGGCGTCAAGCATCAGCAGATGCAGATCATGATTGCCAAGCACGCTGATCGCCGCAGCGCCAAGGCCGCGCACAAAGCGCAGCACTTCGAGTGACTGCGGGCCACGGTTGACCAGGTCACCGACCAGCCAGAGCCGGTCGACTGCGGCGTCGAAACCGATTTTTTCCAGCAGCAGACGAAATTCGCGGTAGCAGCCCTGGATGTCGCCGATT
This sequence comes from uncultured Rhodocyclaceae bacterium, assembly GCA_964486795.1. Lineage (GTDB taxonomy): Bacteria > Pseudomonadota > Gammaproteobacteria > Burkholderiales > Rhodocyclaceae > Sterolibacterium. The sequence continues at coordinate 18,300 of CAZAOQ010000026.1, forward strand.
GCATAGGTCGCCATGATGATTCCTCGCTCTTATTGCGCCGCCGGCTGGTATTCCGGCACCCAGCGTTGCAAGGCGGCCTTAACCTCCGCCTCGCTCACGCAATCCTGCTCCAGCCACCCTTGCAAATCGACCAGCCACGCCGCTTCACCCGCCGCGCCGGCCCGTGCCACACGTAGCTTGGGGTGCGGCGTGGGTAACGTCTTTTCGCCATCGGCCAGCAGCTCCTC
>CAZAOQ010000026.1:18626-22583 GCA_964486795.1 uncultured Rhodocyclaceae bacterium
GTAGCTTGGGGTGCGGCGTGGGTAACGTCTTTTCGCCATCGGCCAGCAGCTCCTCATAGAGTTTCTCGCCGGGGCGCAGTCCCGTGAACTCGATACGAATATCCTCCTCGCTGAAGCCCGACAGACGGATCATGTCGCGCGCAAGTTCGACAATGCGCACCGGCTCGCCCATATCGAGCACGAAGATTTCACCCCGCTCCTTGCTATCCTCGCCGCTCTCCCCGCTCTCCCCACTCTCCCCACTCTCGCCACCCTCGCCACCCATCAGACCCGCCTGCAACACGAGCTGCGCGGCTTCCGGGATCAGCATGAAATAGCGAACGATGTCGGGATGCGTGACGGTGACCGGGCCGCCGCGCGCGATCTGCTCGCGGAACCGGGGAATGACGCTGCCACTGCTACCCAGCACGTTGCCGAAACGCACCATGACGAAGCGCGTGCACCGCCCCGCCTGCCGTGCCTCACGACTCAGCGCCTGACAGACCATTTCAGCAAGGCGCTTGGTGGCGCCCATGACATTGGTCGGATTCACTGCCTTGTCGGTGGAGATCAACACGAAACGCTCGACCTCGTGATCGAGCACCGCCTGCGCGACGCGCCAGGTGCCCAGCACATTGTTACGCACCGCCTGCCACGCGTTGGCGTTCTCCATCATCGGCACATGCTTGTAGGCGGCGGCGTGGAAAACCACGTCCGGCCGCTGCTCGCCAAACACCTCGGCTAGCCGCTTCGCATCACGCACATCACCAATGGCGCAGACGAGTTCGAGCTGCGGATGGCTACGCACGAACATCTGCTCCATGTCATACAGGGCGAATTCCGACATCTCGTAGAGCACCAGCCGACGGGGCGCGAAGCGCGCAATCTGGCGGCACAGTTCGGAACCGATCGAACCGCCGGCACCCGTCACCAGCACCACTTTGCCGGCCAGCATGCGGTGCAGTCCCGCCTCGTCGAGTTGCACCTGATCGCGACCGAGGAGGTCTTCAAGCTCGACTTTGCGCACCTGGGAAATCGTCACACGACCCGTCAGCAGGTCATCGAAGGCCGGCACGGTCAGCACGGTGAGACCGGCATCACTCGCCATCTCGGTGACATGGCGGCGCAGCGAATGCGACGCGGAGGGTATTGCCAGAATGGCATGGCTGACAGCATGCTTGCGCGCCTGGGCGACAACCTCGTCGAGCGCACCGAGCACCGGCACGCCGTGCAGCAACCAGCCCTGCTTTTCCGGATCGTCGTCGAGCAGGCCGACGACATGCCATTGACGGCTCGTCGAGAGTTCGCGCAGCAAAGCCACCGCCGCCGCACCGGCGCCGAGCACCAGCACCGGCTCGCCGGCGACCGCGCGCAAGCTGAGCAGATGGCCGTCTTTCCAGGAGCGGTAGAGAAAGCGGCTGCCACCCATGAACAGCATCAGGAAAACCGGGAACAAGACCAGCACCGAACGCGGCACGTCAGCCATGATCTGCAGCATGTAGAGCAGCAGCGGAATCACCAGCGCACCCGCGGTGCAGGCCATGACGATGCGCTTGAGATCGGGCAGGCTGGCGAAGCGCCAGATGCCGCGATACAGGCCGAGTTGCCAGGCGATGAGGCCCTGCAGCGGCACCACCGCCAGCAGCGTGGTGAACATGCTGGTCACATAGAGTGGCGGCACCTCGAAATTGAAGCGCAACCAGTAGGCCAGCATCCAGGCCAGAGCGACGGCCGCCAGATCATGGAGGACGACAAGAAACGTACGCAAAATGGATTCCCTTGAGCAGGCGCGGATGGCGGTGATGACAGCCACCATGACGAAGGCGTCATTATGCAGGCATTGCGGGGCGGCTTGAATACGCGAGGTGCGATGTCAGGCGTTTCACGGACAAAAGACACCAGGCCGATTGGCCGTGGTGCAGCTACAGTTTCAAGATTCAAGTACCGAGATTCAAGTACCGAGACAATATGGCCATTGCCTGAAGAACCGCGCCAATACTCGCTTTCAGGGCAGCGCATCACGGAGAATGGCTTCATTGCTTGATTCCAGGCCGATCACTCTCACGGCCCACCGTCCATCTTGCGACTCACTGCGACTTAGTGATCGCCGGCCTGGCTCGCAAGTGCTCATCTCGCTGCCGTTTGGCGGTGCGGCACGCTAAAATTCGTCGCTATGTCTCTATCCCGACTTTCGGGCGCCTGGCGCGCTGATCTGAGCCATGCCTCGCTCGACCACCTGCAGCGACAATGGCTGAGCGACGAGGGCTCGCTGACGGCGCGCATTCGTGCGCATTGCCGGCGCTTCTCGGTGCGCGTGCTGCGCCAGCAGTTCCTGCGACCGTGCAGCGACGATCACGCCGCCCTCGACATCGCACGACGCGAATGGGCGTGGGTGCGTGAAGTGCTGCTGATCGCTGACGGTGTGCCGCGTGTTTTTGCACATTCCCTGCTGGCGCAGAAACAGGCGCGCGGCCCGTGGCGGATGTTCGCGCGCATGGGCGAGCAGCCACTCGGCGCGGCGCTGTTCGCTGACCCGCGCATCGCGCGCCAGCCGCTGCGCTTCCGCCGCCTCGACGCGCGTCATCCGCTGTATCGTGCCGCTGTCCGCGCCGCCGAATTGGATGCAACCACCACACCCCATCTTTGGGCGCGCCGTTCGGTGTTCACGCGCGGCGACAAGTCACTCTTGGTATGCGAAGTGTTTCTGCCCGCGGTGTTTGCATCATGAGTCGACTGCCCGCGCTGCGCCAACGCCTCGATGTCTATGAAAAGCTGATGCGGCTCGACAAGCCCATCGGCATTCTGCTGCTACTGTGGCCAACGCTGTGGGCGCTATTGCTGGCCAGCGACGGCCGGCCAGCGCCGATGGTGGTGTGGATCTTCGTGCTCGGCACCGTGCTGATGCGCTCGGCCGGCTGCGTGATGAACGATCTGGCCGACCGCGATTTTGACGGCCACGTCGAGCGCACCAAGCATCGCCCGCTGGCCACCGGCGCCGCTTCGGTAAAGGAGGCACTGCTGCTGGCGGGTGGGCTGTCGCTGCTGGCCGGGCTGCTGATTCTGCCCTTGCCGCGCCAGGTCTGGTATCTGGCGGTGTTCGCGCTATTTCTCGCCGCCAGTTATCCCTTCACCAAACGCTTCTTCGCCATTCCTCAGGCTTACCTGGGCGTTGCCTTCGGCTTTGGCATCCCGATGGCCTACGCGGCAGTCCTTGGTCGGGTACCATCCATCGCCTGGTGGCTGCTGCTCGCCAACATCTTCTGGGCGATGGCCTACGATACCGAGTATGCGATGGTGGATCGCGACGACGACCTGCGCATCGGCATCCGCACCTCGGCCATCACCTTCGGTCGCTACGATATCGCTGCGGTGATGCTCTGCTACGCGGCGACACTGGCGCTGCTGGCGTGGATCGGCGAGCGCTACCATCTCGGCGCGTTCTTCTACGCGGGACTCACCGTGGCAGCCGCCCTCGCCATTTACCATTACACGCTGATCCGTAAACGTCAGCGTGACTTGTGCTTCAAAGCCTTCCTGCACAACAACTGGTTTGGTGCGGCCATCTTCGCCGGACTGCTTGCCGACTACCACCTGCGTCCGCTGCTTCAATGAGCAAAATAAGGAAATCCTGCCGATGAAATATCACGACCTGCGCGAATTCATCGCCCAACTGGAAAAAATCGGTGAGCTGAAACGCATCAGCATCGAAGTCGATCCGCATCTGGAAATGACGGAAATCTGCGACCGCGTGCTGCGTGCGGGTGGCCCGGCGCTGCTCTTCGAGAAGCCGAAAGGCTCGACGATGCCCGTGCTCGCCAATCTGTTCGGCACGCCACGCCGCGTCGCCCTGGGCATGGGTGAGGAGAGCGTCGATGCGCTGCGTGAAGTCGGCAAGTTGCTCGCCTATCTCAAGGAGCCGGAGCCACCGAAAGGCCTCAAGGATGCCTGGGACAAACTGCCGGTACTCAAGCAGGTACT
>CAZAOQ010000027.1:0-21976 GCA_964486795.1 uncultured Rhodocyclaceae bacterium
GGTAGATGTAGGTGTTGCGGACCATGAACTCCTTGAGGATGTCGTTCTGGATGGTTCCGGTGAGTTGCTCCTGCGTCACACCCTGTTCCTCGGCGGCAACGATGTAGCCGGCGAGAATCGGCAGTACCGCGCCGTTCATGGTCATCGACACGGAGACCTTGTCGAGCGGAATGCCGTCGAAGAGGATCTTCATGTCTTCCACGGAATCAATCGCCACACCCGCCTTGCCGACGTCGCCGGTGACGCGCGGATGATCGGAATCGTAGCCACGATGTGTCGCCAGATCGAAGGCCACAGAAACACCCTGACCACCGGCGGCAAGCGCCTTGCGATAGAAGGCGTTGGAGGCTTCGGCGGTCGAGAAGCCGGCGTACTGGCGAATGGTCCACGGCTTGACTGCGTACATCGTCGCCTGCGGGCCACGCAGAAAGGGTGCAAAACCGGGCAGTGTGTCGGCGTAAGGGAGGCTATCGGTATCGGCCTTGGTGTACAAGGGCTTCACCGTGATGCCTTCCGGCGTGACCCAATCGAGCCTGTTCAGATCGCCGCCCGGGGCCGATTTAGCGGCGGCCTTGGCCCAGGTATCCAGGGAAGGGATGGTCACATCGATAGGCTTGCTCATGATCGGCTTTCTGAAGAGAAGTGCTTGACAGCAAAGGACTGAAATAATAACGTACACATAATTATGAATGCAATACGATGGTTCGGTGCGCCTCGCGTCGACCGTCGGTCATTTTAGCCGTTTGCCCTGTTGCCTACCGTGAAATCTCCTGCAATTACCGTCTTGCCCAGCCTTGCTCAGCCCGCTCTCTACGAGCAGGTCGCCGAGCGCCTGCGCGCGTGCATTTACGCACATGAGCTGGCGCCGGGCGCCTGGGTGGACGAGCAGACGCTGGCGATTGAATACGGTATCAGCCGCACGCCGCTGCGCGAGGCGCTCAAGGTGTTGGCCTCGGAAGGGCTGGTGACACTGAAGCCACGGCGTGGCTGCTACGTCACCGAGCTCTCCGAGCAGGACCTCGATGAAATATATCCGGTGATGGCGCTTCTCGAAGGGCGCTGTGCGGCCGAAGCCGCCGCAAAGGCTAGCGCTGCAGACCTCAAGCGCTTAGCCGCAACTCAAGAAGCACTTGAAAGCTACGCCGCCGCAGGCGATACCGATCATTTCTTCGAAGCCAACCAGGAATTTCATAGCCTGCTGCAGGAGATCGCCGGCAACCGCTGGCTCAAGCAGCTGATCGACGATACGCGCAAAATGCTCAAGCTGACACGGCGCGATTCACTACGTCTGGAGGGTCGCCTCAAGCAGTCGCTCATCGAGCATCGCGCTGTGCTCGCTGCGATTCAGAAGCGTGATGCCTCTGCCGCCGGCCAGTTGATGCACGATCACCTGCTTTCCGGACGGATGGCACTCGTCAAGCTGCGTAATCGCAGCGCCTGAAAGCCCGCCGCGCCATGACGCCTAGCATCCTCCACGAACGGGCTGAAGACGGCTCGCCCATCGCTACCGTCACGCTGTTCAATCCCGACAAGCTCAACGCTATCAATGCAGCGATGTGGCAGCAGCTCAAGCAGACGATGGATGCGCTGGATGCCGACGAGTCGCTGCGCTGTGTAGTGATCCGTGGGGAAGGTGCGACCTTCGCCGCCGGTGGCGACATCGAGGAATTCCTCACGCAGCGTGACACCTTCGAGCGCGCGCAGGCGTATCACGGCGAATGGGTTGCCGGTGCCCTGGAAAGCATCGTTGCCTGCCGGCACCCTGTCGTGGCCATGATTCAGGGTCCGTGCATCGGTGGCGGTTTGGAAATTGCCGCGCAATGCGATCTGCGTATCGCCGGCGAATCGGCCACATTTGGCGCACCAATCAAGAAGCTCGGCTTTACCATGGCGCATTCCGAACTCACCGGCCTGCTGGCACTGGCCGGCCCTGCCGTCGCCCTCGAAATCTTGTTGGAAGGACGCATCCTCACTGCCCACGAGGCCTACGTCAAGGGCGTGGTCACACGGGTGGTTCCCGATGCTCATCTGGCCGACGAGGCTTACGCTACGGCGCGCCGCATTGCCTCAGGTGCGCCGCTGACAGCACGCAGTCACAAACGACTGGTGCGTCGCTTAGCCTGTGATTCGACGCCACTCGACACCGCCGAGGTGCGCGAAAATTTCTCTTATCTCGATACCGAAGATTACCGCGAGGGGCTTGCCGCCTTTCTCGCCAAACGTGTGCCGTATTTCACGGGACGCTGAACGAACGGCTGCGTTCACTCTCCCGTAGTTCCTGCGCTGCACCATAATTATTGCCAGCTTGCCCACTCCAGCTGGCAAGGAGGCGCAGGCCGTGAATATAGTTTCAAAACACTCCCGCACGCAACAAACCTTAACGCATCTTTGCCGCAACAGCCGCAGGATCGAATCTGGCCGTCACTGCGGAGAATAAGGGATGATTGCACGCATCATCGCCTTGAGCGTCCTTTGCCTGCTCGCGCTGGCGGCAAACGCCGGCGTCGACACTGATATTGCTGGCATCTGGTGGTCACCACAAAAAGACGCCAAGATCGAATTCTTCATCGATACTTCCGGCAAGCTCGCCGGCCGGTTGATCGCCATGCCAGTGAAAACCGCTGCCAATATGGACGTTCACAATCCTGAGGAAGCGCAACGCCAGCGTCGCGTCCTGGGGCTCGTCATTTTCAGTGGATTTCGTCAGGTGACGAAGAACCACTGGGTGGACGGCAAAGTCTACGATCCCGAAAGCGGGGGAACCTTCTCAGCCCAAATCCGGCTGGAAGATGGCGACCGCATGATGATGCGCGGCTATCTTGGTCTGCAACTGTTTGGTCGTACTGAAAACTTCCGGCGCGTTACCGGTGCGCAACCGCAATGGCGGCAGCCCGGGGAGCCCACGCTTGTTTATATGGACAGGCCCAACCCATAAAGATCAACCATGGAAGAACCTATTGGAACATTGAAACGTGGCGCCTCATCACTCACCGTCCTCGCGCCACTTACCCATACAAACTACCCAAAACAGGCAATTAGCCATAAATTCCCAGTCTGTTCTGCACACCGTTCCCCTTGACAGCACCATTCCTTTAAAGGATAAATACCGTACTACTAAAGTCATACTTTGTAACGAGTCTGCCTCAGCACATGTTAGACACTTCTGCAGTGCCAGAAGCTTGAATTTTTCGTGACTTTGCAAAAGGAAATCATCATGTCGTCACGCTGCCATCTTACCCAAATCCCATGGTCGCCGAGGTTCGAGATTGGCGTCGCCACGGTCGACGACGACCATCACCACCTGGTCGGCCTGCTCAACTGCCTTGCAGAAGCATGCGAGGCATCCTGCCGAACAACGATGCTCGAAACAATCGGCCGTATCGAGGTTTTTCTACTTGAGCACTTCTCCCGCGAAGAAGCACTGCTAGACCAGTGTGATCGTGAACATGCAGCGCAGCACCGCGAGGAGCATCGTCAGATGTATCAGGAAGTTGCGCATCAACTCGAAGAGCTCTACGAGGAAAGCTACAGCCTGCAATCCGTCGCGATATTTCTCCATGGCTGGTTGCTGCGGCATATCACCACCTCCGATTTCGAGTTGGGCAAAATGCTCAATCCAGACTTCAAACATGAGCAGGTTTGCGCCGCATAATCACATCAGCATTTTCTTCACGTCCAAAGTACCCCTCTAGGTACAATGCTCTACGTTTTGTGGCTGCGATACCGACGAACAGTCTGAACCGATACACGGTGGCGACTGTCAATGCGAGCGGCTCACGCTTCTGAGAAAATTCTTGGGCAAACCATCCCTGTTATTTCTACCCCCCCGATCTGCTCATCACACTCGCGTGAAATACGGACTCGCGAAACTGAGTACGCTGCTGGCGTGTTCGGTCATCAGCGTGGGTGCAATAGCGTCAAGTGCTCCAGCCGATGGCATTCAGTTTGGCAAGCCTTCGATGCTGAGCCAACTCGTGCCGGCTTCAAGCATTGAGCGTCAAGCCAACGCGGAATACGAGGATCTGAAGCGCCAGGCTGCCGGCAAGCGGGCTCTGGCTCCGGATAACCAACCTCAGGTGCGGCGCCTGCGTGCCATCGCCGCACGCATGACGCCGCTGGCTTCGCGCTACAATCCACGTGCCGCGCAATGGCGCTGGAAAGTCAATCTGATCGGCGCGAAGCAAGTCAATGCTTTTTGCATGCCTGGCGGCAAGATCGTCTTCTTCAGCGGCCTGCTCGAAGACCTCCGGCTGACCGACAACGAAGTGGCCATCGTCATGGGCCACGAAATTGCCCACGCCTTGCGCGAACATGCACGCGAGCGGATGGCAAAAAGCGGGCTGACCAATCTTGGTGCTGACTTGCTCGGCCAGTTCGTTGCCCAAGGCAAGTATGCCAGTGCCTTCCACTTTGGAGGCAATCTGCTGAATCTGCGATTCTCACGCGGCGATGAAAGTGAAGCCGATCTCGTCGGCCTTGATCTGGCGGCGCGCGCCGGCTTCGATCCACGTGCCGGTATCACGCTCTGGAAAAAAATGACATCAGCGAATCCTGCTGCGCCGCCGCAGTGGCTATCTACCCACCCTTCAGGGCCAAACCGCATACGCGAAATAGAGCAACACCTGCCACAAGTGATGCCGCTCTATGAAAAAGCCGCTACTCGGTACTAACGATTTTCGTAGTCGATAAAAAGCCTTTTCCATCGAGCGCGTATTAAGAAATTCGTCATTTGAAAACCCCGTTGTGCTCCCGTGTATATTGGCGGCCATGAATACCGCACCTTCCCCTGGCCCCGTTGCTACGCCTCTCCCCGAGCTCGCGCCTCAGAACCACGTCGACCGACGCCTGACCGTGTCGGAGTATTACCATGCGGCCATGGGTTGCCACCCACAGTCGCATATCCGCGCACATGATGTCATCATCATCCTGGAGGGTATCGGCACCATCGATCCGACGGTCTGGCAAGCTGCGCTCAACCGAACAGCAGAGGCGAACCCTGGTGCGCGGCTACGCCTCGTCGGTAAGCGCCAGAAAGCACGTTGGATCAGCGACGGCCTGCCGCCACAGTTGCGCATCGTCGATGGGTGTCTGTGGGATGGTTTTTCAAGCGAGGGCACCGAGGCTTTATTCAATACCGATTTGGATCTCGAGGCGGGCCGTACGGCGGAAGTAATCATCGCACGCACCCGCCCGGAGGCGCGCGAGATGAAAGTGATCTTTCGTACCTCGCACGCCGCCATGGATGGTGTCGGCACGCTGCATATCATGCACGAGATGTTCCGCGCGCTGCGCGGTGAACCGCTGCTTGGCTCCAACGCGTCCTACACGGATACCGACTTGATGCGCAACGGGCCGAAGCGCACCGCCTTCAAGGCTCAGATTGAAATCGCTGACATGATGGGCGGTGTGCAAGGTGAGGAACGTGGCGGGATCTGGCGGCGCATCACCCTCAGCAGCCCTCAGCCCAACTTGCTGCCACGCATCGCGGCGATTCTCACCGAGTACGCGCGCCGCCACAGCGACAAGACCGCGCGCATCGGCATTCCCACGAATCTGCGTCGTCACGCTCCTGAGTTGCTGACGACCATGAATTTCACCGGTATGACCTATCTTGACATGCCGCCAGACATTACCATCGACAGCAACGATATCAAGTCACGCCTCAAGGATTTGCGTGACGGCAATGCCGACATAAATTACCGCAAAATATTCGAGGTCATGCGCTATCTGCCGTTCGCCTGGGTCGACGGCATGGTGTCGATCAACGACAAGAACTACCGGTCGCCGAATCTCCATGAGACGGCCATACTATCGGTGCTCGGCACCTTCAAGAAGACGATCTTCAGCGGTGGCGGCTTTGCGGCAGAAAGCATGTATTGCGTACCCCAGCTGGAGAATGTCTTTGTTGCCGTATCAGGACTGCAGGGCAATTTCGAAATTTCCATCGGGATGCCGCGAGTCTTCGCCAGCAATGGGCGCTTGGACGATCTGCTGGATCTGATGCTGACGCGCCTCGACCGCAGCAATAGCCGCGTCAACGCAGATTCAGACTCAGCTTCAGACTGACCGGCCAGGGCCAGTCTGCAGACCGCGGCCGAACGCCGCAGTCTGTCTGTTTGCTGGATCAGGCGACTTCGAACAACCCCGCCGCGCCCATGCCACCACCGATACACATCGAGACCACAGCGAAGCGTTCACCGCGACGACGCGCTTCGAGCAATGCCGTGGCGACGAGACGCGCACCCGACATACCGAAGGGATGGCCGACGGCAATGGCGCCACCGTTGACGTTGAGCTTGTCGTTCGGGATACCGAGCTGATCACGGCAGTAGATGACCTGGCAGGCGAAGGCTTCGTTGATTTCCCACAGGCCGATGTCGGACACCTTGAGGTTGTGGCGTTTTAGCAGCTTCGGGATCGCGAACACCGGGCCGATACCCATTTCTTCGGGTTTGCAGCCGATCACGGCCAGACCGCGATAAATACCGAGCGGCTCCAGGCCACGCTCTTTCGCCATATCACGGCTCATCAGCACCGAAACCGATGCGCCGTCAGACAGCTGCGATGCGTTGCCGGCGGTGATGAAGGAACCTTCCTTGACCCATTCACCGTTCTTCCAAACCGGCTTCAGGCCGGCGAGGCTTTCCAGCGTCGTTTCGGCGCGTGGGCCTTCGTCCTTTGCCAGGGTCACGGTCTGCTTCTCGGTCGGGTTACCCTCTTTGTCGAAGAGCTGCTTCTCGACCGTCATCGGCACAATTTCAGCATCGAACTTGCCCGCGGCAACGGCTGCAGCGTGGCGCTGCTGGCTTTGCAGGGCGTATTCGTCCTGGGCTGCACGCGAGATGTTGTAACGTTGGGAGACGAGTTCTGCGGTTTCGATCATCGGCACGTAAGCGGCCGGTTCGGCAGCCACTGCGGCGCGCGAGACGGAGCGATGGCTATTCTTGAACTTGTTCTGCACCAGCGAAATCGTTTCGAGACCACCCGCAACGATGATGTCTGACTCGCCGCACATGATGGTCTTGGCGGCATCGGCGATGGCAATCATGCCCGATGCGCACATGCGGTCGAGCGCCATGCCCGGCACCGTGCGCGGCAGGCCGGCGACATAGCCGGCGAGGCGGCCGACGGTATAGCCCTGGGTGCCCTGCTGGGCGGCAATGCCAAGGATCACGTCGTCGATTTCGGCGAGGTCTACCTTGGCGCGTTCGACGGCAGCGCGGATCACATGGCCACCCAGCGCCGGGGCCTCCGTGTCGTTGAAGGCGCCGCGATAGGCTTTGCCAATAGCGGTGCGGGCGGTGCTGACGATGACGGCTTCTTTCATGATCGATGTCCTGTGTCGGTAAATGGAACTCCGGACCCTCAAAGGTCGCGCAATTCACCGCCCTTGCAATCGTCCGATGAGACTATGAGGCACCATCTTCGTCTATAATTGCGCCCTCGTCCGACTGAACGTGGGCGGCATTTCCCGTTTCCTTTCGCGCACTTGCATGTTGCCCCCCTCCCCGCTTGATCAGGACAGCCTAACTACCCGCTACGGCGAACGTTACAAGTGGTACGTGATGGCGGTGATCGCCCTCGGCACCATCGGGGCGGTGATCCTTAGCACCAGCTTCAACGTCGCCGTACCGGCGCTGATGGCTCACTTCGGCGTCGGCAATGACGCGGTGCAGCTTGCTGTCACCTGTTTCATGGTTGCCAGCACCGTCGCCATGTTGCCAACACCCTGGTTGACCCAGCGCTTCGGTGTACGCCGCTGCTTCATCGGTGCCGTCGTTCTCCTGATCGTTTCCAGCTTGCTCGGCAGCTTCAGTCCGACCTTCAACATGCTGCTTGTGGCACGCACCGTTCAGGGTATTTGCGCCGGAGTGCTGTATCCACTCGGTAGCATTGTCATCATGACGCTGTTCCCTCCGGATCGTCAGGGCCGCGCCGGCGGCCTGCTCGGTTTTTCCATCGTTCTTGCCCCCGCCGTCGCCCCGGCGCTGGGGGGAATTCTGATCGACAACTTCGGCTGGCAATCGGTGTTCTATATCAGCCTGCCGTTTTGTTTTGTCGCCTGGTACGGCGCTCGGCGTTTGATGCCACTGCCAACAGCGGACCGTCATGCGACGGGAACTTTCGACTGGAGCGGCATGATCCTCCTGTCGCTGATGACCGTCGCTTTTCTTGGCTTTGTCACGCACCTGCACGCCAGTCCACTTGGTGAGCTACTGGTATACGGTGAGCTAGCGCTCGCTTTTGCCACGTTGTTCGGGTTTTTGCACCATGCAGCACGCAACCAGCGCGCCATCGTCAGCATCGAACTGTTGCAGCATCGCGCGCTGGGCATGGGCTTGATCATCTCGCTGATCTACGGCTTTGGCATCTACGGCTCGACCTACCTGATCCCGCTTTATCTGCAAACCATCATGGGCCTCAGCGCCACCAAGGCCGGTGCGATCCTGGTGCCCGGAGGCATCGGCCTGGCATTGTCGCTGCCGCTAGCCGGCGTGGTGTCCGACCGCAGCTCACCGCGCCTCGTCGTGTTGGCGGGCCTGTTGATGCTGGCTGCATCGTTCGGCGGCATGTACGTCGTCGCCGAGCGGCACTCCTATGATTATTTTATCGAACTGACGGTGCTCGGCCGCGTTGGCTCAGGCTTGATCATCGCGGCGCTGAACCCGGCGGCAATGAAGGGCCTGCACGGTCATCTGATTGGCCAGTCGGCGATGTTCATCGGCTATGTGCGTCAACTCGGCGGTGTGCTCGGTGTGGCCGGTGTCGCCGTATTTGTCAGTTGGCGCAGCACCATGCTCGGTGGCAGCAGCACGGACGCACATTCACAGGCCTTCGCAGAGGCCTTCCTGATTTCAGCGGTGATCTTTATCCTTGCTGCCGTCGCGGCCTGGTGGATGCGGGCCACAGCTGAGTCGCCCCAGCCAAATCCTTAAGCGGAAGCCAGTTCCACGCGGTTTCGTCCATTGCCCTTGGCACGATAGAGTGCCGCATCGGCATAAGCATAAAGCTGGGTAGCATCGACGCGACCCGGTTCAGACAGCGCGATACCAGCGGAAAGCGTACAGCTCAGCGACGTGTCGTTAACGCGCTGCAAGGGCAAGGTTTCAACAGCATGGCGAAAGCGTTCGGCGACTTCGGTCAAGGACTCCAGGTTGGCGTCCTGCACGATCAGGGCGAATTCTTCGCCGCCGACACGTGCGAAGAAGTCGCTGTCGCGCAATGTGGATGATACGGTGGCCGCGACGTGGCGCAGCATGGCATCGCCAACACCGTGACCATGGGTGTCGTTAACCCGCTTGAAGAAATCGATGTCGATAACTGCAAGTCCGAGGCGCGTGCCATCGCGCTTAGTGGCCTCGACAGCGCGCTTCATCGCAGCATCAAAGGCACGCCGGTTGGGCATGCCGGTCAGCGTGTCGAGCAGCGCCATGTCACGCAATTCGCGTTGCGTGCGGTTGGCCGCGAGCAGCATAAAGCCGAAGGTCTGCAGGATGCCGATCATCGCCGTCGCACTCATGGGCTGCACCCAGCCGATCCAACCCATCGCCGCTTCAATTTCGACATCGACCGAAGCTCGATACATCATCAGCAGCAGCAAGGGGCCGAGGAAGACTTCCCAGAATGAGGAAAGTGCAAGGATCACCACCCCGCTGATCCCTTCCTTACGAACGATGTGAAGCTGAAGCAAAGTCAGCAGCAAGATGGACACGACATGACCTGCAACCAGGGTGATGACTCGGGCATAGGGGTCAGGCGTGACATAGGTGAAATAGCAGAGGCCGACAAAGGTTAGCAACGCGACGACCACGGTGGTGCGTCGGTAGGGCGGCCGATTGGCAAACTGGCTGAGTCCGCGGACAGTGAGAAAGTCGCCGACGACCATCAAAAAGTAGCCAGCGACGCTGCTCATCGCCACAGGAAGCGGATCACCGATGGCAATCATCGCGATACCAATCAGGCGACTGGCAGCGCCGGCCGCCCAGTAACCGGGACCGCGCATTTTCTTGTGGATGCGCCAGTTGACCAGCAGAACGATCAAGGCGGCAACCAGCAACGGCAGCAATGTAAAAGCGAAAGTCTGGATTTCGAACATAGAATCTGAATCCTACCGCATATGCCCTTGCTCATGGCAGACAAAATAGGGCAATGGCAGATCGTTGATATCAGCTGCTCACAGAATTGGCAGGCGGCCAGCAGGTAGGCAGGTGGCTAGCGCATGAACTCTCCGCCGTTGGCGTCGAGGCAGGCGCCGGTCACGGCTCGCGCATAATCTGATGCCAGCATCAGCGCCGCACGTGCGCAGTCGTCATCAGTACTCATCTTGCCAAGGGGTATATTCGCTTCGACCGAAGCGAGCACTTCGGCCTCACTGCGCTGCTGCTGCCGGGCCATCATTTGAATACCCTGCTGCACCGGGACGCCCCACATCCAGCCCATGAAAACGCTGTTGACCCGGATGCCGTGACGACCCACTTCCTGGGCCAGATAGCGTGAAGCAGTTTCCTGCGCTGCCTTGGAGGCTGCATAAGCACCTTCACCCGGATAGGGTTTGCGCGTCGCCATGGTGTTGATCATGACGATGGCGCCACCAGCGTTCCTTTTCATCTGCGCCACGACCGCCTGCGTCAGCCGCATCGTACCAACGACATTGGTATTGAAGATCTTCGCCCAGCCATCGAGATCGCTCTTTATCACGGGCTCGAAGCTACCGTGTTCGTAGGCGCTGTTGACGAGTGCATCAATGCGCCCGAACTGGCGGACGGTTTCCGCCACCAGTCGCTCACATTGTGCTGTGTCGTTGATATCGGTCGGCACCTTGAGTACGCTGCATTTTTCTGTCGCGTCGCCGAGTGCCCGGATCGCGGCTTCCGCAGCATCCAGCTTTTCCGGCGTACGCGCCGCACAGACCACGCCGCGTGCGCCTTCGCGCGCCGCCTCGACGGCCAGCTTGATACCGAGTCCCGGACCGATGCCGGAAATGATGATGATCTTGTCTTTAAGCAGCATGTCGGGTTCCTTCAGTCCTTGCGCGACAGGATGTAGCGCTGGCGGTATTCGGCGAAATCACTGGCGATCTGTGCTTCAGTCAGTCCGTAGTGATCGAGGCTGTAATCGTGGATCGGCCGCTTGTCTCTGCTGTTTTGTTCGAGATAGACCTGCATGCGGTCCTGGATTCCATCGGGGAAGGCAAGACCGGTGAAGTCATAGATTGAGCGCACCACGTCGAGCGGCTTGTTGAGGGTGTCGCTGAACCAGACATCGAGAAACTGGCCTGCATCGTGGCTGTCACGATAGTGCATCGTCGAGCGCATGCCGCGCGCGAAGATAGTCGACCACTGCTGGCCGACGCGTGTTGCGTCGACATCGTGACCATAGATCTGCCACAGGGTCTCGTTGAAACTGGCGATTGAGGGGATGGTCTGTAGCGGGTCGCGATGCGTCTGAATGACTTTAGCATCGGGGAATACCTTGAGCAGTACGTCGATCTGGCGCAGGTGGTGCGGCGTCTTCAGCACCCAGCGGCCAAGACTGGCGGTTTCGCCGCGCTGTCTTTTCTGCCACTGAAGAAACCTGAGCATGCGCTTCAGATACGCGTAAGCCGGCGTCTGATCGTTGTCCCACATCCAGGCCGTGTAACTGGGGATGTCGGCATAGGCATCGAAGAACGCGTGGAAGGAATGTTCCAGCAGCATGCCCTCCTCGTCAGGGGCCTCGGCATCGAGCGGATGGATGGCCTTCAGTCTCGGCATCGCCTCGAGCATGCCGGCCACCTCGGCCCTGGCCAACTCGATGCGTGGGTCGGGCTGGCCCGGCGGTACGACGGCGAGCGGTGCGGGAAATCGCGTTTCCCACCAGAGCAAAGGATAGAGGCGCTGGTCGCAGCCAAGAATGCGTTGCAGGAGCGTGGTGCCGGTGCGTGGCAAGCCGACGATGACGATCGGATCGTCGATCTTCTCGTCGGCGATTTGCGGAAAATTGCGGTAATACTCCTCGATGACTAACCGGTTCTTGAGCAGGTCGATGATGCGCTCGCCGAGGATCTGCCGGCCAAGGTCGGAAAGTTTGCCCTCCGTGTTAAGTGCTGTCAGCAGCGCCTGCAGTGCCGGACGGAAGTCCGGATCGCCGAAATCCTGCAAATCGCCACTGCGGCGCATGGCTTCAGCCAGCATGGCGTCCATGTCAAAACCCATGTTTCCCCTCCGTGATGCATCGCACCGACAGCGTTTCTGCTTCGGGCGACGTTGCTGCTTTTTATGGATGCGCCACAGCCGGACTGGCTATTGCAGGCCTGGCACCCTACCTGCGCATCATGGCATGCCCGATGCGCAGCAGCAACCGCTTTGCGGGCGCAAACGCGCCCTCGCTCAGTGCCCGCCCGCGACGGCAAGAATCCTTGCAGTGCGGCGCTCACGCGCTTCGCCGACGGTCAGACCGACAAGGCTTTCGGGGGAAAGGGGAATGTCCCAGAGTTGCTGAAACAGATCGACAGCATCACCGCTATCGAGGTGAGCCCGGTAGATTTTCTCTTGCCAGACAGGAGCGTTGGGAAGGGCGACGAGTTCGACTGCTTCAATGATCATTGCAGACTCCAACGTGGTTCAGGGTTGCGAAAAGCCAGTGTCAATGGACACATCCTGCGCCCGTAAATGGCGGCGGTGTGATTTGAAGTCGCGGGGAAACCCACCGCTTATTCCGCTTTACGCGGCCACCGGCTTGATGGGGTTAAAACGACACATACTCTCTCTACCTTCCTCTTGGCGAGAGCGTGCACTCACGCCTTGAGCAATTCCTCACGCCCGGCCAGCCAGCGTTGCAGATGCGCCTGCTCTGCCTCAGGATATTCGTGCAGCAATAATTCGGCAGCGGCACGGGCGTGCTCGACCAGCTCGGCATCATCGAGATCGGCGTAGCGCAGCAGGGGCATGCCACTCTGGCGGGCACCGATGAACTCTCCGGGGCCGCGCAGCGCGAGGTCCTGGCGGGCGATTTCGAACCCATCCGTATTCTCGTAGATGACCTTGAGCCGGTTGCGCGCCATCTGACTAAGGGGCGCGCTGTAGAGCAGGACGCAGGCGGATTCGGCAGCGCCGCGACCGACGCGGCCACGCAGCTGATGGAGCTGGGCAAGACCGAAGCGCTCAGCATGTTCGATGACCATCAGGTTGGCATTGGGCACGTCGACACCGACCTCGATCACTGTCGTGGCAACCAGCACCTGGATGTCGTTGGCGACGAAAGCCGCCATTACCGCCGACTTTTCCGCCGGCTTGAGTCGAGCATGCACCAGACCGACATGCAGATCGGGCAGCTCGATCGTGAGACGTTCGAAGGTCTCCAGTGCCGTCTTCAGTTGCAGGGTTTCCGATTCCTCGATCAGCGGACAGACCCAGTAAGCCTGGCAACCCTCCTTGCAAGCAGCATGGACGCGAGTAATCACTTCGGCGCGCCGGGCATCGGCGACGAGACGTGTGACGATCGGCGTGCGTCCGGGCGGCAGCTCATCGATCACCGAAACGTCGAGATCGGCGTAATAGCTCATCGCCAGGCTGCGCGGGATCGGTGTCGCCGACATCATCAGCTGGTGTGGCGTGGTCGTGCCGCCCTTCTGGCGCAGCGCGAGGCGCTGGCGCACGCCAAAGCGATGCTGCTCGTCGATCACCGCAACACCCAGGTGATCGAAGTCGATGGCATCTTCGATCAGTGCGTGGGTACCGACGACGATAGCGGCATGACCGCTCCTCACCGCTTCAGCCATCGCCGCCTTCTGCGCCTTCTTGAGGCTGCCAGAGAGCCAGGCAACTTCGACACCGAGCGGTGCGAGCCATTCGCTGAGCTTGCGGTAGTGCTGTTCGGCGAGAATTTCAGTAGGTGCCATCATCGCCCCCTGACAGCCGTTGTCAGCCGCCTGCAGCATCGCCAGCGCAGCGATGACCGTCTTGCCGCTGCCGACGTCGCCCTGCAACAGGCGCTGCATCGGCCAGGGCTGCTCCAGGTCCGTGACGATCTCGTGCCAGGCGCGAAATTGTGCGCCGGTGAGCTTGAACGGTAACTGGTCGAGAAAGCGCCGAGTCAAGCTGTTTTGTGCAAGCAAGCGTGGCGCTCCGTGTGCGCGGCGCGTCGTATAGGCGCGCCGCAGCGAGATTTGCTGGGCCAGCAGCTCATCGAAGCGGATACGCCGCCAGGCCGCGTGATTGCGTGCCTCCAGGGCCTCAGCAGAAAGTGCTGCGGGTGGCTGATGAAGCATGAGGATCGCCTCGGCGAAGGGCATCAACTCATACGTCGCACGCACAGCATCTGGCAGGGTGTCGATGAGCAGGCTCTCGCTGCGCTTCAGAGCACGTTCGATCAAGCGCCGCAGCGTACTCTGGCCGAGTCCGGCAGTCGTCGGATAGACCGGCGTGAGAGCCATCGGCAGTGGCGTGTCCTCGGCGACAGCCACCGCACGCGGATGCACCATCTCCAGGCCGAAATAACCTTCACGGACTTCGCCGAACAGCCGCAGGCGCGCACCGGGTGTGAACTGCTTCTGCTGACTCGGATAGAAGTTGAGCAGGCGCACGACGAGCACGCCGCTGCCATCGCGCGCATCTTGTGCATCCCTCACACGACTGATCAGTTGCCGGCGCGGGCGGAAGGTGACTTCGGTGGAGATGACCTCGACTTCAAGCTGCACCGACTCGCCGGATGGCGCAGCGGCGAGTTCAGCAAGCGGTGTAAGACGCGTTTCGTCCTCATAGCGCAAGGGCAGATGCAGGATCAGTTCGGCATCCGAACGAATGCCGAGCCTGACCAGTTTGCTGGCAAGAGACTGTGGGGTGCGCGACGCAGCGCGTAAGGGCTTTTCCGCCGACGCTGAGCTGCCGGGCTTCTTGCTCCTCACCCTTCAGCCCTCGCGCCTAACGCCTCACAAGAATTGCATCCGCCTCGACCAGAGCAGCCCGCGGCAGCTCCTTGACGCCGACGGCGGCACGCGCCGGATAAGGCTGAGTAAAATAACGCGCCATGGCTTCATTGACCTTCGTAAAGTTCGCCATGTCGGTAAGGTAGATGTTCACCTTGACGATGTCACTGAGATGGCCACCGGCAGCCTCAGCAACAGCCTTGAGATTTTCAAACACACGTGCGACCTGAGCGTCGATGCCTTCCTCGAGCGTCATGCTCTGAGGAATCAGGCCAATCTGGCCGGAGAGGTAGACGGTGTCGCCGGTCTGCACGGCCTGTGAATAGATGCCGATAGCGGCAGGAGCGGCGTCAGTGGCAATGGTTTTACGGGTCATGGTGGCGGCTTCCCGATGCAGGTTCAGGTGTTCGACAAAGTGCAGTTGAGATTCCGGAAGATGTGCTGCATGCCTCGCTGCTCACGCGTGTTGATGAGCAGCGGCGCCTTGAGGTTGGCACGCAGCTGCGCATTCTCGCCCTCCTCGGGTGCACGCCAGACAATCACGGCAACGGCGACATCTTGCGGGTCGGCAAGCTTGAGCTCGGCGGCTTCCTCGTCGTTCAGCTCAATCTCGTAATTGAAGCCAAAACGCGCGGGGTCGGTGATCTGAAAAGCGAGATCGGGATCATCCACCGACTGGAGAATGAAGTACTTCGGCTCGTGGTCGTCCGGATGAAACAGCGTGAAGCGATGGCTCGATTCGAAGCCGGCAAGACCTTGCGGAAACTCGATGATCTTGCTGGGTTCGACGTTGAGCGTGCCGAAACGGGGGCTTTCGATATTCATGTCGATATTCTCGCAGTTTGGGTTGTAGTACCGAATTCAGACGATCTCTCTATTTCTTCGTGGCGACAAGCACCCCGCCTTCCATGCCAAGCTTCTTGAGCTTGTCGCGCATCTGGTCGGCTTCCTCGCGACTGGCGAAGGGGCCGACCTGAACCCGAGACTCGATCTGTGCCGAAATACCGTTGAGTTCCAGTTTCGCACGCAACTCCTCGGCATGCGCGGTACTACCGAAAACGCCAAGCTGCAAAAGGTAACCACCAACTGCACTGCGCGCAGTCGCTTGTGTCAGCGGGCGCGAGGCCGGTGCGTGACTCGGCGATGCCTGGCGAGCAAGTTCGGTGGCGGATTCGGAGCGCAGCGGCTGGGGCCTGAGAGTGCTGGCCGCATCACTGGGGCGTAACGTTGCCAAGCGCGGCGAAGCCGGTTTGGTCAGCGGACGGATGGCGGGCGCAAAGACTTCAGGGTTCTCGCCTTTCGAGGCAGCCTGTGTTGGTGGTGCACTTGTCTCCTGAGCTGCGGCGGTGCTGCTCTCTTCAGGGCCCTGGACTTCTTCGGCAGGCTTGGCCTCGGTCAACGGAGGAACCTCGATCGCCGGAGTATCCGTACCCGTGCCAGTTGCGGTCTCTGCGGCTTGGTGCGCCGGCTGCGTCGGTGCCTCGGCAATTTCAGCGGGCTTCTTGACGGGTGCATTCATTTCATCGAGCAGGGCCAGTCCGCCGAGAAGGCAGACGATCAAGATTACGGCAATGCCGACTCGCAGCAGCAAACGCCGCCGGAGATCTTCGCCGCCGCCCTCGTCGGAGGGTCCGGATTGTTTGGATGACCCAGCCCGTCCAGCCAATTTGACCGAATCAGTCGACTCAGCCAGTTCGCGGTGCTCAATGTCGTTCTTCGTATTGCGCGTCATAGTCCTCATACTCCTGCCGGTTGCGACTCAGTGCAACGACCAATTCAGCCTCGCCAATAGCGATGGCGCAGCGGTCAGCGATGATACTTGCATCAACACCGCGCTGCGCCAGCAGCATCGCTTCGTTATATTGTGGCGAGACGCGCCGCGACGCCTTGATCTGTTCGAGCGCTTCGCGCAATTCAGCGACCTCCTGGCGTAACGCCTGCAACTCGGCCTCAATATTGGTTCGAAACAAACGATCCTCGAAAGACGCGGCAACGGGCGGAGTCGCAGCCAAATCATCGATTGGGCTGAGGTTGGCTGCTTGGGTCACCGACGGGTCGGCCGTCTTGCGACGACGCCTGATCTGGCTCAGGCGCAACAGCGATACCAGCAGATACGCCACAATCGCGATGACCGCGAAAATGATCGCATCCCTGCTGCTGAAATTCAAAAAATCCAAGGTTTGCCGTCCGCTGCGTTGATCGTGGTCGCTGTGTCCGCTCTGCTTGCCGTGGTTGCTGTGGCCGCCGTAAGTCGATCGATATCGTCGGGCCGTATCGGCTACGCCAAACGCTCGCCATCATCCGTCGATGATACTGCGCCTGATGACGGCCAATATGACGAGAAGACGCCGAATCACCCCATGTTTATCCTGAAGAATCACATCACTACCGCGCTTACCAAGAGCAAGCCTGCCAAGGGTGAAAGACTGAAACGTCTGTGGCACCCGCGTTGATGGGATAATCACTTGTTCCCCGATTGGCATCGAAACACCCTACTCGCCGAGACCATCATGCCGTCCCTTCCCTGTCTCACACTGATCGCTGCCGTCGCCCGCAACGATGTGATTGGCCTTGACAACACACTGCCCTGGCGTTTGCCAGAGGATCTCAAACGCTTCAAGGCGCTGACCCTCGGCCACCCGATCATCATGGGTCGCAAGACTTGGGCATCGCTCGGCAGGCCCCTGCCAGGGCGCACCAATATCGTCGTTAGCCGCGATCCGGACTACGCCACAGAAGGTGCAACGACGGTGAGATCGCTGGAGCAGGCGATTGCAGTTGCGGCCACAACCGGTACGGATGAAATCTTCGTAATCGGTGGCGCTGAGATTTACCGGCAGACCCTGCCACTGGCACAGCGCCTGCAACTCACGGAAATCGACAGCGACTTCGCGGGTGATACCTATTTCCCGACCATCGATCGCAAGCTCTGGTTTGAAAGCGCACGTGAATGTCATCATGCCGAAGCCGGTTTTAGCTATGCTTTCGTGACACTTGAACGCTCATAGTCCTTTATCCACAGACGCCGGACTGGCTGCGGGCAGTCGCCACATCCACGATGGTGTGACGCTGACCGTGTCGATCTCGCCAGAATCTTGAGCTAATGAAACCGACACTCCTTTTCGTGCACGGCGGCTACATGCAGGCAGGATGCTGGGCTGTGAATTTCCTGCCCTGGTTCCACGCACGCGGTTATGAGTGCCATGCCATCGACTTATCCGGACATGGCAGCAAGGTTCATCCTACTGATCGTGGCGAACTCGATCGTTTCGGCCTCGACGACTATGTTGCCGATGTCTCATCCTATATTGAGACGATGCCGAAGCCTCCCGTGCTCATCGGCCATTCCATGGGCGCCATCGTCGTCCAGCGTTATCTCGAGCAAAAAACGGCGCGCGCCGCGGGTCTGATCCTGCTTGCCCCGGTGCCAACCACAGGTCTGCTTGGTGCAAGCCTACAGCTGAACTTGCGCCAACCCGACTTCCTGCGTGAAGCAGCGCGAGCAGTGCGCGGCCAATACACACCGAACACGGTACGCGTGATGCGGGAAGTGTACTTCTCGCCTGACGCCACCGATGCGGAATTTGCTGCCTTCCCACCGCTTGTCCAGGATGAGTCGACGCGCGCGATTGCAGAATTGATGGCACTGCCACTCTCCCTGCCGCGTCGACGCCTTCCCCTGCCGGCACTGGTCATGGGTGGTTCGCATGACGCCCTGTTTCCCGCCAATCTGCTGCATTTCACGGCGAGTGGCTGGAATGCCGAAACAATCGTTATTCCGCGTGCGGGACACATGCTGATGCTTGATCCGCAATGGCCAATCGTGGCCAATACGATTTTGGACTGGCTGCAACGCGTCGAATTTCGCTGACCCTTCCATGACGATGGAAAGCTTTGCATTGACACCCCCAAGCATGTTCAGTAAGGTTCGGTAATGTACTTGGCATCAAGCACGCTTCAGGTGGGCGCCTTACTGCCCATCAAACTTGCAGCCGCCAAAAATCTCCCTTTGTGGTAACGATCATGTCGGAAGTCGACACATCTTCAGCCGTTTCCGTCAATCAAAATTACCTCGACAAGGTCATGGACCTGGCGCAAGTCATGGATGTCGAGGCGACCGAAGACATCTTCGACGCGCGCGGTGTCAAGCTGATTGGCAAGGGGGCGAAGATTTCCCCTGCACTGCAAGAAAAGCTGATCATGCACAAGCTGCGCAAGCCACTCGAGGCTTGCCTGATGGTGGACGGCGGCGTCAATAACGACAATCTGCTTGCCGAAGCGCGGCGCATCGCCGAAACCAACCGACCGATCCTTCAAGTGCTCTGCCTCGCCAGCGGCAAGGGCGCGTCACCGTTCGACATCCTCGGCGGTCTGCGCCTCGGCAATGCGATGAGCATGATGCTGACAATTATTGAGCGCGGGGGCAATGCAGCACTGACGCACGCCATCGCCGTCAGCCTGATTTCCTTCAGTCTGGCAAACAAATGCGGGGTGAGCCGTGACGTCCAGGAATCGATCATGCTGGCTGGTCTGCTGCACGATATCGGCGAACTCTATATCGCACCGGAGTTCCTGAATCCGAAACGACAGCTGCGTCCAAATGAGTGGCACCACATTGTGGTGCATCCGAAGATCTCACAAATGCTGATTACTGAACTGGGCGGGTTTCCACCTCTGGTCGCTCAGGCGGCTGCAGACCATCATGAGCGGCTTAACGGTACTGGCTACCCGCGCCAGTTGAGTGGCCAGGCGTTTGCCATGCCCGGCCAGATTCTCTCTGTAGCGGAAATGATTTCAGGCATCTTCCTCGAGCAAACGCGTGCGCTTGAGCGTGCCGAACTGGCATTGAAGGTGATCCCTGGCGAACATGCACCAGTCCTGGTGTCGGCCATTTCAGGTGCGTTGCGGGGCAGGGCAGGCGAAGAGGCGATTGCCGATATGGATGGTGAAACCAGTCGCTCGAAATCTGCCATCGAAGGCGCCAGAGATCTGGCAGGGCATATCGCCACATTGCGGCAAACCGGCCATGCTCTGCTCGACGACAAGCAGGTTCACTCAAAGCGCGGTGTCGTCTTACTGAATCAGACGCTGGATCGTATTGCCATGATCGAGCGCGCTTTTATTGCTACGGGTATGGACCCCGACATGATCAACGATCCCGCGATGGCGGGCGATCTGGGCTTCATCTTTGAAGCCTCCGTGGTCACCCGCGAAATCGGCTGGCGGCTGCGCGACGTTGCGCGCGACCTGTCGCTCAATACAGCAAGTTTCGATCCCCGTGAAACTTCGTTTGTCGATCGCTTCATCGACACCATCGACGCCCAAACACCCGACGGGCCGCAATGAACGATTTACCGAATGGGATGCGTACGCGTTAGCGCACGCAATCTACGTAGTAACTCACTTTGCCATCGACATCAGTTTTGACGAGGCCGTGGATGTCGGTCTCGAAGCCGGGAAAGCGCTCGTTGAAATCGCGCGCGAACTGCAAGTAGCGAACGATCGTCTTGTTGAAGCGCTCACCAGGAATTAGCAGCGGAATGCCTGGTGGGTAAGGAGTCAGCAAAACACTGGTGATGCGGCCTTCGAGAGTGTCGATTGAAACACGGTCGATCTCGCGGTGGGCCATACGTGCGAAAGCGTCGGCCGGGCGCATCGCAGGAATCATGTCCGACAGATACATCTCGGTGGTCAGGCGTGCCACATCGTTTGCCTTGTAGACTTCGTGAATCTGGGTGCACAAGTCTTTCAGGCCGATCCGCTCATAGCGCGGATGCTTGGCGATGAATTCAGGCAAGGCCTTCCAGAGCGGCTGGTTCTTGTCATAGTCATCCTTGAACTGCTGCAACGCGGTGACCAGCGTGTTCCAGCGGCCCTTGGTGATGCCGATGGTAAACATGATGAAGAAGCTGTAGAGACCACACTTCTCGACAATCACACCATGCTCGGCGAGGTACTTGGTGACAATCGCGGCGGGGATGCCTAAGTTGTCGGCGAAGTCGCCATCGACATCGAGACCGGGCGTGATGACGGTGGCCTTGATCGGGTCGAGCAGATTGAAGCCTTCAGCTAGGTCGCCGAAGCCGTGCCAACGCGCGCCTGTCTTGAGCATCCAGGCTTCGCGTTCCTCCAGCCCTTCCTCGGAGAGGTCATCCGGCCCCCAGACTTTGAACCACCAGTTCGCACCCCACTCCTCATCCACCTTGCGCATGGCGCGGCGGAAGTCGAGCGCCTCGGCAATCGATTCCTCGACCAGTGCCTTGCCACCCGGCTCTTCCATCATCGCCGCCGCGACATCGCACGAGGCGATGATGGAATACTGCGGCGATGTCGAGGTGTGCATCAGATAAGCCTCGTTGAACACGTCGCGGTCGAGTTGGTTGTTCACGGCGTCCTGTACAAGGATCTGCGAGGCTTGCGAGAGTCCGGCGAGCAGCTTGTGCGTCGACTGCGTCGAGAAGATCATCGACTCCTCGCAGCGCGGCCGGTCAGCACCGATAGCGTGGTAGTCGCCGTAGAAATCGTGGAAGGCGGCGTGCGGCAACCAGGCTTCATCAAAGTGCAGCGTATCGATCTTGCCGTCGAGCATCTGCTTGATATCCTCGACGTTATACAGAATGCCGTCGTACGTGCTTTGGGTAATGGTGAGCACACGCGGCTTGGCATTCTTGTCGGTGGCGAAGGGGTGCGCGGCGATTTTCTTCTGGATGTTTTCCCAAAGGAACTCGCTGCGGGGGATCGGCCCGATAATGCCGTAATTATTGCGCGTCGGCATCAGAAACACCGGGATTGCCCCCGTCATGATAATCGCATGAAGTATCGACTTGTGACAGTTACGATCGACGACAACGATGTCGCCTGGTGCGACGGTCGAATGCCAGACGATCTTGTTCGATGTCGATGTACCGTTGGTGACGAAGTAGAGATGATCGCAATTGAAGATGCGCGCAGCATTACGCTCGGAGGCAGCGACCGGACCGGTGTGGTCGAGCAGTTGGCCGAGCTCTTCGACCGCATTGCAGACATCGGCGCGCAGCATGTTCTCGCCGAAAAACTGGTGGAACATCTGGC
>CAZAOQ010000028.1:0-21696 GCA_964486795.1 uncultured Rhodocyclaceae bacterium
TTTATGAACGCTGCTGGACGCCTGCTGGAGCGCTTCAACGTTGAACCGGTGTCGCTGAAGAAGGAGGCTATTCTCGCCAAGGCCGTCAAGCGTGCTGGTTGCAGCGATTTCGGTGATCAGGGGTTTCATGAAGGACTCGACCGTCTACTGGCTTCGTTGGAGAATGAAGCCGAGCTGACGTTGCTTGGCCGCCTGATGGCGCAAACCGAGCTGGTCGGGCGGCTGGCGACGCGACTCAAGCTGATCGACTGGCGCAAGAAACATCCGGAAGTCGCGCAACAGGAGATTCGCAAGCCATTAGTCATCCTTGGCTTGCCGCGCACTGGCACGACGATTCTCCATGCGCTGCTCGCCGTCGATCCGGCGAATCGTTCGCCGCTGTTCTGGGAGGTTGAGCAGCCGGTCCCGCCGCCGACACCAGCGAGCTGGACGACCGACACGCGTATCGCTCAGGTTGAGAAGGATCTCGCGAAGTTCAATGCGCTTTGCCCAGGTATCCAGGCCGTGCATGCCATGGAAGCGCGTCTGCCGCAGGAATGTGTGGCGATCCTGGCGATGGACATGCTCGCCGAGCAGTACTTCAGTATGTATAACGTGCCGAGTTATGCCCGATGGCTGATCGATCAGCCAAAGGCCTTTAGCATGCAGCTTCACAGGCAGACGTTGCAGCACCTGCAGTCGGGTGGTGTTGTCGGTGAGCGCTGGCTGCTCAAGTCACCAGGTCATCTGCATTTGATCCGTCCTCTGTTAGATGTCTACCCGGATGCGAACATTATTCATATGCATCGTGACCCAATCATCGCGTGCGCCTCCATCAGCAGCATGGTGGCGATGCTGCGTGGCGTTGGTTCGGATGCTATCGACCTGAAACTCATCGGTCGTCAGCAAATTGATCTCTGGAGCGCGATGCTTGCCCGCGCCGTGGCGCAGCGCAAGCAGCTCAGTGCGGAAGGTCGCGGCGAGCAGTTCTTCGACTTGCGCATGCATGAAACTGTTGCCGATCCGCTGGGCGCCGTTGAGCGGATCTACGACCACTTTGCTTATGAACTGAAGCCGGCCGTCAAGGCAAAGATGACGCAGTTCATGAAGGATAATGCGCGCAACAAGTATGGCTCGCATCGCTATCGCCCGGAGGATTTCGGCATCGTTGCTGCGCGTGATGGATCGTTGTTTGACGAGTATTGCGAATATTTTGGGATTTAGTCGGTCGCCCTGAGCGAATCGCACGATTGGCGGAGTGTGTTGGAATTTTATTGAATTTTGAGGAGTTGATGATGGCGCGCACGATCAAGATTGTTTCCGTGGAAGATGCTGCTGCGAGTCCATCGGGCTGTGGCAGCGAGGGTAGTCAAAGCAGTCAAGCGCAAACCCAGAAGTTTGCAGCAGGTATCGACACGGATATTTTTGAGGCCGATCTCCCGGAGGTCGGTGGAGAGCGTTTCTGGGAGGCATTCTGGAGGACGCAGCATACCTACGGAGGTCTGTCCGAAGGGCAGGCATTGGCTGATGTGCTCAAGTTGCTTGATGACGTTGTTTTTGCCAAGCTGCACGAAGATATCCAGCGTGTGGTCAGCGATGCTTCTGCGTTACCCGAAGAAGACACGAATGACATCCTCGGTATGGTGAGCTTCCTGCTGTGCATGGAGCGTGCCGACCCTCACTACGAGCCGTTTGACGGCGGAGGATACGCCGAGGCGATCGGGCGGTTCAGTGCCGTGGTGGATGCAGAGACGCAACGTAGGCACGGCTGAGTGAGGTTGGCGTGGGATCATGGCTTCGCTTCGCCAGCCGGATACGCCTCAGGCGGGTTCGAAGTAATCGAGCATCAGTTGGACGCTGGCGACACCGTTGTATTCGTTGACGTCGAGGCGATAGGCGGCCCGGATTCGCTCGGGGGCACCATCGGCGAAGTTGAACTGGATGGCCTCGAAGCGTGTGCCGTTTTTTGAGAGCGTCAGCTTGAGGTGCTTGTCCTTGAGGATG
The DNA here is from genome assembly GCA_964486795.1 of uncultured Rhodocyclaceae bacterium. Taxonomy (GTDB): domain Bacteria; phylum Pseudomonadota; class Gammaproteobacteria; order Burkholderiales; family Rhodocyclaceae; genus Sterolibacterium. Next base: position 1,984 of record CAZAOQ010000028.1, read on the forward strand.
CGCTGCTTCTCGACGCGAAATTCGTCAGAGAAGCTCGGCTGTGGGAAGCCTTGGCCCCAGATATGAGACTGGAGCAGGCGTGCCGATTCCAGCGACATGTGCGCGGTTTCCAACGCACCGTCGGTTTCCAGTGTGCGCGTCAGGTCCGCCGGTGAGAGCAGCTGGCGGCAGACGTGCTCGAAAGCTTCCTCGAACAGCATCAGGTCGTCCTCGCGCACGGTGATACCGGCGGCGGCGGCGTGGCCACCGAAGCGCAGCAGCAGGTCGGGGTGTTTCTTGGCGACAAGATCGAGCGCGTCGCGCAGGTGCAAGCTGGGAATGGAGCGGCCGGAACCCTTGAGCTCACCTTCGTTGCCACGGGCAAGAACGAATGTCGGGCGGTGTAGTCGTTCCTTGATGCGTGATGCGAGGATGCCGATGACGCCCTGATGCCAGTCAGGATCAAACAAAGTGATGCTGGCCCGGCTTGACGACATTTCGCCATCGGATGCTTGTGCTTCCTCTTGCTCTGCAGCAAGTTCGTCGAGGCGCATCAGCGCTTCATCTTGCATGCCCGCTTCGATCGTGCGTCGCTCTTGATTGAGGGCGTTCAGTTCCTGGGCAATGTTGAGCGCGCGTGCGCTGTCGTCAGTAATCAGGCACTCGATGCCCAGCGCCATGTCGGCGAGGCGCCCGGCGGCGTTGAGGCGCGGGCCGAGGCCGAAGCCGAGATCCAGTGTTGCGGCGGTTTCGGGGTGCCGTCCGGCGGCGCGGAATAGCGCGGCGATGCCTGGCTGCATCTTGCCGGCACGCATGCGTGCGAGACCTTGGGCGACGAGGATGCGGTTGTTGCGGTCAAGAGGCACGACGTCCGCCACGGTGCCAAGGGCGACCAGGTCGAGCAGGGCGCCAAGGTTGGGTTCGGGGCGAGCACCCTCGCGGGCGAACCAGCCCCTCTGACGTAGTTCGGCTCGCAGTGCCAGCATCACGTAGAACATGACGCCACAGCCGGCCAGTGACTTGCTCGGGAAGGAGCAGCCCGGCTGGTTGGGGTTCACGATGACGGCGGCATCCGGCAGTGTGTCGCCCGGCAGATGGTGGTCGGTGATCAGTGTCTGGATACCAAGGCGGTTTGCTTCTGCGACGCCGTCGACACTGGCGATGCCATTGTCGACAGTGATCAGCAGATCCGGCTTGCGCGTCGCGGCGAGGCGGACAATTTCCGGTGTCAGGCCATAGCCGTATTCGAAGCGGTTGGGCACGAGGTATTCGGGTTGCGCACCAAAGCTGCGCAGTGCGCGCAGGCCGACGGCACAGGCGGTGGCGCCATCGCAGTCGTAATCGGCGACGATCAGCATGCGCTTGCCGGCCGCGATGGCATCGGCAAGCAGGTGTGCGGCGGCTTCTGCGCCCTTGAGTTGTGCAGGCGGCAATAAGGCAGTGAGCTGGGTATCGAGTTCTTCGCGTGCGGCGATGCCGCGGGCCGCATAGAGTCGTGCTAGCAGCGGCGGTACACCTTGTTGCTCGAGCATCATGCTGGCCTTGATCGGCACGCGGCGGGTGACGATGCGTGTCATGGCACGACCCTCATTCCGGTGACAGGCCCGAATCCTGCCAGTGTATGCAGCGCACGCGGTCGCCGCCAGAAACGCAGGCGGTCATGGCGCGTCAGGGCGAGGTCGAAGCTGTCTTCGTCGCCGAGCGCCGTGATCTGCAGGAGGCTGACTGTTCCGTTGCTAACGGCATTACGCAGCGGTTGGAGAAAGGTGCATTCGAGATTGAGGAGTGCCTCGCGCCAGCGCAGGGCATCGTAGGCACGCGCGGGTGCCTGCAGCGGGTTGAGCAGCAAGAGCGTGCTTCCATGCCGCTCGTGCAGCAGTACTTGAGGGGTCTCGGCCTGCTCCAGGGGAACATCCATGAGCCGTGCGAGACCGCGCAGCACCGGGTCATCGCCGACGATGCGTCCATGGGGCAGGTTACCGCCTGCCGGCAAGCGACCCGCGCCCCAGAACCACAGGGAGTTGAGGCGTGGCAGCCTTGCACTATCGCGTCTTTCGTTGCAGGGCAGGGTATGGAGCAGCATTTGTGCCTCGTTGGTCAGTTGCCGCCAGCGCAACGCGTCCGCGCCTTGTGGCAGCATTGATTGATAGCCGGCAGCGAGCGAAGGCGGCGTCGTGATGATCGAGGGTGTTTCCTTTAGTCGCAGGTAGCAGTGTCCGTCGATGCCGCCGACGAATTCGCCAATCGTGGCGAAGTGTGGCGCAAGCACGTTCACAATTTCAGCGGTTTCGACCGCATTGGCCGGCGTTGCATCGAGTGCTAATGTGATGCGTCGTTGCTCGATATTCAGATGCACCGGGTCGGCGCACAACCAGATGGCGTCTTTCGGAGTGCCGCCGTCGCCAAGCAGGCGCAGTGCGGCATAGGGTGGTTCGGGGTCTTCGATGCCCAGCGCAGTGCAAAGTGCCTGTTCGGGTGCGCGCGGTGGTTGCGGTGAAAGGTGGCCGCGACCCAGCAGCCAGGAAAGTGCGGGCAGGTCGAGGTCGGAAGCGATGTCGTGGAAGACCTTGCCGGGCCAGAGCAGGCCGGGCAGGATAAGGTGAAGCTGCATCGCGGCATGTTAACATACGAGGATCATGAAATACGAACTCTGGATTGGTCTGCGCTACACCCGTTCGAAGAAGCGCAAGAGCGACGTCAATGGCGGCGGCGATGGCTTCATCTCCTTCATTTCCCTGATTTCCACCCTCGGTATCGGCTTGGGCGTCGCCGCTCTGATCGTCGTGCTCTCGGTGATGAATGGTTTCCAGAAGGAATTGCGCACGCGCATTCTCGGTGTCGCCTCACATATTCAGGTCACGGGTCCGGCCAAGGCTGGTGCCGAACTCGGCGACTGGGGCAAGGTTGTCCAGGACGTCATGCAACACCCGATGGTGCGGGCTGCGGCGCCCTTCGTTCAGGAGCAGGGGATGCTCTCTTTCGATCAGGAGGTGCGCGGCGTGATGGTGCGCGGCGTACTGCCCGAGGCTGAGGAGAAGGTGGCTGATTTTGAAAAGCATATGAAGGTCGGCCATCTGTCGAACCTGCGCCCCGGCGAGTTCGGCATCATTCTCGGCGCCGAGCTGGCACATGCGCTGCGGGTTTTTCCGGGTGACAAGGTGACGCTGATTGCGCCGCAGGGCATGGTCACACCGGCGGCGATCCTGCCGCGCCTCAAGCAATTCAAAGTCATTGGTATATTCGAGGTCGGCATGTTCGAGTTCGATTCGGGGCTGGCGCTGATTCATATGAATGACGCGCAACTGCTCTATCGATTGGATAATCGCGTCAGCGGCGTGCGCCTGAAGGTGGATGATCTATTCTCCGCACCGCGTGTGGCACGCGAGCTGCTGCGCTTTGTCGATGCCGATGTCGTGATCTCGGACTGGACGCGCAGCCATGCAAACTTCTTCCGCGCTGTGGCAATCGAGAAGAACATGATGTTCCTCATCCTGCTGCTGATCGTCGCTGTGGCCGCTTTCAACATCGTCTCGGCACTGGTCATGGCGGTCAACGACAAGCAGGCAGATATCGCTATCTTGCGCACGTTGGGTGCGAGCCCGGGAAGCATCATGCAGATATTCATCGTCCAGGGAGCGCTGATCGGTGTCATCGGCCTAGTGCTCGGCGTGGCCGGTGGTGTGGCCCTGGCATTGAATATCGATGTGGTGGTGCCGGCGATCGAGCGCGTGCTTGGCACCCAGTTTCTTGCCAAGGATGTGTATTACATCTCCGAATTGCCTTCCGAATTGCAGTGGAAAGATGTGGCCATCATTTCCTCGGTTTCATTCGTTCTGACCCTGCTGGCGACCCTCTATCCGAGCTGGCGCGCTGCTCGTGTCAATCCGGCGGAGGCACTGCGTTATGAGTGACGAATCCGTGAATGATGATGCGCCGGTGATTGCTTGTCAGGGACTCAAGAAATCCTTCTGGCAGGGTGGTGTCGAGGTTCCTGTATTGAGTGGCATCGATCTTGTCGTGAGTCGCGGCGAGCGCGTCGCAATTATTGGTTCAAGTGGTTCGGGCAAGAGCACATTGCTGCATCTACTTGGCGGACTCGACAAACCGACGTCCGGCAGCGTAACGGTCCTCGGTCGCGAACTGAGCACACTTTCGGAAACAGAGCGTGGGTTTTTGCGTAACGAAAGTCTGGGCTTCATCTATCAATTTCATCACCTGCTCGCCGAGTTTTCAGCGCTGGAGAATGTTGCCATGCCCTTGCTGATCCGCCGCATGGCAAGGGATGAGGCTGAGGAGCGGGCGGCAACGCTATTGCGCGAGGTTGGCCTTGGTCATCGCCTGACACATCGACCCGGCGAGCTTTCAGGTGGCGAGCGCCAGCGCGCGGCCGTGGCACGTGCACTCGTCACACGGCCGGCGTGTGTGCTGGCAGATGAGCCGACCGGAAACCTTGATCGTCACACGGCCGAAGCGGTATTCGACTTGATGCTGGAGCTGAACACCACGCATCGCACCAGTTTCATTGTCGTCACCCATGATTCGCAACTCGCTGCGCGTGCCGGGCGGGTTTTGCGGCTTGATGATGGTTCACTGACGGTTTCGAATATTGGAATTTCAAATTAAAACGAAAATATTGTTTGTTTGCATGGGCAATATCTGTCGGTCGCCGATGGCCGAGGGCGTTTTGCGCACTCAAGTAGCAGCGGCGGGGCTGGCGGAAGCCTTCGAGTTTGATTCGGCGGGGACACTGGCTGCGCATGCTGGCGAAGCGCCGGATGTGCGAGCACAGCAGGTGGCGATACAGCGTGGCTACGATCTGTCACGGCTGCGTGCACGACGTGTGGCGCTTGATGATTTCTGTCGTTTCGACTGGGTCTTGGCGATGGACCGCGATAATCTTGCGGTGCTTGAGCGAATGTGTCCGGAACAGTATCGTCAGAAATTGAAGCTCTTCATGACATTTGCACGCAAGCACGACGAAGACGAGGTGCCCGACCCCTACTACGGAGCAGTGTTGGGCTTTGAGCGGGTTCTCGATATGTGTGAGGATGCGGCACGTGGCATCCTCATGGAACTGGTGGGGACAGGCGAGCGGGCTTAGTCGACGACCGGTTTGTTCAGGCTTCCTCGTCGCCGCGTAGTCGGCGGACAGTTTTCCGTGTCAGGTGCGGTAGCAGCAGCCAGGGTGGCATGCGGATCCAGTGGCTGCGTATGTAGAGCAGCCAGCGCGCGAGCGGCGTGTATCGATCCGACGTGCTGGCATGGGCTGGACGCAGAGCACGCAGGAAGAGGGCGTCCATGAAGGCAAGCATGGCACCGTCCTGGCGTCCGCCGGGGGCGTTCCGCGCCGCCCGCAACACTTCATTGGGAATAGCACTGCCGATCATCAGATTGGCATAGCGCAGGGCGTAGAACAGTGGACGCGAGAGGTCCAGTTCGCAGGCGCGCGGCACCAGTCGCTCCCAGAACCCCACGGTTTGGTTTCCACCGAATTCACGCAGCAGGTTGTCGATGTCGACAAGGTCGCGCAGGCCACGCTCGAGTTCGCCTTCGTGAAAGAGATGGGTCGCGCTGTGGATGACCATGTCTTCCGGTGTGAGGACGCGGATGTGCGGCTTGCCGGGGACGGTGATGGCTTTCTCGAATAGCTTTGCGGAATCAGGGTGCAGGCGTGCAGAGTTCGGCAGGATGGCATGGTGGACATCAACGACGGTGCCACGCTGGATGTGGCGCAGTGGTGGTATTTCATGCATCCAAGTACGGTAGTAGCGCTGGTCGTATTGGCTGTGTGATGTTGCGGCCCAGCCCTGTTTCATCAGTACTGTTTCAACGTCACCGATGGCCGCGTGTGGGACGAGGATGTCGACGTCGGAGACCAGTCGCCCCTCGGCAACGTCGAGGCCTGCCATGACGTAGGCGGCACCCTTGAGGATCACGACCGGAAGATCGAGTGGGTGCAGGGCGGCGACAATCTGCTCGGTCTCCCAGACCAGTTCGCGGCGCTGGCGCTTTGCCATGTTGGCGGCAGACTCCAGGTGCATGCGTGGTGCGGCAGGGATGCGGTCGAGCAGATCGTGATTCCGGCAGATCGAATGGATGCGCGCGAGCAGACCGGCGTGGCGTGCTTGGCGGATCAGCAAATCCCAGTCCGTCGGCACAAGTGCTGGTAGGCTCTCCGGAGCAAACACGGCGTTACGCAGTAGGTCGATGGACGCGAGGCTCATCGTGCTTGCGGGAGGGGCAGGTCTGCGAAGATCTGCAGTGCTTCGTCGAGATTGCCGTAGGAAAAGTCGTAACAGTCGCAGCGGGCGATCAGGTCAGATAGTGCATCGAAGCCAGCGCGGCCGTGGACATTTTGGTTAAAGCTGTTGTCGACAAGCTGCATGAAGCAGCCACCCTTGGGGCGAAGCTCCAGGCGCGCCGGTGCATCGGCGAGGTATTTGGGGAAGATCACCCAAGCAGGTAGCGCCGCTTCATCAGCATGAACGAGGCTGGCTGCCGGCGCGCGCATATGCGAGACGGTCCCTTTCATGGTGTTGTGCGCGATGGGACCAAAAACGGCCTGGGGTGCGCGTGCGCGGATAATGTCGATGGAGCGATTCTTCAAGCTGACCGGTCGTGGGGCAGGGCGGATGAGGCCGGTTGCCGTGTCGAGCAGGGCCATTTCATCGGACAGCAGACGCCAGCCGTCGAGCAACAGAGCGGCGCATAGCGTGCTCTTGCCTGAGCCGGGCGGCGCCGGCATGATCAATGCGCGTCCATGCCGCTCAAGTACGGCGGAGTGGATGGTCAGAAGTGTCTGGCAGTATTCCGTGACGCACCAGTTGAGGCCCCATTCGAGAAAGGCGAAGGCTTCGGCAGCCGCCAGTGGTGTGAATGGCTGCTGGCCGTCGACCTCGAAGATGCAAAGTGGCCTAGGCAGACGTCGGCCGTAATCGACGGCGACGTGGAAGTCGATGAACTGTCCTTGTGCAGGTAGCAGTTCGTAATCCGCATAAAGTGCAGCCAGACCTTCGGCGACGACGGGGATGGGGCTACGGATGTGTGCGACAAAGGGTGGTAGCCTCAGGCAGATCCCGTCGTGCCGAAGGCGTTTGTGCAGGTCATCCGGGGTAAGGGAGGCGAGGGTTGGCGAAGTCAAACCTGTCTATCCTGTTGATCCGAAGCACGTTCAATGAGCTTCAAGGACAGGAAATGTACAAGGACGTTGTTCACCAAGTCAATGTCTTCAGTTGTCGGCGATGTTTCGAGCAGGCAACTTGCCAGATCGTCAGCAGACCAGTCGGGTTTGTCGAGAAAGTACCGCAGAACCAAGCCTGCCGCGGGGGTGAGGAAGTGCAGTTGGCCGTTGGCTTCGTCAAAAACGACCGAACCATCGACCCAGTCGCGCAGCGCGAAATCCTCGCTACGTGAACACCTCCATAGGGTTTGAGGCAACGCGATGCTTAGGAGCAGGTGCCGTAGCAGAGGTCGAACCACTCAATGGTATCTGCACGTGTCCAGACTGTGGTGCAATTGGGTGGTGTCCAGACACCGTTGCCCTGCCATATTCTCTGACATTGCGCAGCATTCGGAAGGATGTTGTCAGTGTCGAGATTGCCAGCTTTGTTCAGGATGGTCGCAACGAGATGGCGAGCCAGGGGGTCGGAACAGTACAGCATTTCCTGAAGCGTGCGGTCGCCGAAGTCGTAGCTGCTGGTGCGCGGCTTGAAGCCCGCGTAGCTGCACCCCGTCCTTTTTCTGTATGAAATGTAGCTGATCGAATAACTCGGATCGCCTCCCCAGGAGTTACATCCTCCCCAAGACTGGCGACCGCTTTTATACGATTTGTCGTGAAAGAAGCAGTTCTGCTTCTGGCTGTAGATGCCAGGATGGCTGCAGGTTTTCCACTCGTTGTGTGACTTGCACGGGTAGTTCGAGGTCGGATGATGACTCAGCTTGATGCCGTTCGCATTGGCGGCCCTGATCGAGGCGAAAGCCGAGCATGTCACGCGGCACTTAACGCCGTTACCACCGCCGTAACTTCCGCCGCAAGCTAGCACGGAGCGGCTTTTGACCGCCAGCAACACGGGACCCGCCGCCAAACCGGCACGTAGCAGACGGCGACGGCTTTCGGAAGTCTCACTTTGATCGGGAAGTTGGGTCTCTTTGGGTTGTCCGGTTTCAGTTGTCATGTTCAGCACTCTCATAAGTTTATTGGCGCTTCAACGAAAGTCCGGGCTATGTTGATGATTGCCTGCCGGCTCACGGGCTTTCTGATGGGCGCGAGTTTACTGAAGGTTAATGCAATTTTCGTGCAAGCCTGGGTGAGCTGATTAATTGATTGATTCTTTTGTATAAAAAATGAAACACCGGAACCTTGTTTATCGATAGTGTAAAGTTTCCCGACAAGCTTCGGTAGAAATATTCGTCTTTGCCTGCGAGGGCGCGATTGACAGGCTATTTTCCACTCATGCGTAGCAGTTCATGAAGCAGGTTGGCGGGAAGTGCGTAGCTGATTCCCGAGGGTTGGCTTAGAGCAGCCTCCCGCGTACCTTTGATGAAGACCATGTTGATGATGCCGACAACGGCACCAGACTCTGGGTCGAACACAGGGCTTCCGCTGTTTCCCGGATAGCAGGTGGCATCAAGCTGAAACACGTCGAAGGGGCCGGAGCGCAGTCTGCGAACCAGTTTTTCCTTGAGTTGTTGTGAGTTTGCACCCGGCAGGGCGATGGGCGTAATGGCCGAGATCACACCGCGATGCGTCACAGTTGAGTAACCGAGAGCGCCGCCGATCGGAAAGCCGCTGAAGGCGATGGACTCTCCTTCGCGCACAGTATCCGAGTTCCTCAATTCGAGGGTCGGCAGTGCATCGCCCTCTATGGACAGCAAGGCCAGATCGTGTTCAGGGGTCTTGGCGAGCAGAGTCGCCGGTCGTATGGCCAGTTCGCCGGCAGCGTTCCGGTACTGAATCGCGAGCACTGTCGTGCCTGCCTGCTGGTCGAGCATTTCAGGGACGACATGGGCGTTGGTGGCGATTATGCGACCGTTGCCGACGGCGAAACCGGTGCCGCGGAAATTGAACTGAGGGCTGGCCGTCCGGTTAAAGCTGCCGACAGCGACAATGGATGGCTTGATTCGCTGGATCGTGTCAGAGATGTCGGCGCTGGCCGGGCCGATGTTGCACAGCCACGCGATCGTGCAACAACAGATGAAGCGAAATAGCGACAAGGGGGGGTGGGTGATCGTGTTCACATAAGTCTCCTCAATCGTATGCGTGGAAGGTCGGGCGAGGGTTGGGTGATCGCCGCATCGTAGGGGTGATTCTCTTGCAGATATTCGTCCATGATGCGCTTCACGTAGTCGCGTGTTTCTGCGAAGGGTGGAATGCCGCGGAAACGATTGACTGTGCCTTCGCCCGCGTTGTAGGCGGCAGCAACAAGCGCCACATCACCTTTGAAGTAGGCGAGTAGCCAGCGCAGATAGGCGAGACCTCCGCGGATATTCTGTTCCGGATCGAAGGGTTTGCGAACATTGAAGCGTGCGGCAGTTTCAGGGATCAACTGCATCAGACCCTGGGCGTTTTTCGTCGAGACTGCGACGGGATCAAAGTTTGATTCGGCGTGGATTACGGCGAGGGCAAGCTCGGGATAAATCCCGTACTGCGGGGCAAGTTTGCGTACGAGTGTGATGGCTTTGCGCTGAAGTGGCGAAAGATTCGCCGCTGCCGTTGCTTCGTCGCTGCCGTTCGGAGGGGTGGTCACAGCGACGGAGACTTCACGCATGCAGGCCGGTGTACCCGTGGGGGTATTGCCGACCTGCGCGAGCATCTGCTCCGCTTGGCGGTGGCCTTGTTTAGCGGCAAGCCTGAAAAAATAGGCAGCGAGTCCATCGTCACGGGGAACGCCGCGTCCGAGCGCATAAAGCCAGCCGAGGTCGAATTGAGACTCGTCATCACCGAGGTGCGCGGCCTGACAGTAGAGCTCAATGGCCCGTGTTGTGTTTTTTGAGACACCTTCGCCATAGGCTAAAGTGCGTGCTTCGCTGCGCAAAGCGCGTAGTTGTTCGTTTTTGGGTTGGACTTGGATATCAGCGCCCCAGCCCGGTGATGCCGTTAGGCTCAGGGCGACCAGCAAGGCTGCAGCCCATGTGACACGAGGCACATGGGACTCAGTTTTGACTGGGAGTGGCTGGCCTGGCATGGTGAGAGGTAGATATTGATGTCCGGGACGGTCTTGGTCTCAAAGGCGCCAGAATGAAATTCCGCTGTTCAAAAATGTTTGCGGATCAAACTGGCTCTTGACGTCGGTGACGACACCGTTTGGTTGCAGCTTGGCTGCGTAGTCGGCGACGGGGCGTGCCTTGAATTCGCGATGAGCCACGGTAGCGACGATGGCGGCGGCCCTGGGCAATTGATCCCAGGGTGTGAGATCAACACCATATTCGTGACGCGCTTCGGCAGCATCGGCCACGGGGTCGTGGACAATCACGGTGGCACCATATGATTGCAGTTCCCGGATGACGTCAATGACTCGGGAATTGCGCAGATCGGGGCAGTCCTCCTTGAAGGTCAGTCCTAAAACTATAATTGGCAACTCTTTGATTGACAAGCCATTCTTCAGGATGTGTTTGATGGTTTGTTCTGCAACGTACTTACCCATGCTGTCGTTGATGCGCCGCCCGGCAAGAATGACCTCGGGGTGGTAGCCGACCATCTGTGCCTTGTGCGTCAGGTAATACGGATCGACGCCGATGCAGTGGCCACCAACGAGGCCGGGGCGGAAGGGCAGAAAGTTCCACTTGGTCCCCGCAGCTTGCAGAACCTCCAGGGTGTCAATACCTAGCCGGTCAAAAATGATGGCAAGCTCGTTCATCAGGGCGATATTCAGGTCGCGCTGGGTATTTTCGATGACTTTGGCGGCTTCGGCGACTGGGATGCTCGAGGCGCGATAGACACCGGCATCGATGATGCTGCCATAAATGGTGGCGACGTGCTCAAGGGTGGCAGGGGTATCGCCGGCGACCACTTTGACGATTTTGGTCAGCGTCCGTTCCTTGTCGCCGGGGTTGATGCGCTCTGGCGAGTAGCCTACGAAGAAGTCCTGCTTCCATTTCATACCGGAGCAACGCTCAAGGATCGGGATGCAGATTTCCTCGGTAGCCCCCGGATAGACCGTTGATTCGAAGACGACGGTAGCGCCTCGCTTGAGGTTTTTTCCAACGGACTCGGAGGCACCGACCAGCGGTGAGAAGTCCGGGCGGTGAGCATCGTCGACCGGCGTTGGTACGGCAACGACGATGAAGTCTGCGTCGGCAAGTCGGGCTGCGTCGGTGGTGGGCTTGAGTTGTGCTGCCGCCTTGAGATCGTCGCTGCTGACTTCGCCCGTCGGGTCGATGTGCTTCTCATAGCTGGCGATCTTCGCCACCGACATGTCAAAGCCGATCGTCGGGTATTTCTTGCCGAATGCTACCGCGAGCGGTAGGCCGACGTATCCCAGTCCTACAACAGCAATTGTCGTCATCGTATTTCCATTGGTGAATTGGTGATATTGGTGATATTGGTCATGATGGGTATTGGGGCTTTAGACTGATTTGATTCACAAGAGCGTTCAGAGTCCCTTCAACAACTGCGTGACCTCTTCGTGCCCGGAGAACTTCGTACCCGCTTTGGCTAGCGTTTCCAGTTCCTTCTTTGCATCGGCTTTCTTGCCGACTTTGATGAGTAGTTTGGCGAGATTCAGGCGAAGGTTCTCTGCTTGCGGTGCGAGTTCGACGGCTTTCTTTTGAAGTGTCAAAGCTCGTGCGGTATCACCTTTTTCTGCCAATAGCTCGGCTAACGTATCCATGAAGGCGGGTTGATTCGGGGCAAGTTCGTTGGCTTTCTCCGCGTAGTCGATCGCCTTCGCATCCTTCTGGCGTGCAGCCGTCCATGCAAGGTTGTTCAAGACCAGAGCATTCTTCGGCTGAAGGTTGAGGATTTGCTGGTATTGCTGTGATGCTGTTGCATAGTCCTTACGCGCCAGGGCAAGGTCGCCGAGCGCGAGTCGGAAGGCAATATCTTTGGGATGATCCTTGAGCCAGCTTGCAGCGAACTTTTCGGCCTCTGCAGCACTGCCGCCAGCCGTGAGTACCGCATTCAGCTTGATCGCGAGTTCGGTAGCGGGCGCTTGCTTAAGCCCCGTGCGATAGACCGATGCCGCTTCCGCCCACGCCTTTCTTGAAGCGGCAATATCACCCTCAAGCGCGTAACCGACGGCCTCTCCGGGGCGCTGCTTTTGTACGTCCCGGGCCACGGTGACAGCTTCCTGTGGCTTGCGCTCGTCAAGGTAGGTGATGATCAATGCACGCTGTGCGTCGATGAGGTCTGGTTTGATTTCGAGCGCCTTGCGCAGGCTTTGCATGGCCACATCGCGATTCTTCATCGTCATTTGAATCTCGGCGATTCGCAGGTGCGGATAGGGTGATGTAGGTTGCATGCCAGCGAGTTTTCCGAAGGCCGCCAGCGCCTGATTGGGCTCTCCAGCCGCGAACTGTGCGCGGCCCAGCATTTCAATTAGCGCAGGATTGTCGTGAATGCTAGCCATCGCATCCTGGGCAACGGCGGCAGCCTTCTTGGGGTCCTTATTAGCCAGATACACGTTGATCAAGGCTACACGTGCAGTGGGATTGGTTGGGTTGGCTGCGATGGCTTTGTTGATCAGGGTGGCCACGTCGGTGATGGAGCCACCGGTTCTGGCGCTCACCTCGGCCAGCGCAAGCAGCGCCTGGGTATTTTTGGGATCGCTTGCAATGACGGCTTCGAAGCGCTTTTTTGCACTTTCCGGCTGCTTGTCCGCGAGATCGAGACCGGCCAGTTCAGCCGCAGCGGGGAAGTATGCAGGGCGAAGCTTGAGTGCCTGTTCGTAACTCTTGCGAGCGCCGGCGACATCCTTCTTGACCAGCAAGGCGCGACCGCGCATGTAGTGCGGCAGGGGGTCTTCCGGGAGCTTTTTCTCTAACGCGGCAATCGCCTTCAGCGCCTTGTCGATTTCATTGCGGGTGAGCAGGGTGCTGATCAGGGCCAGGTCGGCCGTTGTCCCCATGTCAGTCGCAGCAATCTGTTCAAGTTCGCCGAAGGCAGCATCGGAGGTGCTGCCATTGCCTTTACGCAGATGCGTCAGGGCGAGCGAGGTGCGCTTTACGACGTCTTTCGGATCGAGACTTAGCGCCTTGCTGAAGTATTTTTCGGCCGTTTCCGGTTCACTATTTTGCAGATAGATCTCACCAAGCAGACTGAGCATGTCCGGGTCTGCGCCAATCTTGTCGGCGATGGGTTGCATTGTGGCCAAGGCTTTCGCCGCCTGGTTCGTGCGCAGGTAAGTGAGACTCAGGAAGCGCCGGGCACGAGGCATGTCGGGTGCGAGCTGAACGGCTTTGGCAAGATTGGCCTCCGCTTGAATGTAGGCCTTGAGCTGAAAGTCAATTTCGCCGGCGAGTTCCAATATCTGCGGACTGTTCGGGGCTGCCTTGACGAGTTGCTGGATGATTTCGCGCGCTGCCGTGAAGTTCTTCTTCTGGTAAGCGAGCAGCGCGTCCATGTAGATCGTCTGGGGATTTCCGGGTGCAGCCTTTTTCATTGCTTCGAGCTGTTTGGCGCCTTCGTCGGGTCTTGAGGCACGCATCAGTGCGACGATCATTGCCGTGTGGACTGCAGTCAGGTCCGGACGAATGTCGAGCGCCTTGCGATAGGCTGCGAGGGCTGGGTCGAGCTCATTTTTTGTGATCAGCAGGTCGCCCTTGAGCTTCCATGCGTCGTGGTTGTTGCCGTCCTTGGCGATGGCCGTATCCACCAGAACCAGCGCAGCCGGCAGATCGTTTTCAATTGCCTTCAGCCGGGCCTCAGCAATGATGGCTGGGATGTAGTCGGGCTTTGTAGCCAGTGCTGTTTCAATCATCGAGCGGGAGGCATCCTTGTGACCGAGGATGGCTTGGGCGATGGCCTGCGTCGTCAGCAGATCGGCCTTGCTTTCAGGAGTCGTTAGTTGCGTCGGTGAGAGATCTTCCGTCACCTTCTTGACTTGCCCCATTTCGAACATTGCGTGTGCGAGTACAGGGATCACCTGATCAGGTGAATACTTGAGGTCGAGTGCCTTGCGCAATTCCACTTCCGCGTCGGCAGGTTTGCCGCTGGCAAGCAGCGCCTTGCCCAACAGGAAGCGGGCTTCCGGTAAGTTGGCATTCCTCTGCAAGGCGTTCTTGATCTGGATGATTGCCGCCTTGCTGTCGTTTTTCGCCATGAATGCTTTGCCTGAAGCGAGCAGTGTTTCAGGGGTTTCCCCACCGCACGAGACAAGAACCAAGGCAGCAAGCAACGCAGAAATGGTATGGGTTGTGGCGCGGCGAATCGAGTAACGAAGGATCATGATGGTTCCTGGCGCGGGTGGGATGGGCGTATTTATGGCGTGGACTGGATAGTCTACTTCAGTCCGAAGCGATGCATCAAATCGTAGAGTGTCGGGCGACTGACACCGAGAATCTCGGCTGCCTTGACGACGTTGCCATCACAGCGGCCAAGCGCGGTGATGACCGCCTGACGCTCGGCCGCTTCGCGCAGTTGGCGCAGGTCGAGCGTGGCGCACGCTTCTTGTGTCGGTTCGTTGAGGCAGGCGTCCTCTGCGGTGATCTGGTTACTGTCGGCCATGATCACTGCGCGCTTGATGCAGTTCTCAAGCTCGCGGACATTGCCAGGCCAGCGATGGGCCTCAATGGCACGCAGGGCATCCTCGCGTAGGGTCATTGCGCCTCGCTTCTCTTCGGTCGCGAAGCGGCGCAGAAAGGCGTGGGCGAGCAGGGCTGCATCACCAACACGATTGCGCAGGGGCGGGATATCGACGACGATTTCCGCGAGCCGGTAGTAGAGATCCTCGCGAAAGCGCCCTTGCTGGGTGAGCACCTTCAGGTCTTGATGAGTGGCGCAGACGATTCGCACATCAATGGGGATTTCCTGGCGACCGCCGACGCGTTCGATGACTCGCTCCTGCAGAAACCGCAGCAGCTTTGCCTGGAGTGACATCGGCAGATCACCGATTTCGTCCAGCATCAGGGTGCCGTGATTAGCCACCTCGATCTTGCCTGGTGTGGTTTTCGCGGCGCCGGTGAAAGCACCTTTCTCGTAACCAAAAAGCTCGCTTTCAAGCAGGTTTTCTGGAATCGCCGCGCAATTGATCGCGACGAAGCGCTGGGTTCGGCGTGGCGAGGCATCGTGCAAGCCACGTGCCAGTACCTCCTTGCCGGTGCCGCTTTCACCCAGAAGAAGGACGGTGGCGTTGCTCCCAGCGACCTTCTCGATGGTCCGGCAGGTGCGCAGCATGATCGGATCGCGCGTGATGAGGTGCGAGAGCATGTCGGGCTGATGCATGGACTGCAGACGATGGTTTTCCTGTTGTAGGTCGTAGAGGCGCAGTGCACGTTCGACCGTTAGCGCGAGGATTTCAGGTTCGAAGGGTTTTGCGAAAAAATCGTAGGCGCCCATGGCTACGGCGCGCAGGGCATTGGTTCGATCATTCTGCCCGGTCAACACGATGACCTTGGTATCCGGTGCCATTTCAAGAATCTGCTCGAGCAACAAGAAGCCCTCCGACACGGCATCGGCATCCGGCGGGAGACCGAGATCCATCGTGACTACTGGCGGGGAGTGGCGGCGAATCTGGGCGAGCGCACTCTCGCGATCGTTGGCGAGCAGGGTTTCGTATTGGTCAAACGACCAGCGGATCTGTTTCTGTAGGGCTGGATCATCTTCGACGATCAGCAAGGGGCGATGTTTTTCGGAACTCATGCAACCTCCAGTCGTTGTCGGTCCGAACCGCTGCCGATATCGAACAACGGCAACAGCATTCTGACCCGGGTGCCGATATTCACGGTGCTCTCAACGTGAATCCGGCCGCCGAGCTCTTGGACATATTGGAAACTCTCGTAAGCACCAATGCCCATACCGGCCTGCTTGGTGGTCTGGAAAGGCTTGAACAGGCGTTCGCGAACGAACTCGGGGGCCATGCCCTTGCCGGTGTCGATAACCTCGATGCAAGCCATACCTTCTTCCCGTCTTAGATGGATCGCGACGGAACCCGTAGCTTCCGTGGCATCAAGCGCGTTTTGCGCCATGTGACCAATCACGCGTTCGATACGCTCTTCGTGGCCGCGGGCGCAAAGGGGTTCGTCGATACTCACCTCGAGTACCGGCTGCTGATCAGCCTTGGCTGACTGGATACGGCGAACGATTGCCGCGAGATCGACACCGCATGCTACGCCCGGCGGAGTCGCACCTTCGCGTAGCTGCAGCATCAGTTGGCGCATGCGTTCGACTGAATTCTGCACCGTCATCAACATATCGCGCTGGAACTCGGGGTTGTCGACGTGTCGTTCGGCGTTGCGGACCATTAATGATAGTTGGGTGACGATATTCTTCAGGTCGTGCACCACGAAAGCCGACATGCGGTTGAAGGAGTCAAACTTGCGCGCTTCGAGCAAGGCTTCCGTCGCCTGAATCTGTGCGATGAAGCTGGCGGCTTGTCGCCCGGCGGTTTTCAGTAGATCATTGACCTCCCAATTGACGTCCAGGCGGGTGCGCGCAGTTGCGAGTACGACGAAGCCGATCATCTTGTCAGTGGTGGCCAAGGGGACGACGAGCCAAGCATTGGGCAGGTTTCTCAGCCATTCTGCCAGTAACAAGTTCTCGTAGCGTCCCGGCATGTGGCGATACTCCTCGAGATTGACCACCCAGCCGGAGGTCTGGAGAAAGTTCACCATGGTGCTGCCTGCGGGCTCGGGGGTATCGATCGCAGGAAGGTTCCAGCGTGCGGTCTGGACGAACTGACGTCCTGTACCGTCATCCAGCCAGAGGCCACCGGCAGGGCTTTCGACCATGTCGGCAAGACCGCGGATCAGACGCTGGCCAACTTCCTGCGGCGCACCTTCGGCAGAGAGTGCTTTCGTGAATTTGAGCCATTCCTCGCGATAGTCATATCGATAGCGGAAGAAATGCTTGCCAATCAGAACGCGTACCTTGGCGCGCATGGTTCCGGAAAACGTGAGAAATCCCAGAACAAGCAGGGCTGCGAACAGAAGCATTAGTTGCAGTGCTCCGCCCCATGTGCCGCCAAAGTAACGAACATAGTAGCCGGCTGCCGCCGTGAATAGTAGATAGGCGCCGGCGACAAGCAGCGCCGTTGTGTGGAATGCCGCAGTTTGCGAGAGCGTCAGCTGTGGCCGGCGCTTAGCGGTTCTCTGGATCGACATCGCAATCAATGGAATGATCATCGCGTAGACAAAACCGCGTACTCCGAAAATGTCGTCATCGATATGGTTGAACAGCAGAGCATCGGAATATAGGTAGACATCGTAGATGAACACGGCGATCAGACCGAGCGCAAAGGGCTTGATGTTCCAGCGTGAGTCCGCGGCGGTGTTGCGCAGCACCTGTTCGACGAGGGAGAGGGCGAAGATCACCATCGCCAGAGCGTCGAGCTGGGCAAGGCGCACGGCCTGTTGCGGATAACCAAAGCCGCCAAAAAACAGTGAACCTAGACTCAGCGTGCCAATTATCGGGATTGCAGCAGCAATCCCGAGCAGCCATCGTCGGTTGTAGAAAAGTGTGCGACCTGAATCGCAGCCCACATCAAGCAAGGTGAGCAGGCACGCAAACCAGGCAGCATAACGAAGGATGTCAAACAACAGGTACAGGCGCAGGAACAAGGGGTAGCCACTTGCGGAGAACAGGAAGCCGGCAATGCCCCATAGGCCACACAGCACAAGCGCGGCCAGCAAGGCTCGTGTGAAGCTCGGGGCGTGCTGTATCGCGTTTCGGGCGTACAAATAAAGGGCAAAGGCCAAGTAGCTGAAGCCAGCGAGGCCATAGCACCAGATCGATACGGTCGAGATGTTGAATTCCATGGGGCGATGTTGGGGTTCTGTTGATGCCTCAAGTACTTCTGATGCAGTGATCGTCACTCCACCTGCCGTGGCATGTCTTCGCCCAGTGAGGAACCTTTAGAGCAGATTTTGTTTTTTGTTATTGGGCGCCTTTACCGCTCAGGACAACGCTCACGGTTTCGAAGAGAATGACGAAATCGAGAACTGCATTGTGATTCTTGACATAGAAAAGGTCATATTGCAGTTTCTGGATCGCATCGTCCACCGATGCCCCGTAGGCGTAGCGTACCTGGGCCCAGCCGGTCACGCCGGGTTTAACGCTGTGGCGAACGGCATAGAAGGGAATCTTCTTGGTCAGTTGATCGACGAAGTAAGGGCGTTCGGGACGCGGGCCGACCAGACTCATGTCGCCACGAATGACGCAGAATAGCTGCGGTAGTTCGTCAATACGGAACTTGCGGATAAAGCGGCCGACGCGGGTAATGCGATCATCGTTGGCTGCTGCCCAACGTGGCTTGCCATCTTTTTCGGCATCACGGCGCATGCTGCGAAACTTGATGACATGAAAGAGCCGGCCGTTGAGGCCGACGCGTTCCTGTCGGTAGAAGACCTGAAAGCCATCTTCGAGAATGATCAGGATCGTGGTGATCAGCATAACTGGTGAGGCGAGCAGGAGCAAAAGCGACGCTGCGATGAGGTCGATGACACGCTTGCTCGCTGCGCGGAACAAATCTTGACGGAAGCCGTCGCCGAAAATTAGCCAGCCCGCGCGCAGGGAATCGAGTCGGATCTGGCCGAGCTTGCGCTCGAAATGCATCGAGAGATCCATGATACGCGTGCCGGACAGACGGCATTCGAGCAGGTCACGTAATGGCATGGTGCCGCCACGACGCTCGCCGACTGCCACAATGATCTCGTCTACTTTGAGTGCGGTCGCCGTGTCGGTGAGCGACAGTTCGCGTGAGAGAAGTTTGTCTTGGATGACGCGGATGTCCTCTTGAACCGAACTGGGATAGAAACCGACGAGTTCGACGGTCGGGTCGGATTGCTGCAGGGATTCGGCAACCATCCTGGCTTCCTCGGCAACGCCGAAGATAAGGACGCGGTGCTTAACCCAGACATCCGGTCGGCGATGGGCGGCACCGACCCGGTTTGCGGCGACCATAGCAATCGAGACCATGCTGGCGGCTAGGAAGAAATGGTGGCTGTGTTCGCTACGGATGTTGAGAATGGCGAAGAGCAGGTAACACACTGGTATGGTGATTCCAACGGAGACGATCGCGCGCGCAATCGTGTTGGCGACAGAACGGTTGTGGATGCGTTGGTAGAGTCCGAGCCAGGTGTTGACGGATAGAATCGCGGCTGTCAGAAGTGATGCAAAAGTGACAGCGATTACACGATCTTCTGGCAGATTTTCTCCAAACCAGTGGGCTGCCAGTAGTAGACCACCCAAGACGATGCAGAAATCCAGTGCAACTTGCAGTAGGTCGTTCCAGCGGAACGTAATCTTGATCAATATCGCACCTCGTTATACCACCTTCCGGCAGTCAAGCTAAAGACCTGCTATCTTCGCGTAAGAGATGGCTGGCAAGAGTGGCATCGGCCGGTGGCGAAGATCGGGCACTTCGCGCTCCGGGATTGTTATGAGTTTCGTGTTTCCGATCTTTTTCAGATTGACGAGCTGAACTAGGACAGAACCATAAATCATACAACGCGCGCCCGCTCCCGGCAAATGTTTCTTACTTAAAGTAATTGACGATTAAATCAATTGAAGACTCACGATGAATCATGCTGTCGCGGGTTTTTAGAATTGTCCGGTTCTGTAGCACATGAATTGTCCGCTTA
>CAZAOQ010000029.1:0-21410 GCA_964486795.1 uncultured Rhodocyclaceae bacterium
CGCCGGCCGCACGAAGATGAAATCGTTGTGAAAGTAGGTGCGATGCAGGATCTTGCAGAACACCGAGTTGAAGAAAGTTTCCGCCAGCTCCGGCTGCTTGTGGTCGAGCAGCAGACCGATGAACTCAAGCTTGGCCTGGCGCCAAACTTTGTCATCATCCTCCTGCGCCTTGAATTCGCGCCGCATGCGCTGCACCGTCTCATTGACGCGATCGTCATAAAAGGCAAGACGCTCACGCACCGCGTGCTGGATGCCCTGCCAGTCACCGGCATCAAAAAGTACCTTAGCCTGCGCCGAGCATCTGCGAAACAGCCGGTAATGCCGGTCGAAGCCGGCAACCAGCGCATGCGCCATGTCGCGCGACTTGGTACCCTGGCTCGAAAAATCCATGAACAATCCCTTTTCAATCACTTTCGGTCAATCGAGCATTTTAGCGCCGGCCGCTCTCCTGTCCCAAGCACCACAACGCACCCTCGGCACCCGTCCTGGCATGCCACTGGCCAGCCAATCCATATTTGTGGCAGGAGCAATACCAAAATACCTGCCCGAAAGTCGGGGCCGCCTCGCTCCGGCGGTTGCGGTCGCCGGCGATTCCCGGCAGAATTTACCTTTTGTGGATTTGCGCCAAACCGTTTGAAAGCATCCTCCACCCCCTCGCTCTCAATTCTTCTCGAACCCGTCGACAATCAGCGGCTTGCCAACCTCTGCGGCGCGCTCGACGAGAATCTGCGCCAGATTGCGACCGCCTACGACGTGCAGGTCGCCCGCCGTGGCGACCATTTCCGCATCAGCGGCAGCAATGCCCGTCAGACGGCCACCGCCCTGCGCCACTTCTACGAAAAGAGCAAAGACGCGCTGTCAATCGACGAAATCCAGCTCGGCCTGATCGAACTCGCCAACCACGGTGCGAGACAACAGGCGGCCTCCGGTCTCGTGACGCGCAAGGCCGACCTGCACGGCCGCACACCGCGCCAGGTGCAATATCTCAAACAAATCCAGGAACACGACATCACCTTCGGTGTCGGCCCGGCAGGTACGGGCAAGACCTATCTCGCCGTTGCAAGCGCCGTCGATGCACTCGAGCGTGACCAGGTCGGCCGCATCGTCCTGACGCGTCCCGCCGTGGAAGCCGGCGAGCGCCTTGGTTTCCTTCCCGGCGACCTGACGCAGAAAATCGACCCCTATCTGCGCCCGCTCTACGACGCGCTCTACGATCTGATGGGTTTTGACAAAGTCGGCAAGATGTTCGAACGCCAGGCCATCGAAATTGCCCCGCTCGCCTATATGCGCGGGCGCACGCTGAACCATGCCTTCATCATTCTCGATGAGGCACAAAACACCACGCCCGAGCAGATGAAGATGTTTCTGACACGCATCGGCATCGGCGCCAAAGCTGTGGTGACAGGTGACACCACACAGATTGATCTGGCGCGCGGACAGAAAAGCGGCCTCGTCGAAGCACGCCGCATCCTCGCCGACGTACGCGGCATCGCCTTTACTGATTTTATTGCCGAGGATGTCGTGCGCCACCCGTTGGTGGCGCGCATCGTCGCGGCCTATGAAGCCCATGACAAGGCCCATTCGCAAAGCTGAGACCGCGCCGCAAGGACTCGCGCTGAGCGTGCAATATGCCTGCCAGGACGAAGCCCTGCCCGCGCGGCCGCAGTTGCGTCGCTGGGCGCGTGCCGCGCTGGATCGCCAGTCAGAGGAAGCCTCAATCACGATTCGCTTCGTCGATATTGAGGAAGGCCGCACGCTCAACCGCGAATTCCGTGGCAAGGGCAGCAATGCCAAGGACTATGCCACTAACGTACTGTCCTTTCCCTATACGCCGCCGCCGCAACTCGCCGGCGACCTGGTGCTCTGCATGCCCGTTGTGCAGCGTGAAGCTGCAGAACAAGGCAAGCCGGTGCACAATCATCTCGCCCACCTGGTGATCCACGGCATGCTGCATCTCCAGGGCTACGACCACGAAACCGACGCCGACGCCCAACGCATGGAAGACCGCGAGCGGGAAATTCTCAGGCGCTTCCAGATTGCTGATCCGTATGCGGCCGAGCACGACCCCACCTGACTCCTGACCTCTCACTCCTGACTCCTGACTCCTGACTCCTGACTCCTTACGCCACATTCAACATTCATGGACCCTTCCAGTCGACCTACCCTGCTCGAACGCCTCTCCGCGCTGCTGACGCGCGCCCCCGAGGATCGCGAAGATCTTCTCGAAATCCTGCACAACTCGTTTGAGCGCAACCTGCTCGACGCCGACGCCCTCTCGATCATTGAGGGTGCTCTGTGTGTCTCCTACATCCAGGTGCGAGACATCATGGTGCCGCGTGCCCAGATGGACGTCATCGAGATCGACGATGCACCCGAGAAAATCGCCGAATACGTCGTCGAAGCCACCCACTCGCGCTTTCCCGCCATCGGTGAGAATCGGGACGACGTACTGGGCATCCTGCTTGCCAAGGATCTGCTGCGCTATTTCGCTGGCAAGGAGTTCGACCTGCGCGACACTCTGCGCCCGGCAGTGTTCATCCCCGAATCGAAGCGTCTCAATGTCCTGCTGCGCGAATTCCGCGCCTCGCGCAACCACATGGCCATCGTCGTCGATGAATACGGTGGCGTCGCCGGACTCGTCACCATCGAGGACGTTCTCGAACAGATCGTCGGCGAGATTGACGACGAATACGATTTTGATGAAGCAGCCGACAATATCGTCCTCGACAACACCGGACGCTACCGCGTCAAGGCGACGACCGAGATCGAAGACTTCAACCACGCTTTCAATACAGAGCTCTCGGACGAAGAATTCGACACCATCGGTGGCCTGGTCATTCAGCACCTCGGTCGCCTGCCCAAGCGCGGTGAAGCCGTGCAGATCGGCAACCTGCGCATCCAGGTGCTGCGCGCCGACAGTCGCCGCGTCCATACGCTGCTGATCGACCCGCAGCGCGTGATCCCGCTGGATGAGTAAAGGCAGCATCGAATCCCTCGTCGCGCTGCTGCTCGGAGCGCTGACCGTTCTCGGCTTCGCACCGTTTGAGTTCTTCCCGCTGCCCATCCTGAGCCTCGCCGCCCTGTTCATTCTGTGGCGCGGCGCCGCCAGCCCGCGCCGTGCCGCCTGGCTCGGCTGGCTCTGGGGCTGCGGCCATTTCCTCTGCGGCGTCTCCTGGGTCTACGTCAGCATGCACAATGTCGGCGGCATGTTCGCGCCGGCTGCTGTCGCCGCAACCCTGGCATTTTGTGCTGCGCTGGCGCTCTATCCGGCGCTGGCCGGCGCCATCTTCGCACGCTTCAAGTCTGGCAGCCCCACGCGTGATGCGCTACTCGTCGCCGCAACCTGGACACTCAGTGAATGGCTGCGCGGCTGGCTGCTGACCGGTTTCCCCTGGCTCGCCAGCGGCTACGCACAGACCCCACCAAGCCCACTCGCCGGCTATGCCGCCGTACTGGGCGTGTATGGTATCGGCCTGCTTGCCGCAGTGATCGCCGGCCTCATTGCCTTCTGCTTGCGCCGCGGGCAAACGATGCGCGAACGGATTGGCACGCTCGCCACGATGATCGCCATCATCAGTTTCGGCGCAATACTGAGCCACATGGACTGGACACAGCCGAGCGGCGCGCCACTCACCGTGAGCCTGCTGCAAGGAAACATTCCGCAGGAAACCAAGTGGGATGCCGACCGTGTGCCGGTCTCACTGCGCACCTACGCCAAACTCGTACACAGCCATCCGGCGCAACTGGTCGTATTGCCCGAAACCGCACTGCCGATGTTTCTTGACGATGTGCCGCACGAATACCTCTCCATGCTAATGGAGGAGGGGCCGACACTGACCGGGGTCGCAGCCTACACCCACGAACCCGACAAACCCGAAGGCTACGTGAATATCGCCCTGGCGCTCGACAAGGAGAAGGGCTTGCAAGCCTATTCCAAAAGACATCTCGTGCCCTTCGGCGAATACGTCCCTGCCGGTTTCGCCTGGTTCATGACACTAATGAGCATGCCACTCTCCGACTTTAGTGCTGGGCCGCCACAGCAGCCACCGCTGGAGATCGCCGGCCAGAAGATTGCCGCAAATATCTGCTACGAAGATCTGTTTGGCGAGGAAATCATCCGCGCCCTGCCGGAGGCGACACTGCTTGTAAATCTCTCCAACACAGCCTGGTTCGGTCAATCGCTGGCGCAGCCACAGCACCTGCAGATCGCCCGTATGCGCGCCCTGGAAACTGGCCGCACCATGCTGCGCGCCACCAACACCGGCATGACCGCCGCCATCGCTCCCAACGGCCAGGTCATCGGTGTGCTGCCCGCCTTCACTACAGATGGGCTGACCGTGCAGGTGCAGGGCTACAGCGGTGCGACGCCTTTCGTGCGCTGGGGCAACCAACTCGCCCTCCTGCTGGCTGTTGGCGCCCTGCTTCCCGCGCTGCGCTTGCGCTGGCGGCAACGTCATTGCGGCGCATGAGTCGCCACCGCAAACCACCGCAAGCAGCCAGACGGCTGGCAGCCAAAGCATCCGGCGGCGCCACGCCTACCGTTGACAGGCCCGTTCCACGCCAGCCCTGGCTCGACGCGCTGCGTGGCGTGGCGGTACTGGCCATGATCGCCTATCACTTCGGCTACGACCTCAATTTCCTCGGCTGGCTGCATCAGGACCTCAACCATGATCTGCGCTGGATGACGGCGCGCAGTCTGATCCTCAGCAGCTTCCTGTTCAGCGTCGGTGCCAGCCATGCGCTTGCTGAAGCCCAACACGCTGCTGCCGCAACACACTGGCGACGCATCGGCAAGATTACCGCCGCCGCACTGCTGGTCACCGCCGGCAGCGCACTGCTATTTCCGCAATCCGCCATCTGGTTCGGCACCCTGCACGCCATCGCAACCATGAGCATGCTGCTCCTGCTGCTGCAACGATTGCATCTGAGTGCGTGGACCGTCATCGTCAGCGGAGTGATCGCCCTCGCCTTCGGCAATCTCATCGTCCATCCCCTATTCGACCATCCGGCACTGTCCTGGATCGGTCTGATGACGCACGCCCCGTTCACCGAAGACTATGTGCCACTGCTGCCCTGGTTTGGCATTTGCCTGATCGGTGATGGCGCCATGCGTATCCTGCTCTCTCGCGGCTTCGCACAGCACCCGGCGGGAGAAAGCCTGCCATCCGGCTTGCGTTGGATCGGCCGTCACAGCCTCGCCATCTATCTGCTGCATCAACCCGTGCTGCTGGCAATCCTGATGCCCCTGACGCACTGGCTGAAGCCCGCCTGAGTGCGGGAAGAACGGGGATTGCGATGCTATACTCGACCGATTGCGCCGAGCTGCAATCGGCCAGGATACGATCGACATTCTTGATACTTTTGATACGCTTGATACTCTTTACGTCCCGCACGCCACACCGGCCCCTTCCGACATGACCCTGGCCTCCTCGCCACTTGTCTGCCCGTTCTCCTGATCCCTCCATGCGCGACTGGTCCCGATTTTCCATAGCGAACGCAGCGACCCTGACTCCCTGGCTGGGACGTCTCGCCACCGTGATCATGCTGGCGCTGCTCGCCTGGCTGTGTGCGAGCATCTACTGGACGATCACCGTATCGGCCGCACCGCGCCCGGCAATCACCATCGACACCGACCCGCAGCGTGTCGTCCCGGCCATCGTTTCGCGCCATCTGTTCGGCATACCATCGATGACCGGCGCCACACCGGCCAGTGCTCCCACCGACATCCGCCTTAACGGCGTGATCGCTGCCCAAATCGAGGGACAACCCGCCTACGCACTGCTTGCCATCGAAGGAAAGCCGGCTCAGGTGGTGCGTGAGGGAGACGAAGTCGCCCCAGGTGTGACCCTGCAGCGTGTTCTCAAATACGAAGTCGAGCTGCTACGCGGCGGCCAAACCCAGACCCTGTCCCTGCCCGAGCGTGGGCAGGCACCGAAACGCTGATGGAAGCGAAACAATGCCAACGATGCCATCCAAACTGATGCAAACCTTCTGGCGCCAGCGGCGCCCGGCCCTGCTTGGCCTGCTACTCAGCGCGAGCCTGATGCAACCACTGGCTTCACTGAGTGCCGAGGAAGACAAGGTCACCCTGAACTTCGTCAATGCCGACATCGAGACCGTCACCAAAGCCGTCTCGCAGATCACCGGCAAGAACTTCCTGCTCGATCCGCGCGTCAAGGGTACGGTCAATGTCGTGTCGAGCCGGCCAGTGCCACAATCACTGGCCTACCACTTCCTGCTCTCGGCATTACGCATGCAAGGCTTCGCTGCCGTCGAAAGCAACGGTGTCGTGCGCATCATGCCCGAGGTCGACGCCAAGACTCACGCCGGCCCGACCCAAAAAGGCGCCAGCGGCGACCAGCTCGTGACACGGGTCTTCCAGCTGCGCCACGA
Source organism: uncultured Rhodocyclaceae bacterium (assembly GCA_964486795.1). GTDB lineage: Bacteria > Pseudomonadota > Gammaproteobacteria > Burkholderiales > Rhodocyclaceae > Sterolibacterium. Next base: position 6,394 of record CAZAOQ010000029.1, read on the forward strand.
AGCCGCCGCCAGTCTGGTGCCGGTCATCCGTCCCCTCATCGCACCCAACAACCCGATCACCGCCAACCCAAGCAACAACAGCATCGTCATCAGCGACTACGCCGACAATCTGACGCGTCTCGAAAAGATCATTACGGCACTCGACACACCCTACGGCGAAGAACCGCAAATCATCCCGATCAAACACGTTTCGGCGATCGACCTTGCCAATACGCTCAGCAATATCTACAGCCGCGACGGTGGCGCCGTACCCGGTGTACCCGGAACAAGCGGCGGCAATGCGGTGCAGGGCGTCACCATTTTTGCCGACACGCGCAGCAATTCACTGATCATCCGCTCCGATAATCCGACCAAGCTCGGCCACATCCGCACCCTGATCGACTCACTCGACCAGCCGAGCGCGACAGCCGGCAACATCCACGTCGTCTACCTTAAGAACGCCGAGGCCGTGAAGGTCGCCCAGACGCTGCGCGCCATCGTTAGCGGCGACACCAGCGCCGCCGCAACGACCGGCCTCACGCCACTCTCGCCGACCACATCGGGTAGCGGCAGCACAGCCACCAGCAACACCAGCACCAGCACCAACCCCTCGACCTCGCAATCCTTTGGCATGATGAACCCAAGTACTGGCGGCACGTCGGGTGGCCAGGGCAGCGGATTCATCCAGGCCGACGCCACCAATAATGCCCTCATCATCACAGCGCCAGAGGCAATCTACAACAATTTACGCCGCGTCATCGATATGCTCGACCGACGCCGGGCCCAGGTTCTCGTCGAAGCACTGATCGTCGAATTGACTTCGGACCGTGCCAGCGAACTAGGCATCCAGTGGATGGCCGGCAACAGCAGCCCAAGCAAGAACACCACCGTGCTCGGCGGCACAAATTTCGGCAGCGGCGGCAAGAGTTTCACGGGCGTCATCGAGGGCCTCGCCAAGGCCAAAGAGACTGGCTCGCTGGGCCTCGCCCCCGGTCTCAATCTCGGCGTATTCTCGAATCCAGCGGGCCTTGGCATCCTGATACGCGCACTGGAAAATGACGCCAATGCCAACATCCTGTCTACACCGAATCTGCTGACCCTCGACAACGAGGAAGCCAAGATCGTCATTGGCAGCAACGTGCCCTTCATCTCGGGCCAATACGCGGCAACCGGCAACAGCGTGACGGCGACGCCGTTCCAGACCTACGACCGCAAAGACGTCGGCCTGACGCTGAAGATCAAGCCGCAGATTTCGGAAGGCGGCCTGGTGCGTCTGCAGATCTACCAGGAGGCTTCCAGCGTCCAGGACAACACGATTTCCAACACCGCCGGCCCAAGCACCAACAAGCGCTCGATCGAGACCGCCGTGGTCGTCGACGACGGCGCAACCATCGTCATCGGCGGCCTGATTCAGGACAACTTCGGCACCGGCGAAGACAAGGTGCCACTGCTCGGAGACCTTCCCCTGATCGGCTCCTTCTTCCGCTACGAAACACGCAAGCGCACCAAAACCAACCTGATGGTCTTCCTCCGCCCACAGATTATCCGCGACGCCGCCGGCTACCAGAAGCTCACTGAAGACCGCTACGACTACGTTATCGGCGAGCAAAAGAAGAGCGCCAGCGGCGCGCAGATGATGAACAACGAGGCGGCGCCACCGCTGCTGCCGCAACGTACTCCGGCAGCTTTGCCGATCGCCCTGCCGGCCAGTCCTGCGGAAGTTGCAACGACGCCAGTTGTCACCGCAACTCCCGTGACACCCGCTGTCGCCGCGCAACCGGAGCCGCAATGATCCCGGACGCCCCGTCCGCACCGGTCACCGCCGTACCCGTGTTCCGGCCTCCCTACGCCTTTGCGAAAATGCATGGTGTCATCCTCGGCGCGACCGAGGACGACGCACAACAAGTCTTTGTGCGCAGCGCTGCCGCACCGACAACCATCGCAGCACTGGAGGAATTGCGTCGCCATCTCGCCCGCCCCCTGCGCCTCGAGGCATGTGACATCGCACAATTCGAGCAGCTTCTTGCCGAAGCCTACAGTCGTGCCGACCAGACGGCCGCAGAGGTCGCCGACGACATCGGTCAGGAAATGGATCTGACCCGTCTCGTCCAGGAACTGCCGCCGATCGAAGACCTGCTCGAAAGCGAGGACGACGCACCGATCATCCGCATGATCAATGCGCTGTTCACCCAGGCCGTGCGCGAGAACGCATCCGATATTCACGTCGAAGCCTTCGAGCAGCACTCAACCGTGCGCTTCCGCATTGATGGTGTACTGCGTGACGTAATCCGTCCACATCGTGCGCTGCACGCGGCGATGGCCTCACGCATCAAGATCATGGCGCAACTGGACATCGCCGAAAAACGCATGCCGCAAGACGGCCGTATCACCATCCGCATTGCCGGCAAGCCCATCGATGTGCGCGTATCAACGATTCCGACCAGTCATGGCGAGCGCATCGTCATGCGCTTGCTCGACAAGGACCCGGCGCGCCTCAACCTCGACGTGCTCGGCATGGCAGCCGACACACTGAAGCAGGCTGACCGCCTGATCCACCATCCGCATGGCATCTTCCTGGTCACTGGCCCGACGGGCTCCGGCAAGACCACCACGCTCTATTCTGCGCTGGCGCGGCTCGATTCGACGCGACTCAACATCATGACTGTCGAGGATCCGGTCGAATACGATCTGTCCAACATCGGCCAGACCCAGGTCAATCCACGCATCGGCCTCGATTTTGCGAAGGCCTTGCGCTCCATCCTCCGCCAAGACCCGGACGTCATCATGATCGGCGAAATCCGCGACCTCGAAACCGCGCAGATCGCCGTGCAGGCCAGTCTCACCGGACACATGGTGCTCGCCACTTTGCACACCAATGACACCGCCAGCGCGGTGACGCGTCTGGTCGACATGGGCATCGAGCCCTTTCTGCTGGCATCGAGCCTGACCGGCGTACTCGCCCAGCGTCTGGTGCGCCGCCTCTGCCCACAATGCAAACGCAGCGCACCCGCCGACGCTGGCGAGCAAGCGCTGTTCCCTGAAGCACCACCCGCCGTGCTACACCATGCGGTGGGCTGTCCGACCTGCAACCAGACAGGCTATCAGGGCCGTATGGGCATCTACGAGTTGCTCGAAGTCGACGATGACCTGCGCCGCATGATTCACGAGCGCACCTCCGACCAGGCGCTGCGTGAACATGCCCTGACCGCCCGTATGCGCTCGCTGCGCGAGGACGGCTTGCGCTGGGTGCGCAGTGGCGAAACGACGCTGGAAGAAATTCTGCGCGTTTGCCGGGACTAAGTCGCCACAAGTATGGCAGCCTTCAATTACCAGGCCCTTGATGCCAACGGTCGCCAGGTCAGTGGCGTACTCGAGGCCGACACCAGTCGCGTAGCACGCAGCCTGTTGCGCGAGCAGCATCTGTTTCCGCTCGAAGTCACGCCGCTTCGGCGCGGCAGTGCCACGCAAGCGAATCAGCCCATTTCTCGCCAGAGCATCCCGTCGGGTGCGCTGAGCCTGCTCACCAGGCAATGGGCGATGCTGCTAGAAGCCGGCCTGACTATCGAACAGTCACTGACCGCGCTGATCGAGCAGAGCGAACATGAAGGCGCACGCCAGGTTCTCGCCGGCGTGCGTGCCGAAGTGCTTGCCGGCCACTCGCTGCACACGGCACTGAGCCTGTTCGAAAATGTATTCCCACCGATCTACCGCGCCGTCATCGATGCCGGTGAGAAGTCGGGGGAACTGGCTGCGCTGCTGCTGCGTCTCGCCGATTATCTCGAAGCCTGGCAGATGACGCGCCAGAAGGTCCTCCAGGCGCTGCTCTATCCGCTGATCGTCAGCACCGTTGCCGTACTCGTCATCATCGGCCTCGTCACCTACGTCGTGCCGCAGATTGTCGGGGTCTTCAAGCAAAGCAAACAGGCGCTGCCACTGCTGACAAAGGGTCTCATTGTCATCAGCGACTTCCTGCGCGGCCAATGGTGGTGGCTGCTGTTCGTCGCCATCGCCACGCCACTCGCGGTACGGCGCGCACTGAAGCTGAACGCCGCGCTGCAACTACGCTGGCATCGCTGGCTACTAGGCCTGCCGCTCATCGGCCGCCACCTGCGGACGATCGACAGCGCGCGCCTGGCAAGCACTCTGGCAATTATGGTCGGTAGCGGCGTGCCGCTGCTCACCGCGCTGGAAACCGCCAAGGCCGTGCTCGCCAACCGGGTGTTGCGTCAGGGCCTCGACCAGGCGATCCGTTTGGTGCGGGAAGGCAGCTCGCTGCACCGTTCGCTCGGCAGCGAAAATCTGTTCCCGCCGCTCCTCATCCACATGATCGCCAGTGGCGAGGCCAGTGGCACCCTGGGTCGTATGCTGGAACGCGCCGCCACACAGCAACAGGCCGAGCTCGACCGACGCACTGCCGTCGCCCTGGGCCTCTTCGAGCCCATCCTGATTCTCGTCATGGGTGGTGTAGTGCTGCTGATCGTGCTCGCTGTGCTGATGCCCATCATCGAAATCAACATGCTTTTGAAATAGGAGTTATTCATGTCCCGTATTCGCCCGCTGCCCCGCCAGGCTGGCTTCACACTGATCGAGATCATGGTCGTTGTGGTCATCCTCGGTATCCTCGCCGCCATGGTGGTACCGAAGATCATGAGCCGTCCCGACGAGGCGCGCGTTGTGGCGGCACGCCAGGACATCGGTGCGCTGGTTCAGGCACTCAAACTCTATCGTCTCGACAACAAGCGCTATCCCACCACCGAGCAGGGGCTCCAGGCGCTGGTCAGCAAGCCGTCACAGGCACCGGTTCCCGAAGCCTGGAAGGGCGGTGGCTATGTCGAAAAGCTGCCGCAGGATCCTTGGGGCCATCCCTACCAGTACCTGAACCCCGGCCTCCACGGTGAGATTGATATTTTCAGCCTGGGCGCCGACAGCGCACCCGGTGGTGAAGGGCTCGATGCCGACATCGGCAACTGGCAGCTCTGACCTGGCCGGCCACGGCTCCACGGCACCACAGCACCACCACACCACGATGGAGCGCGGCTTCACGCTGATCGAAATGCTGGTCGTCGTCGCCATCGTCGGCGTGCTGACGACAGCCGTCGCACTGACCATCACCGACAATCCGCGGCAGAACGCAACGCGCGACGCACAGCGCCTTGCCGCATTGCTCGAAACCGCCAGCGGTGAGGCACGTGCAGGACGCCGCCAACTTGCCTGGTCGGCGCGCGCCGACGGCTATGATTTTCTCGTCGCCGAAGACTCCATGGAACGCACTGCGCGGTGGCTGCCACTGAGCGAAGACGAAACTTACCGTGCCCGTCACCTCGAGTCCGGCGTACGCATCGGCGGAGTCAAGATCGACGGCCAGCCACTGCCGCCCGGTGGCCTGCTGACCTTTCGGCGCGGCGACCCACCACTGTTTTGCATCACCCTGGAAGCCAGCAAAGACGCGGCTTTCCGGCCTATCGACGTGTGTGGACTGCCGACCGGGCGGGTGACCGTGCGCGACGCTGTGAACAAGGAGTGAGCGTGAGGCATGAGGCGCAGAAGCGCCGGCGCGGCTTCACGTTGCTCGAAGTGCTTGTCGCACTAGCCGTCCTCGCCTTGGCGCTAATGGCATCGCTGCGCGCTACAGGTATCGCCACCCGTAACGCCGACGATATCCGTCTGCGCCAGCTTGCCGACTGGGTAGCCCAGGATCGGCTCGAAGAACATCGTGCGCGTGGCGACTGGCTACCCATCGGGGGCAGCAACGGCGAGATCGAACAGGGTGGCTATCGCTTCCGCTGGGAGGAAAATATCAGTGGCACCCCCAACGCCCAGTTCCGCCGCATCGAGATCCGGGTGCGCGCCGCCGAGCTGCCCGACGATGCAGCACTGGCGCACCTCAGCGGCTTTCTTGTCAGGCAGGACGGCAAATGATGTCGTGCGCCATGCGTATCGAAAGAAATGCAACCCGCGGCATGACGCTGATCGAATTGATCATCGCCATCGCCCTCCTGGCAGTGACCACCACGCTCGCCTATCGTGGACTCGATACGCTAAGCCGCAGCAGCGACAGCCTGATCGGCGAAAGTGAACGCTGGCAGGACATCGCCCTGTTTTTTGAACGCTTCGCCAGCGATGTTGAACAACCGGTCGCGCGATCCATCCATATCGGCCCGCCACAAGCAGCACAAGGCGCACCTGCAATACCACCACCCAAAGCCGCTGCCGAGAATATCGCTGCAGGCCGTGGTGGACTGGGGGGCATACTCGCCGCAGTCAATGCCGTTGCCGTACAAAACTCCTTGATCGCACTGAGTCTTGGGGCCGACACCTCAAACGCAGAAGCGCTGCCAGCCTGGCAAGGCCTGCCGTTGCCATCGCTTAGTGCCGACGATCCAAGTGGTCATGCCGCACTCGAGTTCACCCGCAAGTCGGCGACAGGCCGCGACGAGATTCGCGTTGGCTACCGGCTGCGCGGCACACAGCTGGAACTCCTGATCTGGCCGGCCCTCGACCGTGGGCCCAACATGCGCCCCGAAATTTTCCTTTTGCTCGACGATGTGACCGCACTGCAGTTTCGCTATTTAGACGCCACGGGAACCTGGCAGGAACGCTGGCCGACGAGCGATGCGCGCAATGCCCGCGATACGCTGCCACGCGCTGTCGAGATCGAGCTCACCCTGCGCAACGGCACCCGCCTGCGCCGAATTTTCGCCCTGCCGTCATGAACCGCATTGCTCACCCTACTCACCCTACTCAGCCTGTTCGGCAATGCGGTGCCGCACTGATCATGGCGCTGCTGTTCGCCGCACTGGCCACAACGCTGGCAACGACGCTGATCTGGCGTGAAGACGCATGGCTGCGCGGACTGGAGACGCGTCGCGACCTGCTGCAGGCACGTCAGCTCGCCCTGGCCGGCGTCGACTGGGCGCGCGCCGTGCTCGCCAGCGACGCTCGCAACAACCGTTACGATTATCTCGGCGAACCGTGGGCCACCAAGGTACCGGCAATGCCCGCAGAAGGCGGTGAAGTCGGCGGCAACATCAGCGACGAACAAGGAAAGCTGAATCTCAACAATCTCATTCGCAACGGCCAGGTCAGTGAGCCGGACCTGCTTGTCTACCGGCAGTTGCTCACCCAGCTGCAACTGCCGCTGTCACTGGTCGCGACACTCGTCGATTGGATCGATGCCGACGACCGGACCAGCCCTGACGGCGCCGAGGACAGTGATTACCTGAGCGAAAAGCCGCCCCATCGCGCCGCTAACCGGGAACTGACTGACGTCGATAATCTGCTTCATGTGCGTGGCTATACGCCCGAGATTGTCGAACGTCTGCGGCCTTATGTCAGCGCGCTTCCCGGGTATAATCCACTGAATGTCAATACCGCCAGCGCGCTGGTGATTTCTGCCGTCCTCTATGACTTTCCCGCTTCGGAAATCCAGCAGATCGTTGCCGACCGTGACCGCATTCCGTACCTCGACGTCGGCGATTTTCGCAAACGTCTGGCACGCCAGGATCTGGCTGGTCAGCCCAGCACCGAACGCATCGACACTCGCAGCAGCTACTTCAGCATATTCATCCGTGCCCGCGTTGGCAATGCCGACACGTCCGTCCATGCGCTGGTTCACCGCGCATCCGCGTGGCCAGATATCGTCTGGCAGAAGTTCGAATGAAACCCGGGTAGCCTTGCCATGAGTTCCAAACACACGTCCGACACACTGCTGCGCCTCTACCTGCCGGCAGCCTGGCCCACACAGCAGACCACCTGCGAGTGGGAGCTCATCACAACCGCCGGTACCCGCCTGCAACTCGGCAACAGCGAGCCGCGTCACTGGCCACCGGCTGCACGCTGTGAGCTAGTCCTCAGCGCCGAGCAATGCCTGCTGGTCAATGTCGTACTGCCCCGCGGCGCACGCACGCGCGCAACCGAAGTCGTCGGCTATGCCCTCGAAGAACAGCTGCTCGGCGAGGCCGAAGCCGAACACTTCGTTATCGGGGATGCGTCAGAAGGTGATCTCACGCCGGTCTGGGTCATTGCGCGCACACGCCTGCAAACGCTGCTGGCGGCACTGCGGCCGCTCGATCGCGCTCCACATCGTCTGATCAGCGAACTCCAGCTGGCGCCGCTTGGCAACGGCTGGACGGTGTGTCTCAAGCCACAAGGCGGCTTCGTGCGAACTGCGCTTGAGGCAGGCTTTACTTTCGATCTGCCGAATGAAGATCTGGCACAAGTACCGCTTGAATTGCAGCTCGCACTGCAGATCGCACGACAATCCGGAACCGCCCCCGTCGCCATCGATGTTCTCGCTACGCCGGGTTTGGCCTTTGACACGCTGACAGCCGACGCCTGGCAGGATGCACTCGGCTTGCCGGTGCATCGTGCCGGCACTTATGTCTGGCGCGACTGTACGAGCCGTGCAGCACGCAATCTGCTGGGCAGTAGTAGTGAGTTCGCTCCACCGCGCAGCACCGGCGAAGGCTGGAGCAGCCTGCGCCCGGCCGCCGTACTCGCGCTGCTGACGCTGCTCCTTTATAGCGCCTTCAGCTTCGGCGAATGGGCCTGGCTGGATCATCAGAAGACACATCTGCGCCAGCAGATGTTCGATCGCTTCCGCGCTGCCTTTCCGCAGGTGCAGACTGTGGTCGATCCCGCTCTGCAGATGCAACGTCTCCACGACCAGCTACGCCGTGAACGTGGCCAGCTCGGCTCCACCGACTTCCTGCCGCTGCTCGCCGCCACCAGCGAGGCAGCTCACGGCCAGGGCCAACTGCGCAGCCTCGGCTTCGAGGATGGTCGACTGGAAATGACCATCGTCCTGGCAGATGCCGCCGCCGTCGACCGCCTGCGCGAAACACTGGCACGACGCGGGCTTGGCGTCGCCCTGCGTGACTCACATCCGGCTGCCGGTAAAGGTGGCATCGAAGCCATATTCACCGTGCGGAGTGCGCCATGAAGACCTACCAGCAAATGCTGATCGCGCTATGGCTTTCACGCGCGCCGCGTGAGCGCCGCTTTCTCGCCACGCTGGGCGCTTTCATCGGTCTCGCCCTGCTCGGCCAGGGGCTCTGGTCAGCACATCACGCACGCACGCGGCTGCACCAGCAGCTGCCACAACTGCAGCAGCAGGTGGATACCTTGCAGCAACAGAGTGCCGCCATCCGTACCTTGCAAGCTCAACCGGTCAGTCCACCGGTCGCGGAAGCGGACCTGCTACAAACGGCAACAACACTGGCGCGCAACGCGGGCCTCAATCTCGCCACGGGCCAGTTGCAGACCGAAGGTGGACGCCAGTTGCGGCTGCGCGCTACGCTGCCCTTCGACCGCTGGCTCGAAGCCGTCGGAGCCCTGCAGCGCGGGGCGCAACTACGTCTCGTGCATTGCAAGGTAGAGACTGACACTGCCACGGGTCAAGCCCGGATCGACGCACTGTTCGCGCTGCCCGATCCCGCCTGACGCGCACGCCGCCCGCCATGCGCATGAAAATAATTTATCCGGGCCTGTTCATCGGCCTGCTGATTCTTGCCGCAGTCGCCCAGTGGCCTGCCGCCGCACTTGCGCCCTGGCTGGAAAGTGCCAGCGGCGGTCAATGGCGGCTCGCTGCAGCGAGTGGCACGCTGTGGCATGGCGGCGGCATACTGTTGGTTCGTACACCAGGAGGGAGCGCCTGGCGCAACATCCAGAGCGTCGGCTGGCAGATACGCTTTGGCGAACTGCTGCGCGGCCGCTTCACCATTGATCTCTCACCGGAACAGGGCGCGCTGCGCCTGATCGCCACGCCGGGCCGTATTACTGCGGAAAGCCTCGACATCACCCTACCCGCCAACAGCATCGCAGCATTTCTGCCAGGCGCACTGAACCGCTATGGCTGGACCGGCATGCTGCATGGACGCGGCAAAACCTTCTCGTGCGACTGGCACGGCCAGGATTGCCGTGGTGACATTGAACTGCTCTGGAACGATGCTGCAGTGACGGAAATCGTCGGACCAGCACTCGGCGACTATCGCGTAAGCCTCACGGGCGCCGGCCCTGTTCTGCGCGTTGCAATCGATACTTTGGGTGGCCGCCTACAAATCAAGGCAAACGGCGAAATTGGCGATGGCGGGCGCATCAATCTGCACGGCGAGGCGATGACCGTGGCAACACCGAACAGCGTGAACAATGAAAGCAACGAAAACAACGAGTCTCTGAATGCCCTGCTTAGCACACTCGGCAGCTCAGTCGGCGACGGAAAATATCGGATCGACTACCAGGAGGCTGGCGTAGCGCCACGCTAAACTCCGGACATGCGCTTGTTCAATCTTGACCTGCTCGCTAAAGGCTCCTTCCAGACCGCCCCCGACGGCCAACAGCTGTTCTTTCCGAATGGCTTCGCCGGCAAGGGCTACATCATTGAATCAGCAGAAAGCTACCGCCGCCTGTTCCGTCAGCAGAAGCATTGGGGCCTCTCGATCATGCTGATCATCTCGGCACTGGTCTGGGCACGCGTGGGCTGGCACATCATGCTGCCACTGTTCGTGGTTCTGAATCTACTCAAGCAGGTCGTCGTACACCACACGACGCGCCAAATGCAGGTTTCCGAGATTCCCTATTCGCTCGACGGCTTCTTCCGCGAAGGCCTGCGCCTGCCGAAGATGAGCCACAACATGTTGGCATTCCTCGCCGGTGCCGGTGTACTGATCGGCCTCACCTGCCTTGCCACGATCGCATGGCAACTCGATCTGTGGCGCAAACTACTCGGCTGGGGGAGCGTCGCCGCACTGATCGCCTATCTTGCCATCCGCGAACTACGCGGCCAGAACAATCGCGAAACCCCGCACCCCGATCCCCACAACTGAACGCCAGAATTTGCCCGTGGTGCCACCTTGAAAAAATCCTCGGCGCCCATAGGTACCTGAGTGTTCCGTCATTCATTGGAAGGATCGTCATGACCCATCGCAAACTCATCACACACGGCAAAAGCGTACTGCTCACTCTGACATTGACCTGCTTCGCTGGCATTGCCCAGGCGCAGGTACCGAACTGCATCGACAATGCCAAGTCGAGCTCAGAAGTCGACCAGTGCGCCACCCCATTGGTATCGCATTTCGAGGAAAGGATCGAAAGCGATTACAAGCGACTCAATGAAAAATTCACCGGCAACGAGAAAATGCAGGAAGTGCTCAAGGTCACCCGCCAGAGCTGGGATCACTACCGCAGCAACCAATGCGTGCTGGAAGCGTCGGCAGCGTCCGGTCGCTACGTCGTCCAGCCATTCTCACTCGAAGCAAACAAAGTCTACTTTAAGTGCATGCTGCGCACATTCAGTGAAATGAAGTCCTCGCTCGAAAAGTTCTGACTTTTTGTATGCGCCATCAGTGAAAACCAGGTACTGGCTGGAGAGCCAATATCCATGCGCTTCTCCAGCCATTCGTTAATTCCCGGTACTGCACTAACGCACCAGCAACAGGTAGATCAGCAGCACATTGAGCACCAGGGAAACGGCTGCAACGATCTTCAGCGCCATCTGAGGATCGCGTTGCAGTAGTGGCGTGCGGCGTGCCACGCGCAGCGGTTCGAGAGCGCCACGTTCGAGAGCAAGGATAAACTCCTCGGCCGTCTCGAAACGCTGTCTGGGGTCGCGCGCGACGGACTTCAGCAGCACGGCTTCAAGCCATTCCGGAATGTCAGCACGATAGCGCAACGGTGTCAGCGGATCGCCAAACTTTGGGTGCTGGAAGGGCTCGACCTCGCCATACGGAAATTTTCGCGTCAGAAGCTGATACAAGGTCACGCCAACAGCATAGAGATCACTTCTCTCGCTCGCGGGCTCGCCCCTCAGCATCTCCGGTGCCATGTAGCTGGGCGTACCCGGGTTATTTATTTCGCCGAAGCACTCACCAGCGCCGTCGCCGCTGGCAGAGGCAGTGGCGCTGGCATCGAAATCGGATGCGGCAACACCCAGGTCAAGAATCCGCAGCTGCCTGTCCTCGCCGGCATGCACGTTGTCCGGCTTGATGTCGCGATGGACGATACCAAGCCGGTGCAGCGCAGCGACGCCCTTGAGCAGATGCAGCGCGATCTGCACTGCTTCGCCCAGTGGATAGCGATAGCCACTGTCCAGACGTTGCTGGAGGCTGGCTCCTGCGTGCCAGCTCATCAGGTAATAGAGATGAGCACGCTGCGTGTGGTGAGCCACCTGCGGAAAATAGGGCGAGGTAACGCGCCGCGCCAGCCATTCCTCGTGAATCAACGCGTTCTGCGCCTCACGGTCGCAGGCATCGAGCTGCAGGGTCTTCATCACCCACAGCTGCCCACTGGCAAGATCAAGGACACGATACAGAAGCGTCATCCGCGACTCATGCAACAGCACCTCGACGCGCAGTCCGTCAATCTCATCACCCGGTTTGAGCCGCGGCAGCGGCGGCAACACACGCCCCGCCGAGAGCCGGTCGCGCAGGCTGGCCTGGGCAACAGCCGCGACGTGCAACACCATGGCCGTGCAGTTGTCCTGCGCACCGCGCCCGGTGGCACTCGTCGCCAGCGCCGTTGCAGCTTCCTGCGGATCGCCGTACTGACGCAGCAGCTCGCCAATGCGCGCATCACCCAGGGTGCTCCACACGCCATCGCTGGCAAGCAGAAAGATATCGCCACCACACAGATCACCATCGCCATGGTCGAGCGCCAGATGCGCGTCGAGACCAATGGCGCGCTTCAGTACATGCTGCATCTCGGGATGATCCCAGACGTGATCGGTGGTCAGCCGTGCCAGTACGCCGTCGCGCAAACGGTAAATACGACTGTCGCCGATATGCACCGTGTAGTAGCGACTGCCGCGCAAAATAAGGGCGGACAGGGTCGTCGCCATTCCGGACAATCCGCAGCGTACCGCACCTTGCGCCATCAACCAGCGGTTCTGCGCCTTGAGAACCGTGTCGAGCGCCTGCGGCACTCCCCATGTGTCGGGTGTCGCGTAATAATCGGAGAGCAGGTTGCGCACCGTGTATTCGGCCGCCTCACGTCCACCCTGCTGACCACCGACGCCGTCGGCCACCGCCGCGAGAATGCCTTTGGTCTCGAGCTCTGCACCTTCAGGCGTCACCACTCCGCAGAAGTCCTCGTTGCGTGGACGCGGACCAAGGAGCGAGGAATATCCGAGAACGACGGAGAGTGGCATTGATCGATTGAGAAACGAGGTGTCAGGCTTACGGAACGTCGAGTCTACTCTTGGCACATGCCGCTCGCCTGACGCCTCGCGCATCACACTCCACACTTCACACTTCACACTTCGCTACAACTTGGCAGCCATCAGGTGCGAGGCGCCCCAAGTGGTGCGCCAGCGGCCCTTGATCTGTGTCAGGCCGATGAGTGCAATCATGGCGAGGCCAGCAAAAATCAGGAAGCCGAGTTGGTAGTTGCCGGTCGCCTGCTTGATTTGACCGAGTGATGAGGCCAGGTAGAAACCGCCGATACCGCCGGCCATACCAACAAGGCCGGTCATCACGCCAATTTCTTTGCGGAAACGCTGCGGCACAAGCTGGAACACCGCGCCATTGCCGAAGCCAAGTGCCAACATGGCGAGAATGAACACAAGCAGTGCGCCTTCCTTGGTCGGCAGGCCGAAGCTGACAACGACCAGGAATACGATCGCCAGCGCATACGTGATGCTCAAGGTGCGAATACCACCGATGCGATCAGCAAGCGCACCGCCCATCGGTCGCACCAGCGAGCCGGCAAAAACACAGGCCGCCGTGAAGTAGCCCGCCATCACAGGCTCCAGACCGTACTGATCGTTGAAGTAGATCGACAGCGAAGATGCCAGGCCGACGAAACCGCCGAAGGTGACGCTGTAGAAGAACATGAACCACCAGGCGTCCTTGTCGGCGAGGATCTTCAGGTAATCGGCGAAGTGCTTGGGTGGTGGGCAGTCGGGACTATCCTTGGCCATCATCAGGTACAGCAGAAACACCGGCACGAGGGGAATCAGCACCAGCCCAAAGACATTAGTCCAACCGTACCAGTTGGCCAAGGTCGGTGCGAACAGTGCGGCCAACACGGTGCCGGAGTTTCCTGCACCGGCGATACCCAGCGCCTTACCCTGATGCTCAGGCGGATACCAGCGGGAGGCGAGTGGCAGGGCAACGGCGAAGGCCGCACCGGCAAAGCCCAGCGCAACACCGAGCAACAACGCCTGCTGGTAGTTATGGATACCCAATTGCCAGGCAGTGGCCAGCGCAGATATGACGATAAGCTGACCAATTGCCCCCGCCATCTTTGGTTTGAGGTGGTCGACGAGCACCCCCATCACCAGGCGCAACAGCGCACCAGAGAGCACCGGCGTGGCGACCATCAGACCTTTCTGTGCCGGCGAAAGACCCAGATCCTGGGCAATCTGCACAGCCAACGGGCCGAGCAGCACCCAGACCATGAAGGCCAGGTCGAAGTAGAGGAAGGCAATGAACAGCGTCGGCGTGTGGCCGGCCTTGAGAAATGATTTATCCATGATGAGGCTCCAGAATTTCCTTGTCAGAATGCGCGGTGTCGAGACACTTCAAGCTTTCAGGTAGACCATGCCGCCATCGGCTTTCACCTCGACGCAGGGCGTGTGGCCGACGTCGGGGGCGACAGCCTGACCGTCATCGAGACCGATGTTCCAGCCATGCAAGGGACAGGTGACGCGCCGCCCATGGACGATCCCCTGTGACAGCGGGCCACCCTTGTGGGGACACTTGTCATGCATGGCGAATACTCCGTCATCGGCGCTGCGAAACACGGCGATATCCGGACCGGCGGTTTTCACGACACGACTGCCGAGGCGCGGGATTTCGTCCAGGGCACAAATCAGTTTCCATTCCTTCATGAGGCTTCTCCTTAGACCGTGGCAATTTCGATGATCTCGTATTGACGACGCTGCGCTTGCGCCGGCGTCTGATTGACGGCCTTCTTCCACGGGTCCTCGTAATCCTTGAGCGCAAACAGCAGACGCTCGGTGAGTTCCTTTCGCCGCACAGCATCTTCAACGACGTTCTTCTTCACATGATCGAGGCCGACGCGCTGCACGTAATGCACGGTGC
>CAZAOQ010000030.1:0-21091 GCA_964486795.1 uncultured Rhodocyclaceae bacterium
TTGCCACTGTGATCAACGCCATGGCGTTGTCCGACGCGATGCGCCAGGCGGGCATTAATGCCCGCGTGCAGTCGGCACTCAATGTTGAGCAGGTGATCGAGCCGTACATCCGTGGCAAGGCGATACGCTATCTCGAAGAGGGTAAGGTGGTGGTGTTTGCTGCCGGCACCGGTAACCCATTCTTCACGACAGATACAGCGGCCGCCCTGCGTGGCTCCGAAATCGGCGCCGAAATCGTCATGAAGGCGACCAAGGTTGATGGTGTCTACACCGCCGATCCCATGAAGGACAAGAGTGCTCAGCGCTTTGAGCGCATCAGCTTTGATGAAGCGATCAGTCGTAACCTTAAGGTGATGGATGCCACGGCGCTTGCGCTGTGTCGTGACCAGAATCTGCCCATCGTCGTTTTCTCCATTTTCAAGGAAGGCGCGCTGAAGCGCGTCGTGCTTGGCGAGAACGAGGGTACCGTGGTGCATGGCTGACGATTTCCGAATAAACAACAAACAACGAACAAATTAAGTCCAGGAGCCGAGGATGATTACAACCGCCGAACTCAGCAAGCAGACCGAGCAAAAGATGCTCAAGTCGATCGACGCGTTGAAGCAGGACCTCGCAAAGGTGCGCACCGGGCGTGCCCATACAGGTATCCTCGATCATGTGCAGGTCGATTACTACGGCTCCATGGTGCCGCTGACTCAGGTCGCCAGCGTGACGCTGATCGATGCCCGAACCATCGGCGTACAGCCTTGGGAAAAGCCGATGATGCCCAAGCTTGAAAAAGCAATTCGCGATGCGGACCTGGGTCTCAATCCGGCCTCGCAGGGCGATGTCATTCGTGTACCTATGCCCATGCTGACCGAGGAGCGCCGTCGAGAACTGACCAAGGTGGTGAAGCACGAAGGCGAGAACACCAAGGTGGCTGTGCGTAATCTGCGTCGCGATGCCAATACGCAACTCAAAGATGCCCTGAAGAAAAAGGATATCTCTGAAGATGACGAGCGCCGCATCCAGGATGACGTCCAGAAGCTGACTGACCGTTTCGTGGTTGAAATCGACAAGATTGTCGCCGACAAGGAAAAGGATTTGATGGCCGTTTGATCGGCTGTTCTCCGATTTTTTCGGTCTTTCTCTGCCACGGAAGGGCAATGGCGTGAGTCTGTTTTCCAGTTCCACACAGGTTATTCCGACGACGGCTGTGATTCCGCGCCACGTCGCCATCATCATGGATGGCAATGGTCGTTGGGCCAAAAAGCGTTTCCTGCCGCGGGCTGCTGGCCACAAGGCGGGGGTAGATGCAGTGCGCGCAGCCATCAAGGCCTGCATTGCACGCGGGGTCGAATACCTGACGCTGTTTGCTTTTAGTTCGGAGAATTGGAGGCGGCCTGAGGAGGAAGTTTCCTTTCTGATGAACCTGTTCCTCAGTGCGCTGGAGAGCGAGGTTTCCCGCCTGCACGAGAACAAGGTACACCTTCGTGTCATTGGCGACCTGTCGCGCTTCAACCCACGTATCGTCGAAATGATCCGGCATGGCGAATCGCTGACTGCACACAACAAACGCCTGACATTAACCATTGCAGCGAACTACGGCGGTCGCTGGGACATCATGCAGGCAGTGTCGCGTATGCTTGCGGCCCATCCGGACAGGCGTGATTCGTTGGGCGAGGGTGACCTGGCGCCGTATCTGTCGATGGCCTATGCGCCCGAGCCCGATCTGTTCATTCGCACCGGCGGCGAGCAGCGTGTCAGCAACTTCCTACTCTGGCAGTTGGCGTATAGCGAGTTCCACTTTACCGATCTGCTCTGGCCCGAGTTCGACGCTGCGGCGCTTGATGACGCGATCGCTTCGTATCAAGGACGTGAGCGGCGTTTCGGGCGAACCAGCGAGCAGTTGCAGCCTGCGCCCGAAGCGGACATCGATTGCGCCCAAGGGTCTGCCGAACGCTTGGGTCAGGATGCCTGATGCTTAAGACCCGGGTCCTGACCGCACTGATACTTGCCAGTGCGCTGTTGTCCGCATTGTTCCTGCTGCCACCTCTGGGCATGCTGCTGATATTTGTTGGCATCGTTGTCCTTGCCGCGTGGGAGTGGGCTGGTTTGCTCAAGATGAGTCCCGCCGCGCGTCTTGGCTACGGTGCGCTCACTGGGTTGCCTTGCCTGTTTTTGCTCGGTGCGGACTTTCCAGCTTTCTGGATGAAGGGCCTTTGTCTAATCGCGACGTTCTTCTGGATTTTCGTCGTGCCACTCTGGTTTCGAGGCAAATGGCCACTCCGCAATCATGCGATCGCTTGGTTGATCGGCTGGGTCCTGCTCGTACCGAGCTGGGCAGCGATGGTGATGCTCTATCAACGCAGTCCGTGGCTGCTGCTCGCTGCGATGGCGCTGGTCTGGGTCGCCGATATAGCCGCCTATTTTGCTGGTCGGGCATTCGGTCGCCACAAGCTGGCGCCGACGATCAGTCCGGGAAAAACTTGGGAGGGTGCCGTGGGTGCGGTCGTCGGTGTACTGGTCTACGCTGCGCTTGTTGGGACCTCGTCGGGGCATCTCGCCTTACTTAGCGGTTCGCAACTTGTGTTCGTCGTTCTTGGCCTCATCCTGCTGACGGTGGTCAGTATTTTTGGTGATCTGTTCGAGTCTCTCGTCAAACGCCAGGCGGGTGTCAAGGACAGCAGCGCCTTGTTGCCCGGCCACGGTGGCGTGCTCGACCGCATCGACAGCCTGACGTCGACCTTGCCTTTTGTGGCCCTTACGGCAAGCACATTTTTAGCTTTCAGCCCCTAGCATCCAGCCCCGACAAATGACATCTGAAAAGCGGCAGCGACTCACCGTTCTTGGTGCGACGGGTTCCATTGGCATCAGCACGCTTGATGTTATAGCGCGTCACCCTGATCGTTTCGAGATCTTCGCGCTGACCGCGCACAGCCGCATCGTTGAGCTCGGCAAGCTTTGCCACCAATATCGCCCGCGCTATGCGGTCGTTGACGATGTTGTCGCGGCAGCGAATCTTGGTGCGGAGCTGCGTGCCTCGGGCGTCACCACCGAAGTGCTGGCCGGCGAGAATGCGCTTGCTGAGGTTTCCGCCCATGCCGACGTGGATTGCGTTATGGCCGCCATTGTCGGTGCGGCGGGACTCAAGCCGACCCTCGCGGCGGTGCGCGCCGGCAAACGCGTGCTACTGGCGAACAAGGAGGCTCTGGTGATGGCGGGGCCACTATTCATGGCTGAGGTCCGTCGTTCGGGTGCGATCTTGCTGCCGATCGACAGCGAACACAATGCAATCTTCCAGTCACTACCGGCCGACTACGATGGCTCACTCGATGCCTGCGGTGTGCGGCGGATTTTGTTGACTGCGTCCGGTGGACCGTTCCGCAACACACCGCTCGACCAGCTTGGTGGTGTCACGCCGGAGCAGGCATGTGCACATCCAAAATGGGTAATGGGGCGCAAGATATCCGTCGATTCCGCCAGCATGATGAATAAAGGACTCGAAGTGATCGAAGCCCACTGGCTGTTTAATGCACCAGCAGAGCGTATTCAGGTCGTGATTCATCCGGAAAGTGTGATCCACTCGCTGGTCGAATACGTCGACGGCTCGGTACTCGCCCAGCTGGGCAATCCTGACATGCGTACTCCGATCGCCCATGCGCTGGCGTATCCCGAGCGCATCGATGCTGGCGTCACCGCACTCGACCTGTTCAAGGTCGGTCAGCTAAATTTTGAGTTGCCTGACGAACGGCGCTTCCCATGTCTTGCACTGGCTTACCAAGCCCTGCGTGCCGGAGGCAGCGCGCCGACACTACTCAATGCGGCCAATGAGATTGCCGTTTCCGCCTTCCTAGAGCGACGCTTGTCTTTCTTGAATATCGCCGAAACGATCGCTGCGGTGCTTGACCGTATTCCCGTCGTATCGCTACCAGACCTCGATGCGGTGATGCAGGCCGACGGCGAGGCGCGACGCCATGCTCGCGATCTTGTCGCCAATGCATGACGGGGGCTCACGAAGGGTAAATTATGGGTAGCCATCTTCCTTTTTATATCGGTGCTTTCGTCGTTGCATTAGGCGTGTTGATCGTCGTCCATGAGCTTGGGCACTTCGTTGTTGCGCGCCTTTGTGGTGTCAAGGTTCTGCGCTTCTCGGTGGGCTTTGGCAAGGTTCTGGCGATGCGACGTTTTGGCCGGGACCAGACCGAGTGGGCGTTAGCTGCATTCCCGCTCGGTGGTTTTGTGAAAATGCTGGATGAACGCGAGGGACCGGTGGCGCCTGAGGAACTACCGCGGACCTTCAACCGTCAGCCTGTCGCCCGGCGCTTCTTGATTGTCGCCGCAGGGCCTGTCGCCAATCTGCTGCTGGCGATCCTCCTGTATTGGGTTCTGTTCATGCACGGCAGTGAGGAGTTGCGACCCATTCTCGCGGCTCCAGTTGTGGCAACGCCGGCTGCTATGGCCGCCATTCAGGATGGCGAGGTGGTGCGCAGCGTGAATGGTAAGCCTGTTGCGACCTGGCAGGAACTTCGCTGGGAGTTTACTCAGGTTGCGCTTGATCGCGTGCCTGTACGACTCGAGGTGGTGAATCAGTACAAAGACATTAATTTCCGCTCTATCGCCACGGACAGCCTAGGCGAGGCAGATCTGGAGAAGGACCTATTGGGCCGTCTCGGACTCACGCTCTACAAGCCGAAGATCAAACCCATCGTTGGCGAAGTCACGCATGGATCAGCGGCCGAGGCGGAGGGCGTCATCGCGGGAGATGAAATTCTCGCCATTGAGGGCGTAAAAATCAGCGACTGGACTGATGTGGTGGCATCGATTCGCAAGTCAGCAGGGGAAACGCTGCGGGTCGATTTGCAGCGTGGCACGGAAGTCAAGCAAGTACGCATTACGCCGACGATGGTCGAGGAGGGGGGGCAGCGCATCGGCCGCATCGGCATCGTCGTCAGGAACGACCCTAAACTGCATGCATTGCTGTTCACAACAGTTTATTACGGCCCATTGGAAGCACTCAGCAAGGCTGCGCGGAAGACATGGGATACCGCGACTTTCAGCCTGAAGATGATGGGGCGAATGGCGGTTGGTGAATTGTCGTGGAAGAATCTCAGCGGCCCGGTGACCATTGCCGACTATGCCGGACAGTCGGCAAGCATGGGCTGGATGCCCTACCT
Source organism: uncultured Rhodocyclaceae bacterium (assembly GCA_964486795.1). GTDB lineage: Bacteria > Pseudomonadota > Gammaproteobacteria > Burkholderiales > Rhodocyclaceae > Sterolibacterium. Next base: position 5,157 of record CAZAOQ010000030.1, read on the forward strand.
GAGTTTCATCGCCCTTATCAGCATCAGCCTCGGTGTACTGAATCTGCTGCCCATTCCGATATTGGATGGAGGGCATTTGCTGTATTATATTGTCGAGATTGTCAAAGGCGGTCCTCTCTCCGAGCGTGTGATGGAAATTGGCCAGCAAATCGGACTGGCTTTGCTGCTGATGCTAATGGCATTTGCATTCTATAACGACATCAACCGTCTAGTTTCCGGGTAGCAGTAATGAACAAGAACCTGATTGCCGGGCTCGTCGCGGCGTTGTTTGCGACGTCTGCATCTGCCTTCGACCCCTTCACCGTCAAGGACATCCGTGTCGAAGGGATACAACGTACTGAAGCAGGAACGGTTTTTAGCTATCTCCCGGTCAAAGTCGGTGACACGATGACTGAGGAGAAGGCGGCAAAAGCTGTCAAAGCACTCTTCGCAACCGGCTTCTTCAAGGATGTGCGCCTGGAAATTGAAGGTGGTGTGTTGGTCGTGCTGATCGACGAACGCCCCGCAATTGCCTCGGTGGGATTCAACGGACTCAAGGCCTTCGAGAAGGATCAGATCCTTAAGGGATTGCGCGAGGTCGGCCTTGCGGAGTCGCGAATCTTCGATCGCGCGCTTGTCGAGCGTGCCGAACAAGAACTCAAACGTCAATACCTCTCGCGTGGCTACTACTCGGTCAATGTCACCACGACCGTCACGCCACTCGAGCGCAATCGTGTCGGTATCAACTTTAATATCGAGGAAGGCGACGTCGCCAAAATCCGCCAGATCAACGTGATCGGCGCGAAGGAAATCCCAGAGAAGGAGCTGCTTGAGTTCTTCGAGCTGCGCACACCCGGCTGGTTTACCTGGTACACGAAGAGCGACCAGTATTCGAAGCAGAAGTTGGCTGGCGACCTTGAAAATCTGCGTTCACATTATCTGAATCGTGGCTATCTGGAATTCGCCATCGATTCGACGCAGGTGTCGATTACACCCGATAAACATGATATTTACATCACAGTAAATATTACTGAAGGGCAAAAGTACACGGTTTCCTCGGTTAAATTGGCCGGTGATCTGCGTGTCGCCGAGGACGAGCTGCGCAAGCTGATTAATTTGCGCCCGGGTGACACCTTCTCGCGTGAGAAACTCACCGAAACCACCAAGCAGATCAGCGACCGCCTCGGCAACGATGGCTATGCTTTCGCCAACGTCAATGCTTCGCCGGAGCTTAACAAGGATAAGCGCGAGGTGGCTTTCACGATATTCGTCGATCCGGGTCGTCGTGTGTATGTTCGCAACGTCAACATCACCGGTAATACCCGCAGCCGCGACGAAGTATTGCGTCGTGAAGTCCGCCAGATGGAGTCGAGCTGGTACGACGGCGAAAAGATCAACAAGTCACGGACACGCCTCGATCGGCTCGGTCATTTTGAGGAAGTAACCCTCGAAACGCCACCTGTGCCAGGTACGACCGACCAAGTCGATGTCAATATCAACGTCAAGGAGAAGGCCACTGGCAACATCATGCTTGGTGCCGGCTTCTCCAGTTCGGAAAAACTCGTACTATCCGGCTCGATCCAGCAGCAAAATCTGTTCGGTAGCGGCAAGACTGTTGGTGTGCAGGTCAATACGAGCAAGGTCAATAAGGTCTATTCACTGTCATATACGGATCCGTACTACACCATCGACGGTGTCAGCCGCGGCTTTGACATCTACGATCGCAAGACCGACACGAGTTCGCTTAACACCATCGGTAGCTATGGCGCACATTCATTGGGTGGTGGCGTGCGCTTTGGCCTGCCGATTGCCGAGGACGATTACATCAGCACCGGCCTGTCGCTTGATTCAACACGCCTCAAGATGAATTCGACCAGTCCGGCGGTGTATCAGAAGTACGTCAATGAGTTCGGCGAAGTCAACACCACAACGCTGTGGACGGTGGGCTGGCTTAAGGAAACCATCGATAGCCGTCTTTATCCGACCAAGGGTGGTTCAAAACGGCTCGTCGGCGAGCTTGGTCTGCCTGCTGGCAAGCTGGGTACGCTGCGCTACTACCGCGCGACCCTGCAGCGTCAGGAATTCATTCCAATGGAATGGTTCCGAAATACCTCGCTACTGCTCAATGGTGAGTTTGGCTATGCCAAGGGCTATGGTGGTCATACTCTGCCGTTCTTCAAGAACTTCTATGCTGGTGGTATCGGTTCGGTGCGTGGTTACGACAGTGGTTCACTCGGTCCGACCGTGATGGATACCTTTGGCAATGAGAGCCGTCTCGGTGGCAATCGTCGCGCGGTCGGCAATGCGGAACTGCTTTTCCCGATGCCTGGCTCCGGCCTCGACAAGTCGGTTCGTCTGGGGGCTTTCTTTGATGCTGGTCAGGTCTGGGGCCAGGATCAGAAAATGAGTATGGGCGATTTGCGCTATAGCGTGGGTGTTTCTCTGGCTTGGTCGTCACCCATGGGACCGCTCAAGTTTAGCTTCGCAAACCCGCTTAACAAGAAACCCGACGATAAAGTACAGCGTCTGCAATTCCAGATGGGCACAACCTTCTAATCATTTGTATTCAGGAGAATCATGTTGAACAAGATTGTTGTTGTCCTGTTAGCACTGACCTTGTTGTCGGGGGCGGGTGCGGCTAATGCTGACGTTAAAATTGGATTCGTGAACACCCAGCGCATCCTTGCTGACGCGCCACAGGCGGCCAAGGCCAAGAAAAAGATTGAGAAAGAGTTTGAGAAGCGCGATCAGGATCTCCAGCGCCTTGCCAAGCAGTTGCAGACATTACAGGACGCCATGGAGAAGAATTCGGTGACCATGTCCGAGACCGAGCGGCGTACGAAGGAGCGTGATTTCGGGGAGCTCAATCGTGAGTTTCAGCGTCGTCAACGCGAATTCAAGGAAGATCTCAACCTGCGTCAGAATGAGGAAATGGCGGCAATCTTCGATCGTGTGAACAAAATCATCCGAAGTATCGCTGAGACCGACCGGTTTGACCTGATTCTTCAGGAGGCCGTATTTGCCGGTCCGCGTATTGACATCACAGACCGCATCATCAAAGTGCTTGGTGAGCCGGCTGGCAAGTAAGCTGGCTCGTGCATCGCTGCACTCTCTGCACTCCCCGCATTGCCCGGAGGCGCTACGCGTATGAGTTCGCTTCGTCTCAATGAAATTGTGGCTCGCCTTGGTGGTGAGTTGAAGGGTGACGGTGCGCGCGTCGTTCGCCAGGTTTCTACGCTGGCCGGCGCAGGTGCCGATGAAATCACGTTTCTTGCCAATCCGCGCTATCGGGACCAGCTCTACGTGACGCGCGCGGGTGCGGTTATTCTTGATGCAAACGCGGTATCGGTTTGCCCGACGGACTGCATTGTGACGGCCGATCCTTATGGGTATTATGCGCGTGTCGCGCAATGGTTGAATCCACCGGAGGCTGTCCTTCCAGGCATTCACCCAACAGCCAGCGTCAAATCTGCATTGCCGGCAAGTACCTGCGTTGAGGCTGGATCCAGTATTGGCAGTGGAGTGTGCATCGGCGAGAATGTGCGTATTGGTCCTGGTTGTGTGATAGGTGACGGTGTCGAGATTGGCGCCGATACGCTGCTCCACGCAAACGTCACGATATACGCCCGATGCGTGCTTGGAGCGCGCGTCATCATTCATTCGGGTGCTGTGATTGGTGCCGATGGTTTCGGTTTTGCGCGAGAGAAGGATGCCACGTTGGGGCTAGGTGGCGGGCGCTGGGTCAAGATTCCGCAGATCGGCCGCGTGCTAATCGGTGACGATGTTGAAATCGGCGCCAACACCACCATTGATCGCGGTGCACTTGATGATACGGTGATCGAGGAGGGCGTGAAACTCGACAACCAGATACAGGTCGCACACAACGTTCGCATCGGTGCTTATTCTGCACTTGCTGGTTGTGTCGGTATTGCTGGTAGTGCGCGCATCGGCCGTCATTGCACCATTGGCGGTGCTGCGATGATTCTCGGACACCTGGAAATTGCCGATGGCGTGCATGTTTCGACGAATACGCTCGTTACCAAATCCATTAAAAAACCCGGCGCTTACACAGGCTGGATCCCCTTTCAGGAGCACTCGGAATGGGCGAAAAATTTTGCTCGCCTGCGCCATCTGGATGCGATGAACGATAAAATACGTAGTCTGGAAGCTCGTCTTTCTGCGTTGGAGAAAAAGCCGTGACTGTTGCCGTGACCTCGATGGATATCAATGACATTCTCAAGCACCTGCCGCATCGGTACCCGATGCTGCTCGTCGACCGGGTGCTCGAGTGTGTGCCCGGAGAGCGTATCACTGCGCTGAAGAACGTCAGCATCAATGAACCCTTCTTTCCTGGACACTACCCGCACCAGCCAGTGATGCCTGGCGTGCTGATTATTGAAGCGATGGCGCAGACTGCCGCCATCCTATCGTTCAAGACGCTCAATGATCGTAGTAATGACAACACCGTCTATTATTTCGTTGGCATCGAAGGCGCCCGTTTCAAGAAGCCGGTGTTGCCGGGCGACCAGATGATTCTGGATGCCTCCATCATCTATCACAAACGTGGCATGTGGCGCTTTAAGGTGCAGGCGACGGTTGATGGTCAGCTTGTCAGCGAAGCCGAGTTGATGTGCACGCTGCGCACCATCGACTAAAGCCAGGCACCGAATGGCCGATGTTATGACGCATTCCTCCGAGTTCCCTATTCACCCGACTGCTATCGTTCATCCTGGCGCACGCATTGGCAGCGGCGTCGAGATTGGCGCATACACGCTGGTTGGCGAACATGTCGAGATCGGTGACAACACACGTGTCGGGCCGCATGTCGTGCTCACCGGTCACACGCGTATCGGCCGCGACAATCGTATCTTCCAGTTCTGCTCGCTTGGTGAAATACCGCAGGACAAAAAGTACGCCAACGAGCCGACGCGCCTCGAAATCGGTGACCGCAATGTCATCCGCGAGTTTTGTACGTTCAATTGTGGCACGCCACAGGACACCGGTGTCACACGACTCGGTGACGATAACTGGATCATGGCGTATGTCCATCTGGCGCACGACTGCCAGGTCGGCAACCACACGATTTTTGCCAATAATGCCTCACTGGCCGGTCATGTACAGATTGGTGACTGGGTGATCCTTGGCGGCTTCACGACCGTACATCAGTTCGTGCGTGTTGGTGCGCATGCCATGACCAGCATGGCGAGTGCCTTGGTGCAGGACCTGCCGCCTTATGTCATGGTCTCTGGTAACAAGGCAGAGGCTCACGGGATCAACAGCGAAGGACTCAAGCGGCGGGGTTTTTCGCCCGAAGCGATTGCGGCCATTAAACGTGCCTACAGAACGCTTTATAAGGCGGGCTTGCAGTTGGCCGAAGCGCAGGCGGTCATTGCCGCAGAGAGTGCCAATATTTCCGAACTCAAGCCCCTGGCCGACTTCCTGGCAGTCGCCGGCCGCGGCATCGTTCGTTGACCGCCATGGTTGCGCCTTTGCGGATTGCCATGGTGGCAGGGGAAGCATCTGGTGATTTGTTGGCAAGCCTTCTCATCGTGGCACTTAAACAGCATGTGCCTAATGCCTGCTTTTATGGCATCGGTGGCCCAAAGATGCAGGCAGTCGGTTTTCAGGCTGAATGGCCTGCCGAGAAACTCGCAGTGCGCGGTTATGCTGAGGTTCTGCGTCACTACCGCGAGATCGCCGGCATCCGCCGACAGCTTTTGAAACGCTTACTGGCACAACCGCCGGATGTCTTCATTGGTGTCGATGCCCCCGACTTTAATTTGTGGCTGGAAGCGCGCGTCAAAGCGGCCGGGATTCACAGCATTCACTTCATTAGTCCGTCGGTATGGGCGTGGCGCGGCGGGCGTATTCGCAAGATTGCACGCGCGGTCGATCAGGTTCTCTGTCTATTTCCTTTCGAGCCGGCACTGTATGCAGGTCATGACGTCAAGGCGAGCTATGTCGGTCATCCGCTTGCCGATGCCATTCCACTGGAGCAGGATGTGGGCGCCGCACGTGAAAGACTGGGCTTACCTCTGGATCGTACGGTATTTGCCTTGCTGCCAGGCAGTCGTCAGTCTGAATTGCAGTACATGGCGCAGACCTTCATCGAAACCGCCAAGCTTCTGAATCAACGGTTTCCGCAGGCACGCTTTCTGGTTCCACTGGTTTCACGCGAGACACGTGTCTTCTTCGAAAATGAGATCTGGCGTAACGAAGCACAGGATCTGCCGATTACACTGCTTTTTGGCCATGCCCAGGATGCCATGGGCGCGGCTGATGCCGTGCTGGTGGCGAGTGGCACTGCGACGCTTGAGACCGCCCTTCTGAAAAAGCCCATGGTCATTACCTACAAGATGTCGCCTAAGTCCTGGCGCATCATGCGTAACATGGGGTATCAGCCTTGGGTCGGTTTGCCAAATATTCTCGCCCAGCGTTTCGCTGTGCCGGAATTCCTGCAGGACGAGGCGACGCCGGATAACCTCGCGCAGGCGCTTGGTAACCTCGTGTGCGATGAGACGGTGCGCAGTCGGCTGCATGATCTGTTCACTGAAATGCATCGGCTACTGCGGCAGAACACGGCCGAGAAGGCGGCGGCAGCTATCCTCCCGGGCCTGAGACGTTCGGGCGAGTCTGGACGGGGGGCACTGTGATGGGCTGGATTGCCGGCGTCGACGAAGCCGGCCGCGGGCCGCTGGCCGGCCCCGTCTATGCGGCGGCAGTGATCCTCGATCCGGCGCGTCCTATTTCCGGCTTGGCTGATTCAAAGAAACTCAGCAAAGTAACGCGCGAACGTCTCACGCTCGAGATTCATGAAAAGGCGTTGGCCTGGGCTGTCGCCAGTAGTAGCGTCGAGGAAATCGATGCACTCAATATTTTGCGTGCCAGCCTGCTCGCGATGCAGCGCGCAGTCGAAGCGTTGCCCATCGTGCCTTCCGAAATCCTCGTCGATGGCCTCTATTGCCCGTCAGTTACGATGGCCGCACGAGCGATCATCAAGGGCGATGCAAGCGAGCCGGCGATCTCTGCAGCCTCCATTCTTGCTAAGACGACACGTGACGCCGAACTGCAGCGTCTTGATACACTCTACCCACAATATGGTCTTGCGCGGCACAAGGGCTATCCGACGGCAGCACACATCGCCGCCTTGCGTGCACACGGTGTGGTCGATATCTATCGACGCACTTTTTCATCGGTGCGCCTGATTCTTGCTGAACGGAGTTCGTCATGAGTGTTAAAGCGATTTACCCGCTGCTGATGTTTTTTCATCTGATTTCTGTCGTCGTGTGGGTGGGCGGGATGTTTTTTGCTTATGTGTGCTTACGACCCATAGCGGCAGCACAACTCGAGGCACCGGTACGACTGAAACTCTGGGCCGGGGTGTTCGGGCGATTTTTCCCCTGGGTCTGGTTAGCAGTTGCCCTGATTCTCATGTCGGGTCTGGCCATGTTGTTGTTTTATGGCATGCAGGGAGCACCGCTGTTCATGCATCTGATGCTGCTGACGGGGCTGTTGATGATTGCAGTTTATGCTTATGTCGCTTTGGACATCTATGCGCGACTACGCCAATGTGTCGCTGCGGGAGACTGGTCGCGTGCCGGCGCAGCGCTGAACCAGATACGCAAACTGATCGGTTTTAATCTTGCACTTGGTTTGCTCACTATCGTGATTGCCAAACTCGGCGTCTACCTGCCATTCTGAGTCGCATCGAGGCGGCATGCTCCATGCGCGCGTCTTCGCTTTAGCGCAACATTGCCGAGTCCTTGCAACGTCTCCTTTCGCAGTCACCATGAAACAGATCGTCTCGCGCGACAACCCCGGCTACAAAGCCCTCAAAGTGCTGGCCGAAGATAGCCGCGAGCAGCGACTGCAGCGTCGCACCTTGCTTGATGGCATTCATCTAATCGAAGCCTTCCGCGACAAGGTCGGTGCGCCGTTACGTCTCGTTGTCAGCGAATATGGTGCGGCCCAAGCTGAGGTGCGCGCACTGCTCGACACCCTGCCGACCGTTGATGTTTGGCTGCTACGCGACAATCTTTTCAAAGCGATCAGCGAAGTGGCTTCGCCGGTCGGCATCATCGCAATCATTGCTACACCAGAACCGCTGGAAGCAGCCGTTGCGTCGGGTTCCTGCGTGCTACTCGACGGCGTCCAGGATGCCGGAAATGTGGGTTCGATTTTGCGCACTGCTGCCGCTGCCGATATTCGCGACGTCTTTCTCGGCTTCGGTTGTGCGGGTGCATGGACACCACGGGTCCTGCGTGCGGCACAGGGAGCGCATTTCGACCTGTGTATCCGCGAACAGGCCGATCTGGGGAAGGTCATGACGGAGTTTTCCGGTGTCAGCGTGGCAGGTTCGGCGCATGGCGACAAAAGTTTGTTTGATCTGACGCTGAGTGGCCCGGTTGCGTGGTTGTTTGGTGCCGAAGGCAGGGGCATTGCGCCCGAACTTGAAGCCGCCGCCGGGCATCGCATCACCATACCACTGGCAGCGGGGAGCGAGTCTTTGAATGTGGCAGCAGCGGCGGCGATTTGTTTGTTTGAAGAGGTTCGACAACGTCAGTGGAAGGAAGGTTTATGACAATAGGTGCAATGACGTTTGACAATTCGATGATTTATGCATACAGTCAGCAGGCCGTCCTGGTGGAGGGTTGCTCCGCGACTAATCGCGGAACTTCACGAGGCGGAATGACAGTCAAACTTTCCATTTGGATTGCGACCGTGATCATGAGTCTGTGGACATTTGAAGCGCCGGCATTCGAGTCAGCCAACGAGATGGCTGATGGTCAATCGCAATCAGGCCTTGTTGCTGTCAGTGACTATTTTGTGGAATTCCCGGTGGTCTTGTCGGCGTCTCGTCTCAAGCAGTCGATCAGTCAGGCACCCGCAGCGGTAACGGTTATCGACCGGGAGATGATCGTCGCCTCGGGGGCGCGGCGCATTGAGGAACTCTTGCGCCTGGTGCCTGGCTTTTACATAGGCTATACGAATGGAAGCTCTCCGATCGTGGCTTATCATGGGCTTTCCGACGCCTTTGCAAAACGCATGCAAGTGCTGATCGACGGAGTTTCAATCTACAGCCCGCTGTGGGGTGGTGTCGAGTGGGCTGAACTGCCGCTGACGCTGGCCGATATTGATCGCATCGAAGTCGTGCGCGGGCCCAATGCGGTGAGTTATGGCGCAAATGCCTTTCTGGCCGTGATCAATATCATCACGCGCGATCCCGCGACCGAGTCACCGCAGTCCGTTGATGCTAACTTTGGCGGTAACGGCATCCGAGACATGGCAGTGCGATTAGCACGACAGGGTGATGACTGGCGTTATCGGGTTTCGGCCGGTCAGCGTTACGACGATGGTTTCACCTTCAGGCCCGATAGCTCGAAGATCACTATTGCCGGACTGCGTGCTCACTATCGGCTCAACCCTCAGGATGAGTTGGCCTTTCAAATCCGCTCCAGTCGTGGCAACGAAACGCAGGGTTTTTACAATACTGCCATTGATGACAGTGGCGTTCAGCGGCCACGCGATGTGAATCAGAACACGATCCAGGTGCGCTGGACGCGTGCGCAAAGCGCAGATGATGAGTTCTGGCTGCAGGCTAATCACCAGTCACATAGCTTGCGCGAAATGGCATCGGTCTATCTGCTGATATCCGGACTTCCACCGATTCCGTACAGCTTTACGTTTGACTACGACCTGACACGCGACGACGTCGAATTCCAGAAAACCGGACGCTTTAACGATGCACTGCGCTGGGTTTGGGGTGGGCAGTGGCGCGCCGACAGCGCTCATTCTCGGTCCTTCTTTTATCGTAACGACTGGCTTGATAACCAACTGACGCGGCTGTTTGGCAACGTTGAGTGGCAGCCGGTCGAACAACTGACGATCAATGGCGGCGTTATGGTGGAACGCAACTCGATGACAAGCACATCGGCTTCGCCGCGACTGGCTGCGAACTGGTTTGTTGCGCCCGGTCACAGTCTGCGTTTTGCTGTTTCGCGCGCTAATCGTGCACCGACACTCTTCGAAGACCACACTAACCAGACCTACGATCTTCCGCCGCTTCTCTCTAGTTATGCGTCTGGTGTTCCAGCCAAGATCACCTATTTGAGCTCAGGAAGTCTCAAGGACGAACGCATCCTTTCGCGTGAAATTGGCTATGTGGCCGAAATTCCTCAATGGAAGCTACAAGGGGATATCCGCTTCTTCCGCGACCACATCGATAGCCTGATTTACTCGGCAACTACCAAGCCAGTTGTTGCACTTTTCAACCGTACCGCGGCGGACTACTTTAACTCGGCGAGAGATGTGCACGAGCACGGTCATGAGTTCAGTCTGCGCTGGCAGCCATGGTCGGGAGCGCAACTCAATGTTTCATCGGCCTATACGCGCATCGACTCCGAGATGGCAGATACAACACAAAGCGTGCCAGCGCACACCCATAGTCTTCTATTTCAGCAAGCAATGCCGCAGCAAACCATGTTCAGCGCTGCCTGGTACAAGGTGGCGACGATGCGCTGGCAGAGTGCGCCGAGCAGCATCCCTGCTTACAACACGATTGATTTACGTCTGGCCAAGCAGTTGCGCTGGGACGTCATGCGTGCCGAGGTGTCCCTGGTGACGCGAAATGTGCTTGGCGCCTATCGCGATTACAACCTCAATAACTATCAACGACGAATTTCCTATCTCCAGCTGAATCTTGAGTATTAGCAGGGTCATCCTTTTTCTTATTTCACTCTTGCTGCCGGTCGTTGTGGCCGCAGCAGGGAGTCGTGTTGCCATGGTTTCCGATGACAGCCCGACCAGTCGGCAACTTCAGCAACTGATTAGCAGTGAGCTGCGACTCACCGGGCTGACTGAAGTTCCATTCGGCGGATCGGCCCAATCCCTGAAGGCGGGTGGAGAGAATGCAGATGGTGCTGCCGACTTCACAGTGGTCGTTGGCGCGCCAGCCTTGCGGAAGCTCCTGCAGCAGGGGGCACCTAGGCAGGTCATTGTCGTACTCATCACCCGAGGGGCGTTGGAAGAAGAGCTTTCTAGGGCGCTGCCACGCGGCGGGCGCGAGATTCATGCGATCGTTTTGGACCAACCCCTTGGACGCTACCTGGACTTGATCCAGCTCGCGCTGCCGCAGCGCAGCCGGGTTGGATTGTTGCTTGGCACGGGGGGCGGTAGTCAGCAGAAGACCCTCGAGAAGCTTGCGAGTGTGCGCGACATGAATATCAGCGTCGCACGCGTGTTTGGGGACGCCGTTTTTATCACCCAGCTCGAACGTCTCTTGACTCAGTGCGACGTCTTACTGGCACTACCGGATTCCAGCATTCACAACCGTAATACCGTGCAGCCGTTGCTCCTGACGACGTACCGGGCGGGTGTGCCTGTAGTGGCTTATTCTGAGGGCTATGCTCAGGCGGGGGCCTTGCTTGCACTGTATTCCACACCGAGTCAGTTAGCTCGCCAAACGGCCGAAGTTCTGCAGCACCTTGCGCAGGGCCGTAACGTTCCTCAGGTCCAGATGCCGCGCTATTTCTCGGTCAGTGTGAACGCCTCCGTAGCACGTTCCCTCGGGTTGGCATTGCCATCAGGTGACATTCTGCGTGAACGCCTGCTCCAGAGTAGTAAGGCAAGCGAGTAGGGCGAAAAAAACGAAAGAAATGCAATGAACGATATTTCCACATCTTTTCCTCCCCGGTGGGAGTTAAAGCCAACGGGCCGATATTGCCTGTGCTGGCTTGCGGGTGTTGCTATTGCTGCTGTGGCACCTGCGGTTGTAGCAGACGATGTAGTGGGGCTGGAAGAGTTTTTTGAGAATTTTCCCGTGGTGCTGTCCGCTTCACGTCTCAAGCAATCGACGTTGGAAGCACCTGCCGCCGTTACCGTGATTGACCGCGATATGATTGCTGCGTCGGGGGCACGCCGCATCGTTGATGTGCTGCGTCTGGTGCCTGGCTTCTACGTTGGCTATCTTAATGGCAATAGCCCGGTGGTTGCCTATCATGGTCTCTCTGATTATTACGCGAAGCGCATGCAGGTGCTGCTTGATGGGGTATCGATCTATAGCCCGTTGCTCGGTGGCGTGGAATGGACGGAGATACCACTGGCGCTGGAGGATATCGAGCGTATCGAGGTTGTGCGTGGTCCCAATGCGGTAACTTATGGTGCCAATGCTTTTCTCGCCGTCATTAATATCATCACGTGTAATCCGCTAACCGAACGTGGCGGACAGCTTGTTGCCAATGTTGGAGGTAACGGGATTCGTGACCTTATGGCGCGTCGTGCCGGTCAGTCAGGTGATCTGAGTTACAACTTGACACTTGGGCAGCGCGTTGATGATGGTTACTATCGTCTCCCCGATAGCTCGCGCATCAGCTTTCTCAATCTCCATACCCACTATCAAGCGACGCCAATCGACGAATTATCGTTGGCGGTGCGTGCCAGCGGGGGACAGGAAATGCAGGGACGCAGCATTGCCGACGGGTTTTACAAGATCGACATCGGCCCGGGGCAATTCGATCCCGAGCGGCAGCGTGCGGTCGGTCAGGAAACGTTGCAGTTGCGCTGGACCCGTGCATTCAGCGGAGAAGATGAATTCTGGCTGCAGATTCATCACCAGCAACGTCGTCACCGCGAACCAGCCAGGGTCATGTTGCCACTACCCGGTGGAGCGACGATGCCCTACGACTATAACTGGGATCTTGAGGTCAGCCGCGATGCTATAGAGTTTCAACGCACGCAGCGAATCGGGGACCCGTTGCGTATCGTCTGGGGCGGTGAGTGGCGGGAGGATGGCGCGCAGTCGAGTGCATTGCTGCAGAGCAACGGGTGGCAAACAAATCGGCTTACTCGGATCTTCGGCCACCTCGAGTATCGACCGATCACCAGTCTGGTCGTTCATGCGGGAACCATGTTTGAGAAAAACTCAATTTCGGGCGGTGCAGTATCACCGCGTCTCGCGGCCACCTGGACTGTGGCACCTGGGCAGTCGCTACGCGTGGGCATATCGCGAGCCAGTCGTGCGCCGACGATTGATGAGGAATACGGCAGCATGGTTTTTCCATCGCCACCGACATTGAACTGGCTGACCCATGGCACACCATTGAGCATATTCTCGATGAACTCGGGTGGCCTGCACGATGAACGTATCTTGTCGCGCGAGATTGGTTATGTGGCTGAGTTTCCCGAATGGCACTTGAGCGGTGATATCCGTGCGTTCACTGATCAGGTAAACCGGTTGATTATCCTCACGGCGACGCGCCCTGTGGTTACCATGACCAATCAGGTGGCCTGGGATTCCGTCAATTCGCCTGATGCGGCCCGAGTTCATGGCATCGAGATGAGTATGCGCTGGCGGCCTTGGTCGGGAGCACAAGTGCACGTCACTGCGGCACAGACACACATCGATTCCGATATTGCGGACAGTGCGCAGAGCGACCCAAGGCCGATTTACAGTCTGTTGTTCACCCAGTCACTGCCTGGTGAGATGAGTTTCAGCGCAGGCTACTATCGTGTTGGTGCAATGAAATGGCAGAGTTCTTCGGCGACGCTATCCGCCTATGGGACGCTGGATCTGCGCCTTGCCCGCCAATTCAAATTCGCCGATCAAACTCTCGACGTGGCGCTGGTTACGCGAAATGCACTGGGAAATTACGCTAATTACAAGCCGGAGATTTTCGAGCGACGTGTGTCGTTTGTACAGCTCAACTGGACCTATTAATTGCTGAGGGGGCCAATTGCTGGCTTGATCGCTGGCTTTGGGTGATATTCCAGTTCTTTCTCTGAACGGTCGCGCACTCTCAAGAATCATCCTGCGTCAATCTTGACCGTTTGCATCAGGGTTGCTGCAATTTCCTCGATCGATTTTGAGGTAGAGTCGAGCCAGCGGATACCCGCACGACGCATCATCTTCTGCGCGGCTTCGACCTCGAAGCGACAATTGTCCAGCGAGGCGTATACGCTGTCAGGCCGCCGTTCGCGGCGGATCTGGGCGAGTCGATCTGGTGCAATGGTCAGGCCGAACAGCTTGTGCCGATATTTCTCGAGGCTGCCAGGTAGTTGGTTGCGCTCAAAGTCTTCTGGAATCAGTGGATAGTTGGCGGCCTTGATGCCGAACTGCACCGCCAGATAGAGGCTGGTCGGGGTCTTGCCGCTGCGTGATACGCCGATAAGGATGACATCGGACATGTCGAGATCGGTGTCGGTCACGCCATCGTCGTGTGCCAGTGTGAAATTGATTGCCTCGATTCGGTTGTCGTAGGTCTTGGTGTTGGCACGGCCATGGGAGCGACCGATAGCATGTGTCGAACGAGCGCCGAGTTCGGCTTCCAGCGGTGCGATGAATATGCTCAGGAAATCGAGAACCAGCGCGTCCGCTTGCTGCAGCGCTTTCGCAACCACCGGACTGACCAGTGTGGACACGACGATGGGTCTCTGGCCATCGCGATCCGCAGCGACGCGTATTTGCTCAACGCACTCCCGCGCTTTTTCAACCGTGTCGACGAAGGGCATGCGCACGTGGCGGAAGTGGATTGCCTCGAATTGGCAAAGCAGACTTTGCGCTAGTGTTTCGGCGGTAATGCCGGTGCCGTCGGAGATGAAAAATATAGTGCGGGCAGGCAGCATGATAGCTTGGGGAGTGGTGTGAAGTGGATAAAATAACCCTTTGTACCTCGGCGGGCAATCCATGCGTGGGCCTGCGACCGACCGTGGTTCGACACTACCGAAGGACTCTTTCATGAGCTACGTCATTCCATTCGAACAGCTTCGCATCGGTGATGTTGAGCAAGTTGGCGGCAAGAACGCCTCACTTGGCGAGATGATCACCCAACTCACCGAACGAGGTGTGCGCGTCCCTGGTGGCTTCGCTACTACCGCCCATGCTTATCGTGAGTTTCTTGCCCACCAGGGACTGGTGGTGCGCATCAATGCGGCCCTTGATGCACTCGACGTCGATGATGTTGCGGCACTGGCGATCACCGGTGCACAGATTCGCCAGTGGGTGCTTGATACGCCGTTCCCACCGGCGCTGGAAAAGGAAATCAAGCACCATTACGAGCGGCTCGTTACCGAAGGGGCTGTCGATGTGAGCTTCGCTGTGCGCTCATCGGCAACTGCCGAAGACTTGCCTGATGCATCCTTTGCAGGTCAGCAGGAGAGTTTTCTCAATATCCATGGCTACGAAAACATTCTCTACGCCATCAAGGAAGTCTTCGCCTCACTCTACAACGACCGTGCTATTGCCTATCGTGTGCACATGAATTTCGATCACGCCAAGGTTGCGCTGTCGGCGGGTGTTCAGCGCATGGTGCGTTCAGACCTTGCAGCATCGGGTGTGATGTTTACGATGGACACGGAATCCGGCTTTGATCAGGTCGTCTTCATTACGTCGAGCTATGGTCTTGGCGAGACGGTGGTGCAGGGCGCTGTGAATCCAGACGAGTTCTATGTGCATAAGCCGACGCTGGCCCTGGGCAAGCCTTCGGTGATTCGTCGTAACCTGGGCTCCAAGTTGATCAAGATGATCTTCGCTGAGTCTAGGCAAGCTGGTCGTAGCACTGAGACGGTCGATGTCCCAGAAGCTGATCGCCAGCGCTTCTCGCTGACTAATGAAGATGTGCTCGAACTGGCACGTTATGCGGTAATCATTGAGAAGCACTATGGTCGTCCGATGGATGTCGAATGGGGAAAGGACGGTAACGACGGTAAGCTCTATATCCTCCAGGCGCGTCCCGAGACTGTGAAGTCGCAGGAAGCCGCGCGCAGCCATGGTCACGTTATCGAAAAATACCGCATTCGCCAGCACGGAAAAGTATTGACTAGCGGGCGAGCGATTGGTCAGAAGGTTGCCGTCGGCCCGGTTCGCCTCGTCAAGGACGCCAGTGAAATGAGTCGTGTCCAGGCCGGCGACATCCTGGTGACGGATATGACGGACCCGAACTGGGAGCCGGTGATGAAGAAGG
>CAZAOQ010000031.1:0-20473 GCA_964486795.1 uncultured Rhodocyclaceae bacterium
CTTCGGCGCGCTTGGCGATGGAGCGCGGGTCGCGGTCATAGCCCTTGCCGTCGGATGGCTCGACGACGTCGCAGGTCATCACCAGCGTGGCTTCGTCCATGAACGGGTCAATGTAGGCGGAGGATGGATCGGGCATCAGTTGCATGTCGGAGGCCTGAATGCCTTTCCAGCCGCCGATTGAGGAGCCGTCAAAGGCGTGACCTTCTTCGAACTTGTCGATATTAACGACGTGGGCCGGCACACCGACGTGATGCTCCTGGCCGCGGGTGTCTGTAAAGCGGAAGTCAACGAACTTGATTTCCTTTTCCTGGATCAGTTTGATAACGTCTTTTGGCGACATGCGTGATTCTCCTTGGGATGAATGGCAGATTGCTGGAATTTGAAGCGTGACTTGATGATTGTGCGGCAGGTGCCGTTGTGTCGGTATTAGCAGATTTCATGCCAGCCGTCAGAACGGTAACCGGCAATTGTGCCACAAGAAAAACGGGGCAGGCTTGAAAAAAACCGCACCGCAGTGGTGCGTCGATCTGTATCTGCGCACTAATTCGGTGCGATTCGGTGATTCAGGCTGATGGCACTGATATAAGGGTCGCCGGCGAGTCGTTCGGCGAGCCGTTGCTTGATCCGTTGCAGATGAACAGGATCGTCGCAGATGTGGCGTGGCAGGAATATCTCGGCTTCGATGCGGTTGCCGAGGTAATGCAGTACGGCCTTCTCGATGGGCAGGGGTGTCTCTTCATCACCGAGTAGTTGTCGGAGGTGGGCGAGCAGGGCGCTGCGTTCCGGTAGTTCGACTGGAGGGACGCTTTCTTGCGGGAGAAGATCTTCTTCGGCATCGACATGCACCAGTACGTCGAGAACCTCGGGATGCGCCGACAGTACACGCAGACGCGCCATTTCGGCGATACGGTGGCCTTCGGAGACGCTGATGCGTGCATCGACCTGAATATGGGCGTCGGCGAGTACCTGATGGGCCATGCGACGTGTACGCAGGTCGTGAAGCCCAACAACACCAGACGTATCGCGCAGGGTGGCGCGGATACGTTCGACTTCTTCATCGGTCAGTGCCGTGTCGACGAGCTCCTGCATCGCATCGTAAGTAAATTTGGCACCCATACGCAGGATCATGAAGCCGACGATGATAGCTGCGACGGGATCGAGGAAGCGATAACCGGCCATGCTGCCAGCCAGGCCGACGGCGACGACCAGCGAGGAGGCAGCGTCGGAGCGGGCGTGCCAGGCGTTGGCGACGAGCATCGGTGAGCGCAGCTTTTCGGCCACTCTCAGCATGTAGCGAAATAAACCTTCCTTGGCGAGCAGAGTGACCAGCGCCGTCCACAAGGCAATTGGCGCGACATTGGGCAGGTCGTCGAGATGCTGCAGCCGCACTGCTGCCGACCAGAGGATAACTGCCCCGGTGCCGGCCAGCAGCAGGCCGAGCGCGAGTGAGGCGGCGGTCTCGATGCGGTGATGGCCGTAAGGATGGCTCTCGTCGGCGGGATGGCGGCTGTGATAGTTGGCAAGCAGTACCATGAAGTCCGCCACAAGGTCGGACAATGAGTGAAAACCGTCGGCGACAAGGCTTTGGGCATGGGCCATCGTACCGATGCCGATCTGCGCTACCGTCAGGACGATGTTGACGGCGACACTGACCCAGGTGACCTTTTGCGACTCGCGGTAGCGCACGGGGTCGTGCTCGGCGGGTTCGATCTGCAGTAAGGGCTCTTTACGTGGCATGGAAGTGGAATCCGACCTGTCTTGGACGTATACTTTGAACATCACATTTTATCGTCTGGTTCGTCCAACGTCTCCATCATGGGAAAATTGACCGAAATTCTCCAGCTCGCGCAGCGCCGCGCACAGGATCTCCAGTTGCCCTACGAAGGTGCGCTGACGCCCGCTGAAACATGGCATGTCCTGCAGAACGCGCCCGGTGCAAAGCTCATCGACGTGCGCACCCGTGCCGAACTGGAATGGGTCGGGCGGGTTCCCGACGCCATCGAGATCGAATGGCTGGACTACCCTGGCAAGCATCGCAATTCACATTTTATTACTGAGCTCAGACATGCCGTGACATCCGAATCGTTGCTGCTCTTCATCTGTCGCAGCGGCGTCCGCTCCAGCGATGCGGCTGCGCTGGCCACCGAAGCGGGTTTCCCGGATTGCTACAATGTGCTGGAGGGCTTCGAGGGCAACAAGGATGCTTTCGGCCATCGCAACTCGATTGGCGGCTGGCGCTTTGCCGGCCTGCCTTGGGTTCAGGGCTGAGTCGCGCGTTTTTCCGCTCTTTTCTGCGCCTTACTGATCCCTCATTTTCCCGGCCGGACCCTCCGGTCAGCGCGCCGGATACGTTTTGAACTGGACGTCATTTGCCATGCAAACCTCCGCAGTCATCCAACCGATCGGTTTCGATACTTTTAACCGTCTCTCCGACGAAGAGGCGCAGCAGCGCATTAGCGCCGCGCGTGCCAAGCTCGGCACGCGTGTCGTGTTGCTGTGCCACCATTACCAGCGTGCCGACGTTTATCGGCATGCTGATCTGACGGGTGATTCACTCAAGCTGTCGCGTCTGGCTTCGCAGTCGGATGCCGAATTCATCATCTTTTGCGGCGTTCATTTCATGGCGGAAGTGGCCGACATTCTGTCGCGCCCCGAGCAGATTTCAATTCTGCCCGACCTCGCCGCAGGCTGCTCAATGGCCGACATGGCCAATCTTGCCAAGGTCGAACGCTGCTGGCGCGAACTTGGCAGCGTGCTCAATCCTGACGAGGAGGTGACTCCTGTCACCTACATCAACTCTGCTGCTGACCTGAAGGCCTTCTGCGGTGAGCATGGGGGCATTGTTTGCACCTCCAGCAACGCACCGAAAATCCTCGAATGGTCTTTCGCCCGGCGCGGCAAGGCGCTGTTCTTCCCCGACCAGCACCTCGGCCGCTGGAGCGGTTACAAGATGGGCATCCCGCTCGAGGATATGGTGATCTGGAATCCCGACCTGGAAATGGGCGGCTTGACACCGGATGCGATCAGAAAAGCGAAAGTCCTGCTCTGGGCCGGTCACTGCTCGGTGCACCAGATGTTTCAGCCGGCAAACATCGAGCGTTTTCGCAGTCAGTATCCGGAAGGCATTGTCATTTCACATCCCGAATGTTCCTTTGAAGTTTGCCGGCAGTCGGATTACGTCGGTTCGACCGAGTACATCATCAATACTGTCAAGGCAGGGGCACCGAATACGCGCTGGCTGGTTGGCACGGAGCTGAACCTAGTCGATCGTCTCGCCGAAGAGGTCAAGGCAGAAGGCAAGATCGTTCAGTTCATGGCGACCAATATCTGCATGTGCTCGACCATGCAGCGCATTGATCCGCAACATCTGGCCTGGACGCTGGAGAACCTCGTCGAGGGCAACGTGGTGAATCGCATCAGCGTGCCGACGCGCGAGGCACAACTTGCGAAGATTGCGCTGCAACGCATGCTCGATCTTTCCTGACTTCTGACCCGCGTACCGTGATTTTAAGCCCCATGACGCGGACACTGCACGTTGCCACCTACAACATCCACAAGGGCTTCTCGCATTTCAACCGGCGCATGGTCGTGCATGATCTGCGTAAGTGCTTGCGTGAGCTGGCGCCCGATATTGCCTTTCTCCAGGAAGTTCAGGGACTGCATCTCGGACATGCCGAGACCCATGGCGACTGGCCGCAACAGCCACAACACGAGTTTCTTGCCGACGAACACTGGCCTGATATCGCCTATGGCAGCAACGTCGTCTACGACCATGGCCATCATGGCAACGCCATCCTTTCGCGTTTCCAGATCCTGCGCACACACAACCAGGATGTCACCCATCTGCGCTTCGAACGGCGCGGCATGCTGCATTGTGCAATCGTCATTCCTGGCTGGAATGTTCCGTTGCATTGCGTCTGCGTGCATCTCTCGCTGCTCGGCCTGTCGCGGCGCCGTCAGATGGATGCACTTGCCGAACATCTCGAAGCCGAATTGCCCGCTGGGGCGCCGCTGATCATCGCCGGTGACTTCAACGACTGGAGCAACAAGGCGGGTAACCAGTTGATCGAGCGACTCGGGGTGCACGAGGCGTTCGGTGGAGCGGGCGGCGTGCCGGCGCGCAGCTTTCCGAGCAATCTGCCGATGCTGCGCCTCGATCGTATCTATATGCGCGGCTTCAAGGTCAAGTCGATGACGGTGCATCACGGTTTGCCCTGGGCGCGTATTTCGGATCACGCCGCCTTGTCGGCGCGCTTGATTACTGAAATTGAATGACAAGCCGATGCATTTTCTTCCCGGCAACCGCATCGAGCTGCTGACCAATGGCGAAGAATATTTCCCGGCACTGATTGCCGCCATTGATGGCGCCCTGGTCGAGGTGCGCCTCGAAACCTACATCTTTGAGAATGACGCGACCGGTTGCCTGGTCGCCGAGGCGCTGGCGCGGGCTGCGCAGCGTGGCGTGGTCGTGCAGGTGATGGTCGATGGTTTCGGTGCCAGCGGCTTTGTTTTCACCCTTGGTGAGCGCCTCACCGCGGCAGGGGTTGAGGTACGCGTCTATCGGCCCGAGGTGTCGCGCTTTCGTCTACGCCGGCATCGCCTGCGCCGCCTGCACCGCAAGCTGGCGACGATCGACGCAAGGGTTGCCTTTGTCGGTGGCATTAATATCATCGATGATATGGATACGCCGGGGCGGATACCCCCCCGTTACGATTATGCGGTGCGTATCGATGGGCCACTGCTGGCGGCAATTCACGGTTCGATGGTGCGGCTCTGGCAACTTGTCAGTTGGGCCAGTTTCCGTCAGCGGCTTCCGTTGCAGCGCGTTTCCGTGCCGGTGACTGCGGCGCGCGGCAAGATGGCGGCCGCCTTTGTCATTCGCGACAACCTGCGCCATCGTCACGAAATCGAGGACGCCTATCTGGCGGCGATTAATGGGGCCCGTCACGAAATCCTCATCGCCAATGCCTATTTCATGCCGGGCCGACGCTTTCGTCAGGCTTTAATCGCTGCGGCAGCAAGGGGCGTCAGCGTGACGCTGCTGCTGCAGGGGCGAGTTGAGTATCGACTGCTGCATTATGCGGCGCAGGCGCTCTACGATACGCTGCTCGCAGCGGGCATCGATATCCATGAATACCAGCGTGGATTCCTCCATGCCAAGGTTGCGGTGATCGATGGCCACTGGGCGACCGTTGGCTCGTCGAATATCGACCCGTTCAGCCTGCTGCTGGCGCGTGAAGCAAATGTCATTATTCATAATCCCGGCTTTGCCGCCGAGCTGGCTGGAAGCATGCAGCAGACGATGGCGGCAGGTGCCAGTAAAGTGCCTCGCGACATCTGGAAGCAACATACGCTGCTGCATCGCATCGCAAGCAGACTGGCATACTCACTAATCCGTTTGATGGTCGGGCTCTCGGGTTACGGTGGCAAGCACTGAGGGGCAGGAGTTGGAAAGCCGCATCAATGCTTGTTCTCCGGCATGCTCATCGCGAAGAACCGCATGGATACTCGATCTTCATCAGGTGGTTCGTGGAGAGGCGCATGGATGCTGGCTCTCCGAGTAGCCGCGCCTCGTCGAGAGGTAGTCTGACTACAGACCGTAACGCAGCTGGATGTAGCCGGAGCGTCGCGCCATCGGCAGATCGTTCGGAATGCTCCCCGGCGCCGGACTGGGTTCCAGTACCGTGGCATTGAAAAGATTGCGTACCGAAACGCTGATATCCCAATGGCCGTTGCGGGCCGTACCCTTGCGCAGCGTCAGATCGACAGTGTGATAGTTCGGGACGTTCGGCCGCAGGTCACCGGCAATCCGGTCACGTCCGGCGATCCAGTTGGCCTGGGCATTCGCCATCCAGTCGGACTTGAAGCGCCAGTCACCACGCAGGTAGAGATGATGATGCGGGGCATCGGCGGCATCTTTCTCTGTCGCCTTGTCGATTGAGTGCTGATAGCCGTAGTTGCCGGACAGACGCATCGCCTTCGTCACATCCCAGGCAGCTTCGAGTTCCAGGCCGTGACCGGTCTGCCCATTGGTGTTTTGAGCTGTGGAGCCTGTCGTCGGGTCGGCATTCGGCACGAAACGCAGGATGTCCTTCATCTCATAGCGAAAGATGTTGGCGCCGAGTTGCACGCTGTTGCCGGGCTGCCAGGAGACTGCCGCCTCAAAGGTGGAAATTGTTTCTGGTTTTAAGTTCGGGTTGCCCGTCGCCACCGGATTGTTGATGTTGTACAACTCCTGGAAGGAGGGCGCCCGGAAGGCGCGACCGGCGAGCAGTTTCGTGGTCAGGTTGTAGCCCGCATCCCACACCAGCGCCAGTCGTGGGTTGGTGGTGCCGCCGAAGTCGGAATAGTTGTCGTGACGTACACCGCCGGTCAGCGTCCAGTCGCGGGCGAAGGACCATTCATCCTGTGCGTAAATAAAGTGATCGGTGCGCGAATGCGGACTTATAAAGGCGCCGCTGTTGGAGACGTCAATGACCGAGCCAAGTGGGGCGGGGATGTTGCCGACGCCAGGAATGTAGCTGTAGACGTAGTTTCTTGATTCCCGCACCTTGTAAAGGTCATCATTCCCTTGCCCAATGCCGACGCGAATGCGCTGGTTGTTGAAACCCGTATGGACGGCGGATGCCGAGAACAGGACACGACGCTCCCACAGATACGGATTGCCGATCATGCCATTGGGGAATGTGCCGGTGGGAAAGGTGACACCCGGTGGAAACAGAACCAGATCGGATTTTTCGTTGAGGTAGTAGTAGCTGCCTTGTAAGGTCAGATCGAGATCCTTGGCGAAATTTTTGTCTCGATAAGTCATGTCTGCCGTAAGGCGTTGGCTAAAACTGCGCCCGACAGGGTCGAGCGCTTGGGCAAGGCCGGTTGCGTTACCACCATCTTCGCGACGTTTTAGTGCGAGCCGAATACGCCAGTTATCGCGGGATAAATCAAGACCTCCGTCGATGGTTTTTCGGCCGAGGCTGGTTGTGCCAGGCGCGAGAGAAACTGCACGAATCCCGTAGGGTGCGGCGGCTCGATCGACGCCAGTCTGAGCATCGGCAAGAACCGTTTCCTTGGCACCATCGGTTGCACCGATACCCAAATAAGCAGCCACTTGGACATTGCCAATTTCACTGCCATGCAATACCCACGCGTCGCGTGTGGTGAAGGACCCGAGACGGATGCCTGTTTGTGTGCCATCGATGTTACTGGCATTTTTGGTGATGATGTTGATGACACCAGAGAACGCGTCGGCGCCATACAATGCCGATCCAGGCCCGCGGATGACCTCAATGCGGGCAATATTTTCTAGCGGCAAGCCGCCCCATACGATACCGCGATCTCCTGTGAATGCACTCGTCATTGGTATGCCGTTGGTCAGCATTAACACCTGAGGGTTGTATTGGCTGGCGATGCCACGAATGGTATAGATTGGTGCGTAACCCAGAGTTGAGTGGGATACGTGGAGGCCCGGAACGGTTTCCAGTGCCTCGTCCAGATCTCTGGCACCGACGGTCTCGATATCTTCAGCGGTGATGACTGTCGTGACTGCCGGTGCGCGACTAAGCGGCTGAGCCATGCCGGTGGTGATGCTGACCATGGTCTTGTCACCGTAGCTGAGTGCCAGATCGTCTTCATCTGAAGACACAGCTTGAGCATTGCAGGCAATGACCAGAAACACCAAGCCTATTTGGGTCAATATATGATTCATCTCCAAGCTCTCGTTGGTTTTCCCATGTAAGCAATATGCGAGCATGGGACGGGAAATAGTGCGCCTTCGGGGCTTTCTAACGCTTCGATGTAGCATGGTTGCATTCCAGCGATAAAAGTGGAGATTCCTAGGAGGTAATGCTCTCTAGGCGTAAACCCCAGATCAGCCATCAGGGCTGCAGCGAGTCCAGCATAGTTCATGCGCATGCGCCAGCGCCCATTCGCCATGTAGTCATCGATTTTCTTTGCAAGGACAAGATGTGGCCCCTGATCCATCTCAAGCTGTTCGGCAAGTTTCAGAAGATACGGAATCCGTTCGTCCTTGGATGTCAGTGGTCGTCCATACCCCGCAATGCTACGGCGAATATCCAACTCTTCCCTGACGCAGTCGGCGAGGCTGGCGCCCGCCTTGACGGCGTCACAAGTCTTTTTTAAGAACGTGATCGAGGGGAGAAATATCCCTCCGCCGTAGATCGTTGCTTCCGAAACTGCCAGTGCCGCAGAGATACCCAATGCCCCGGTGCTACGAGCGCTACCTGCTAGTGCAGCGACGCGATTGTTCCATAGACGGGCATCTGGGTAACTGGTGTAGGCCCAAATAGCTTGAATCATCTTCAGTTGTGCTGCATTAACGCGCCGACCTGTGATTGCGAAGACATAAAGGTCCAGCCAGTCCCCTTGCTTGAATGTTTCGTGCAGGTCGACGCCACGCACTGAAACGTGACTACCTGGGACGAAGCCGCCCATGCGCGACTTGATCTTGCCGACATGTTCCTGGAGGAATTGTGGTCCTGCGAAGGGACGTGTGCTGGTCATATCTGCGTCTCCGTAGCCGCTGGTCGGAGTGGACTGTCGAATTCGATTTCGTAGAAGGGGAACTTTTTGTGTCCGTATTCCTGCTGCTCCAATGCATGGGCCGCTGCACCCGGCAGACGCAGCAGCAGATGAATCATCTCGGCCTGCACTGCGCTGAAGTCCAGATCAACGTAGGCGGCTGCGGCGACGCCAGCGAGACTCAGTGGCAGTCTGGCAATGTCTTCCAGTGCGGTACGCTGCTGCGCCAGCCAGGGCAGGTTCACACCGGGGCTGAGCGGGGCGATGCAGTCCAGTGTTTGTCGGACGATCAAGGGAGTGCTGACGCCATGTGGATCGAAGCCAGGCGGATGCTCCGGTTTGGGCCAGGCGCTGACCTTGTCGTCTTGTGGCGGGGTGCATAAATGTTTGCGCCAGGCGTCGAGATCGGTACCGCACGTGTGCCAGCCCTCGACCGCAAGGAGGATTTCACGGCCACCGCAGAGCTGGCCAGCGCCGACGGCGAGTGCCGCCATCAGCGAGGCCGCTGCAGGCGAGCCGCCGGTTCCTCCGCACATCGCGGCGTGTACGGCGGGATCGCGAGGACCCGGATTGGCGAGGGCGACGGCAAGGTTTTCAAAAAGCTGTGCTTCCAGCGGCGTCGGCGCTTCGCCGCGAAATAACAGGTAGAGCATATCAATCCAGCCAGCCTTGCCGAGCATCTCGCCATACACGTCGTAGCCATGGCAGCGGGCGACACGTGTGGCGAAGGGATTGTCCGCTTCCGGCTCTTCCTGCCAGATTCGTGTACGGATCATGTCCTTTTCTTGCGGTTGCGGAGCCTCACTCATAGCGCGGCACTCAGCACGCGCATGCGGACACTCATGGGCGGAATCTCGTCGGCGGCGACATGTACATCAAGTAGTGTTGGGCCCTTGCGCTCGCAGATGGCTTCAATGTCGAGATCGAGCAGGTCTTGCGGCGATACGATGGTGTGAGCCTCCGCGCCGAGTGCGCGTGCCAGGGCGGCGAAGTCGGTGGCGGGCAGGCTGCAGGCGATTTGCTCGGCACCGGCTATGCGTTGACCGTGTTTGACCATGCCCAGCGATTGGTCATTGAGAACGACGAAGATGATGGTCATCTGTTCGGCGACTGCGACGGAGAGTTCCTGGCCATTCATCAGCATGCTGCCGTCGCCCGTGATGCACATGACCGGGTCATCCGGATTGGCGGCTGCAGTACCGATGGCGCCGCCGATGGCCCAGCCCATGGGTACGAAGTTCATCGTCAGACGCAACCAGCCACCGCCGCTTTGGCGGCGGCTGATGACACGCTTGATACCGCCACCGAGGCGACGGGCGCCAAGGCGGCGGTCACTCGGTTGCAGGTAGTGGATGGCCCAAGCGACACTGTTGCCAGTGTCGGCGAGGTAGCGTGTGGCTTGTGGAAACAGCCGGCCGAGTTCGTGGAAGAGCCGCTGCGGTTTGATCGGAGAGGCATCGCTGAGGCATTTATTGCGTTCGGCGAGGATGGACTCCGGCTCCCAGGCCGCGGCCTGTGTTTCGTGCTCTGCGCGCTGGTGTTCATATCCGGCGCGTGATGCCTGGTTTGCGCGTTCGATGAGCCGGTCGAAAACGGCGACGATGCGCCCGCGCACATGCAAGCGCGCCATGGGTGTCAGTGACAGATGTTCTTCCGATTCGTCGATATGCACAAGACGGTCGTTCATCAGCGCCTTGTTCCAGCCGCCGCTGTTCCATTCGCCCATGCGCGCGCCGACGGCGAGGATCAGGTCGACCTCTGGATTTTCGAGTGCGGCATCCGCGCTGCTATGACCACCAAATCCGAAGACGCCACGGAACAGCGGGTGGCGCGGGCTGAGCAGGCCCTTGCCGTCGGGTGCGGTGACTACCGAAGCGTTGCGCAGTGTGGCGTACTGAAGAATTGCGTCGATGCTTTCACCGCACCAGCCACCGACGAGGATGACGATGTTTTTTGCGCTGTCGAGCATTTCCGCCAGTTCGCCGACGGCTTCCTCGTCGATCAGCGACGAGGGGCGCAGCAGTTTCTTAAGGTCGTAAGACGGAATGGCGTGAGGCAGTGTGGTGCGGAAGACATCCGTCGGAAAGCTCAGATGCACCGGGCCGCGTGGTGGCCGGACGGCACTTTGCAGGGCCGCAACGAGCTTGCTTTCCAGTTGCTCATGATGTGAGACGAGCGAGTTGTAGTGCGTGCAGTGCTGCATCATGCTCAGCGTATTGATGCCGGTGCAAGCCGATTCCTGCAAGGCATTCTTGCCGAACAGGGGCAGCGCCGGTTGACCGGTGACGACCAGCATCGGGATGCCGTTTTCACGGGCACAGGCGACGCCGGTGATGAGGTTGGTGGCGCCGGGCCCGGCGGTGGCACAGCAGACGCCGAGCTTGCCAGTTTCGCGTGCATAACCGTCAGCCATGAAGGCGGCACCCGCTTCGTGGCGTGCGAGGATGTGTCTGAGGCCGCCGCGCCGGCTGCTTCTGGCCATGGCGTTGTAGAACGGTTCGATGGCACCCCCGGGAATGCCGAAGACGTATTCGACACCGATCTGTTCAAGATAGGCGACGAGCAGATCGGCTACATCTTCAGTCTTCTTGCCTCCTGGGGTTGTCTTGATCTCGTTGAGAATAGCCTTGTTGATGGCCTCGTCACGATCAAGCACGCGGTTGTTGATTCGGTCGTTCAAGTCGATGTTCCTCTCGGGTGATGCGCGAGCCATCTGGATCATCGTCGGTTGGACGACACCCACGGTGGAGCAAGGGGCGAAGAGCGGACGAAAGCCTTTCGTGTTTCTGCGCAGCCAACACGAGATTTACGGCAGGTTCATTAATTACTTTAGCGATGTTACTTAACTAATTAGTGTATAAGGGAAATATTGTAAAAAGTGTTGTATTTTTACCTGTTGCGGTGCCGCAAAAGTCAGGGGCTTGCTCAAGCAGTTTGCTCAGCGAAATTTAGTGTGGGGAAGTGTGGCGTGAGGATGTACTTCGCGAATTCACTGGCGGCCAGCGGTTGGCCGAGGAGGTAACCCTGGATGCTGTCGCAGCCAAGCTGCTTGAGCAGGTCGAGCTGCTCCTGCATCTCGACACCTTCTGCGACCACCTTGAGCCGCAGGCTATGGGCCAGCGCGATGATGCCGGTGATGATGGCGGCGTCATCCGGGTTGCGGGTCATGTCGCGCGTGAAGGTGTGGTCGATCTTGAGTGCGTCGACCGGGAAACGCTTCAGGTAGGCCAGGGACGAGTAACCCGTGCCGAAATCATCAATGTCCATGCGAACGCCGATTTTCTTCAGACGCTGCAGCGTTTCGACGATGTCGCTGGTATGCTCCATGAGCATGCTTTCGGTGATTTCCAGCGTCAGGTGGCGGGCTTCGAGGCGAGTTTCCTGCAGGATTGAGCTCACCAGATCGCAAAGGTCTTTCTCTTGCAGCTGCACGCCGGAGAGGTTAACAGCGACATTGAGTTCCGGGATTCCTGCATCGAGCCAGCGCTTCGTCTGCGCGCACGCGCTGCGCAAAACGAATTCGCCGATGGAAATGATGAGTCCGGTTTCCTCGGCAAGTGGCACAAATTCGAGCGGTGAGATCAGGCCGCGTTCTGGATGCATCCAGCGCACCAGCGCCTCCATCCCCGTGATTCGACCGGTTTTGGCGTCCGCCTTGGGCTGGTAGTAAACCAGCAGTTCGTTGCGCTCCAGGGCACGCCGCAAGGCGCTGTCCATGCGCAGCTGTTCGGAGACCGACGCCTCCATGCCTTCTTCGTAGAATTCGACGCCGCTATTGCTACGCTTGGCGCGATACATGGCGGTGTCAGCATGGCGCAGCAGCGTGCTGACGTCGGTCCCATCCTCAGGATAGAGTGAGATGCCCACGCTGGTCGATACGAAGATGTCCTGGCCATCAATTTCGAAGGATGAGGTCAGCGAGCGGCGAATTTTTTGTGCGGCATTGGTGGCCGAGGCGGGATCGTCGAGTTCGTCGATCAGTACCGTGAATTCGTCACCACCAAGGCGGGCCACGCAGTCGCTGGCACGTACACAATTGCGAATACGGCTGGCAACAGCCTTAATCAGTCGGTCTCCAATCTCATGACCGAGTGTGTCATTGACATATTTGAAGCGGTCGAGATCGAGGAACAGCAGAGCGAGCGAGTGGTTCGTTGTTTTCGCGCGTTCGATGGCGCGATTCAAATAGTCCGCGAACTGAATGCGGTTCGGCAGGCCGGTCAGCGTGTCGTTGAACACCAGATGCTGGACATGCTTTTCCGCACGTTGGGCTTCGACCACCCGCTTGATGCGCTGGTTGACGACCGCCAGATTGAGTGGCTTGGGCAAGTAGTCGCTGGCCCCGGCGGCGAAGGCACGTTCGATCGACTGGTCGTCCTCGAGCGCTGTGATCATCAGGACCGGAATGCTTCGTCCACGGGGATGCGCCTGCAGGCGGGCGCATGTCGTGAAGCCATCCATCACCGGCATCATTGCATCCAGCAGAATCACATCGGGGACGACGCGATCAAGAAGGGACAGGGCGCGCATGCCGTCGCCGGCCTCCTCGACGCTGAAGCCGCTGCGCTGCAAGGCGTAGCGCAATGTGGCGCGCGTGCTGCGGTCGTCATCGACCACCAGCACGAGTGCACCCTTGCTGGTGTCATCCGAGGGAGTGGATGGTGCCGCCTTTAACTCACCGAGCAGTGCCTGTTGCACCAGAGCATATTCGGCGCGTGCATGGGTGACCATGTCATTTGCGGCACTGACGTGGGCGGCGATGGCGCTTTCCTCGATCTCGCGGGTGATCTGGGCCAGCATTTCAGCGCCGAGATTGCCGGCGGCTCCCTTGATCGCATGAGCCGCCTGGCCCAGGGCATCGGCGTCGCCAGCCGCGATTGCCTGCTCCATCTGTTCCAGGTAGATCGGCATGTCTTCGAGGAAGGGCCGGACAGCCTGCCCGAACGAACTGCCGAGTTGTTCACGCAGCTTGTCGAGCTTCGCCATATCAAGAGGTGTTTCACCGTTGCCTTCAACGGGCCGTGTGCGCGGTGCGGTTTCGCCGCGCAGGCCTTCGACCGCGTAGTGGGCGATCCAGCGCTTGAGCTTGGCTGCCAAGGTTTCCATGGTCAGGGGTTTGGCGAGGTGGTCATCCATTCCCGACGCAAGGCATTTCTCGATGTCGACCTCTTGCACGTTGGCTGTCATCGCGACGATGGGGGTGCGCTTGCCGCCGGTGCGCTCGATGGAGCGAACGGCCGCAGTGACCTGGTAGCCGTCCATTTCAGGCATGCAGCAATCCATGAAGATCAGATCCCAGGACTGACGTTTGAAGGCGAGCAGCCCCTGTGCGCCATCTTCGGCGATTTCCGCCTTGCAGCCGAGCACTTCGAGTAGCCCCTGGACGATCGCCTGATTGGTACGGTTGTCCTCAACCACGAGGATGTCGTAGTTGGCTTGATGCTGCGGTAGGGTGTTGCGGCTATTAATGTCACTAACGTCATCAACGTTCTCAGTCCGATATGTCAGGACGTTCTGGTCGTTGATGACGAGACCATTGCCGAGGGCTCCGCTGATGGCTTCGAGTAGTCGTTCGACCCGCAGCGGCTTGGCTAGGTAGGCATCGGCCCGCACGGCACTGGGTACATGATCCGCACCGAAGCGATTCATGAGGATCAGGCGTGGGCCATCGTTGCCCTCCCGCTGGATGCGTGCCGGAAGGCTGTTGCCGTCGCTGGTTGCGAACGTCGTGTCCAGGATGACGATTCGGTAGGGTTGGCCTGCTTCACCTGCAGCGTTCAATTCACCCAGCGCGTCGTCGGCGTCGAGACTCGTTTGGCAATCAAAGCCCCAGACCGTCAGCGTTTGCTGCAGGAAGCGCCGGACAATTTCGCTCTCGTCGATGACGAGTGCGCGCAAGCCTGGCCAGGAGGGTTGGATCGAGGCAGAACGCTCCGGCGTTGCAACTGGCGTCAGCGGTACCGTGAACCAGAAGCAGCTACCGAGACCGGGCGTGCTGTCGACACCGATCTGGCCGCCCATCAATTCCACCAGTTGTTTGCTGATGGCCAGGCCAAGACCGGAGCCACCGAAGCGGCGCGTGGTCGATGTATCTTCCTGGGTGAAGGAGTCGAAGATGCTGGATTGCATATCGTGCGTGATGCCAATGCCCGTGTCGACGACTTCGAAGCGCAATGTCATGGCTTCGTCGAGGCGGCTTTCCGCAGCGTTGCCCGTGGCAGAAACGCGCACGCTGACGCTGCCACTCTCTGTGAATTTGAGTGCATTGCCGATCAGGTTGATGAGGATCTGCCGGAGTCGCCGCGGATCACCGAGCATGCGGGAGGGCAGGCTTGGTGCGACCAGATAATCCACCGCGAGCTTCTTCTGTAACGCTTGCGTCGAGAGTAGTTCCAGCACACTTTCGATGAGATGGCTGATGCCAAATTCCATTTTCTCGAGCGCAACCTTGTCGGCTTCGAGCTTGGAGAAATCGAGAATATTGTTGATCAGGTCGAGCAGGTAGCGCGATGAGTCCCAGGCAATCTCGACGAACTGGTGCTGCTTCGAGGGCAGATCGGTGGCCATCAAAATATCCAGTGTGCCGACGACGCCATTGAGCGGCGTGCGGATCTCGTGGCTGACGGTCGCCGCGAAATTGGCTTTGAGCTGGGCGAATTTCAACGCGTTGTCGCGCGCCGTACGCAGCTCCGTTTCGCGATCTTCGAGCACGGTCATCATTCGGTTGAACGCGGTTGACATGTCGGCGATGTCCTTCGGCCCGTCGGTATCGGCGCGCAGGCCGCTGACACCGCTTTCGGCTTGGGCCATGACGCTGGACAGCCGCATCAGGGGGCGCGTCATGCGTTGTGTCAGGGTACGCAGGATGACCAGGAAGATCAGGGAAACGATGAAGGAGACGGCGAAATTGACGGCGAAAACCTCGGCCTGCATGCGCTTGAGTGTTGCCTTGCTCTTCACCACGCGCACATAGCCGAGCATTTCCTGATTGGCTTCACTGGTATTGAAGGGCGAGTCGACCTCGTTGCCGACCAGCACCGGGGCGACAAAGCGCCAGGTGTCGTCGCTTTCGCCCTCGAGATAGGCACTCGGCAGTACGGCCGGCGCGCTTTCGCCAGCAGTGTTCCTGGCTTCCTTGTCGTTGCTCCGGCTGAGCAGAAGTGAGCCATCGGTGTGGCGGATTTCCAGCGATGCGACGTCGGGAAAAGCCAGCGTCAGGGTGATGACACCCGCTGCGTTCTCGGGAGAGTCGTAGAGCAAGGCGAGCTTGCTCTGCCGCGCCAGATTTTCCGCGACCTGACGCCCTTGTTCGATCAGGCTCGTGCTGATCTGCCGGCTTGTTTGCCAGGAGATGGCGAGAGACGAAACAATGGCGATGCTCAGTACTGCGGCTGCCACCACAGTGGCAAGCTGCCGGCTGAAAGAGGTGCGCCGCAGCAGACCTAGAAGTGAGTGGATTGGCTTCATGGCTCAGGGAACACCAGGTCAAAGCTCTGCTGTCTGCTATCGACATCCAGGCCAAGATGGCTCGCGGTACGCAAATTGACGGCCACCAGTACTTCCTTGAGCGGGGCAATACTGCGCGGCAGGCTGCTTGTGGTGCTGCCCAGCGCAGCGCTTGCAAGCCGTCGGCCGAGTTGCACGTTGTCCGGATAGAGTGAGAACAGAACGCCGCGCCGGACGTGTGTCACGCTGCTCGAGAAGACCAGCAGGTTGCGCCCCCAGGCTTCCTGAAGAACCTGCGGCAGGACGACGGATTCTTCAGCGCTGATCAAGTCCTGCGGTAACCACAGGGCATCGCGGCGCGGATCCATGCTGGCGATGGTGTTGTGGTAGTAGCGCAGCGCACTCTTCAGATCCGGTGTTTCCTGTGCCACCAGTTCGAGCCCGAGATTCTTTGCAGCCTCGCGAGCCAGGCGCATCAGCCATGCGTTCTGGCCGGGGTCGTAAGCGACATAGATACGGCGCACCGAAGGTGCCATTGAGTGCAGACGTTCGAAGAGCAGATGCGGGTCGGGGGCCAGACTCAGGACGGACATGCCACGCGTTTCGGTTTCCGATGCGGTCACCACACCACCGACGACGACGCCGATGTCGGTGCCGATGCCTCTGACGGCTTTCAGCCCGTTACGACCGAGTGCGATGACGACATGGATACCCTGACGGCGCAACTCGTTGGCGAGTTCTGGCACGTTCTGATTTGGACCGACGGGAATCCCCAGGACGCGCGCCTTGGCCTGGTTTTCGACACCCTCGATAATTTTGGAGAAGACGCTGCGATAGGGTTCGCCGAGATCAGGATAGATGACGGCAATACTACCTTCACCGTTGTAGGCGAGCTGGACGGGCCGCGATGGCCGAGGGTTAGCAAGTAGCTCCGATCCGTTACCCAGCAGGGCGAGCCGATAAACAACCATGTCTGGCGTTTTTTCGATTTCAGAAATAATCTCGGCATAGTTTGAGGCCGCATATTCCCGGTCGTCACTGACGAAAATATCGTTGTTGATGTACGCGGTCGTTGCAGTCATGGCCAAGGGCATTCGGGCGGAGGCGGCCATTAGCACCAAGCCCAATAGAGCGATAGGCAGACGGTTTCGATGCTTTGAGCGGGTGCGCATTGTCGGTGTCATTCGCGGGTGAAGTTTGTGATTGCTGTCTTGACGGTTCAGGCGAGCAGTCGTGCGTGCTCAATCTTGGTACAGCGGTCCATGACAACGTCGAGTCCGGCCGCTGTAGCTTGTTGAGCAGCCTCCTCGTTGATGACATCGAGTTGCATCCAGAGTGATTTGGCGCCGATATTGATCGCGGCCTGTGCCAGCGGCGGAATGTCATCGGACTTGCGAAAACAGTCGACGATATCGATCTTCTGTGGAATCTCGGCGAGGCTTGCATAGCATTTCTGACCGAGAATTTCTTGTTCGGCAGGGTTGACCGGAATGATCGTGTAACCGTGCGCCATCAGGTATTTCGCCACCACATTGCTCGGTCGCGAGGTGTTCGACGAAAGGCCTACGATGGCGATCACACGGGCGTCGCTAAGCAAGCGGCGCAATTCGTCGTCAGTTTTGATGATCATGATGGCTCTCTTTCAGGTGAACGATTCCACAACAGCATGGCTGTGCGGTACTTTGTCTGGTGAGTAGTTGGCAATGGCCCATTGCCACAGTTCGCCGAGTGCGGCGTCGTGCAGCTCGAGGGGGGGCTCCTGTCCCAGGAAGCGCAATGCGGCGAGTACAGCAGGTATTGCCTGGCTTCGGCAGAGCGGCACGGCGTGCGACTGTTTCGAGAGCTTTTCTCCTGCCGCGTTGAGCGCAACGGGAAGATGTCCATAGCGCGGTGTTGGCAAGCCCAGCAATCTTTGCAGCAGAATCTGACGCGGCGTCGAGTAAAGGAGGTCTGCGCCACGCACGACGTGGCTGATCCCTTGTTCGGCGTCGTCGACGACCACAGCAAGTTGATAGGCAAAAAATCCGTCAGCACGCAGCAGAACGAAGTCGCCGACGGCACCGGGCAGATCCTGTTCGATACGGCCCTGGATCGCGTCATCGAAGCAGATGCTTTCATCATTGACACGAAGGCGCCAGGTGCGTGCCGAACGGCCCTGCGATAGCCCGGTTCGACAGGTTCCGGGGTAGATCAGGGCGCCATCGCTGGCAAGGCGAACTGGGGGGGAAAGCTGCGAATCTGCCAGTTCGTTGCGCGTACAGGTGCAGGGAAAAACGCGGCCGGCCGCATGTAGGTGTTCGAGCGCTGCTCGGTAGCTGCCATCACGCAGACTTTGGTAGATCACCTCACCGTCCCATTCGAATCCATAATCATCAAGCAGGTGGAGGATTTCGCTGGACATCCCTGACGGGCAGCGCTGGCGGTCCACGTCTTCCATGCGCAGGTACCAGAGCCCGTCATGACGACGTGCATCGAGATAGCTGCCAACCGCTGCGACCAGGGAGCCAAAGTGTAAAGGACCGGTCGGTGAGGGTGCGAAGCGCCCGCAGTAACGTTGTAAGGAGCGCTCGATCGTCATGGTCGAAATCGCTGGCCCGCAATATCAAAGGAAAATTCCTCAGGCAGAATGATCATCGTGGTTCACGGAATCATTCTAACTTTGCGCCAGGCTAGGCTTTCTGCGCGGGATGGATCCTTCACTTTCTCTTCAGCGCCACTGATTGATGGAAAGTCGATCCGCGAGTTCATTCTCAGGATGGTCTTGAGCAGCACAATATCTTCTGCGACCTGCTGTGGAAAACCCGCACGTTTGCCGCCGCGGTTGTCTTCCAGCAAGTTGGTCAGGAATTCCTCACACTCGGGTTTTTGCCAGAGTGCCTGCAACGCTTTGGACAGATGCGCATCGTCCTCGAGGCGGGTCTTGCCCTGCAGCATGAGTGGACTTTCCAGGTGCAGGGGGTTGCCGAAGATGGGATTGGTAACCGGTGCGACTATTTCCAATGCGGAGACAAGCATTGGAGTGGACAGTGACAGCATGCCCCCGAACTGTTTCAGGCGTTTGCTGCTTATGTACTTGTGCCGCGATTGAATGGTCGCTTGCATCAAAATCCGGTCTGGAATCGGTGGTTGAACCGCTCACAGGCCATCTTGCTGATCGATGGCCTCGGAAATCCTAAACGAATCGATTGTATAGCATAAACTATCTTGTGTAATCTATTGATTGATATTGATGTTTGCGGTCAGTCGTTGCTTGCCTGTGGCTTCCCCTTCCGGGTGGGGATATGACGGGTTGGTGTTCGCAGCCATCAAGTATTCTGCTCGACGGCCCGGTTGTGGTCTGTTCCGAAAATGTGTCGAGCCAGCTACCGCCTGCGTCCTGAAAGCCCGAAAGCCCGAAAGCCCGAAAGCCCGAAAGCCCGAAAGCCCGAAAGCCCGAAAGACAATCAGACGTTAAACAGGAAGTTTAGGACATCGCCATCTTTGACGACGTATTCCTTGCCCTCGGCGCGCATCTTGCCGGCTTCCTTGGCACCTGATTCACCCTTGCAGGCGATGAAGTCGTCGAAGGAGATGGTCTGGGCGCGGATGAAGCCGCGTTCAAAGTCGGTGTGGATCACGCCAGCGGCTTGCGGTGCGGTGTCGCCGACGTGGATGGTCCAGGCACGTACTTCTTTGACACCCGCAGTGAAGTAGGTTTGCAGGCCCAATAGCTGGTAGCCGGCGCGGATCAGGCGATCGAGGCCAGGCTCTTCGAGGCCCATGGATTCGAGGAACTCCGTCTGGTCGGCGTCGTCGAGATCGGCGATTTCGGCTTCGATGGCGGCACACAATGCAACCACTTGAGCGCCTTCCTGCGCGGCATGGGTGCGCACGAGGTCAAGATAAGGATTGTTCGTGAAACCACTTTCGGCCACGTTGGCGACGTAGAGCACGGGTTTGGCCGTGATCAGGCAGAACTGTCTGAGGTTGGCCCATTCTTCCTTCGCAAGATTGAGCGCCCGTACCGGCTTGGCCTGGTTGAGTTGAGCCATGCACTTTTCGAGGACGTCGACGAGCAGTTTGGCTTCTTTGTCGCCGCCAGAGCGGGCCTGCTTGGTATAGCGGATGAGCGCCCTTTCGACGGTGCTCATATCGGCCAGCGCGAGCTCGGTGTCGATTATCTCGATGTCGCGGAGTGGGTCGACCGAGCCGGATACATGGATCACATTCTCATCAACGAAGCAGCGTACGACGTGAACGACGGCATCGGTTTCGCGGATATTGGCGAGGAACTGGTTGCCGAGGCCTTCGCCCTTCGAGGCACCGGCGACGAGTCCGGCAATATCGACAAATTCGACGATGGCATGCTGGATCTTTTGTGGCTTGACGATGGCTGCGAGCGCATCGAGGCGCGGGTCAGGCATCTCAACGATGCCGACGTTGGGCTCGATGGTGCAAAAAGGGTAGTTCTCCGCTGCGATGCCTGATTTAGTCAGGGCATTGAACAGGGTGG
>CAZAOQ010000031.1:20483-21063 GCA_964486795.1 uncultured Rhodocyclaceae bacterium
AGTGATGAGAGGTCAGCGGTCAGGAGCTTGCCACCGGCTTGACGTTGAGTTTTTGCATGGCAACCGGCCATTCACCCTTGGACAGCAACGGCCAGGCGAGCAGGGCGCGGTCGAGTGCGGTATCGATGATCTCCTGCTCGGCGCGTTGCGGTGGCTTGAGTACGAAGTTGACGACTTCGTTGCGATCGCCGGGATGACCGATGCCGATGCGCAGCCGCCAGAAGTCCTGCGTGCCGAGGTGGGCCGTGATGTCCTTGAGACCGTTGTGACCGCCGAGACCACCGCCGAACTTGAGGCGCAGCTGGCCGGGTGGTAGATCAAGTTCGTCGTGCACCACGAGCATTTCGTCCGGCTCAATGCGGTAGAACTGCGCCAGTGCGCGTACCGCCTGGCCGGAGCGGTTCATGAAGGTCTGTGGCAGCAACAGCCAGACACCTGAAGCGCCGGAACTTGCATTGCGTGCGTTGCCGGCGATGCCATGGAAACGCGATTCCTTGTTGAGTGTGACGCCGAGATTGTCGGCGAGGCGCTCACAAAACCAAAACCCGGCGTTGTGCCGGGTTTTGGCGTATTCGGCGCC
>CAZAOQ010000032.1:0-20926 GCA_964486795.1 uncultured Rhodocyclaceae bacterium
CAAGATCCTGCATCGCACCTACTTTCACAACGATTTCATCTTCGTGCGGCCGGCGATATCGACCGAATACCTTGAATCCGACACACCGGTTTATCGCAGCTATTATCCGAATGATGCCGGCTTTCGTGGTGTGATCCGCCAGATCCTGCTCGACTTTGGCTGGACGCGGCCGTTCGAGGATATGGAGCGCGACGTCGACAGTCTTTGCGAGGCGGTCGAAAAGTATCTGGGCGAGTGGCCGGAGCGCGAGTACAACCTGCAGGTGCAGGTTCTGCAGTCGGCCTTCTATCGCAACAAGGCCGCCTACATCATTGGCAAGGCGATCAACGGTGGTGTCGAGTACCCGTTCGCGGTGCCTATTCTGCATTCGGCTGATGGCGAGCTTTATGTCGATACCGTCCTCTTCGATGCCTGGCGCATCGGTGCGCTGTTTTCGCTGTCGCGTGCCTATTTCATGGTGGATATGGCGGTGCCGTCGGCCTACATCCAGTTCCTGCGCAGCATCATGCCGGGCAAGCCACGCTCGGAGCTTTACACCATGCTTGGTCTCGGCAAGCAGGGCAAGACCATGTTCTTCCGCGATCTGATCCAGCATCTTCATCATTCTCAGGATCCGTTCATCGTCGCACCGGGTATCCGCGGTCTGGTCATGCTGGTGTTCACGTTGCCCTCTTACCCTTATGTATTCAAATTGATCAAGGATGTTTTCGGCAGCTCGAAAGATGTTGACCATGAGACGGTGCGACGCAAGTACCAGCTCGTCAAGCAGGTTGATCGCGTCGGACGCATGGCTGATACGCTGGAATTCTCCAATGCAGCGCTGCCCAAGGCGCGTTTCTCACAAACCCTGCTCGACGAGCTGTACCAGCATGCGCCGTCGCTGATTGAGGAGGAGGGCGAGTTCATCATCATCAAGCACCTCTACATCGAGCGACGCATGGAGCCGCTCAACATCTATCTGGAGAAGGCCGAGCGGGAGAATCGACTGGATCGTATCGACCACGCCGTGCGCGAGTACGGTAATGCGATCCGTGAGCTGGCCATTGCCAACATCTTTCCGGGCGATATGCTCTGGAAGAACTTTGGTGTCACTCGCTATGGTCGCGTCGTGTTCTACGACTACGATGAAATCGAGTACATGACCGACTGTAACTTCCGCCGGATTCCGCCGCCGCCGTATCCCGAGATGGAGTTTTCGGGCGAGAACTGGTATTCGGTATCGCGCACCGACGTCTTTCCCGAGGAGCTTGCGACCTTCCTGCTGACCTCGCCACGCATCCGCGAAGCCTTTATGCGCCATCATCCGGATCTGTTCGACGTCCCCTTCTGGCAGGTGACCAAAGAAGAGATCGGCCGTGGCGTGGTCAAGGATTTCTATCCCTATCCAGAGTCGCTGCGCTTCTGCAACGCTTCAGACCACAGCAGGATTAGCGACAAAACGACCTTCAACGTATGAGTCGTCTCCTTCTTTTCAACAAACCCTATGGTGTCCTGACTCAATTTACGTCAGCGGACGGACGTCCGACGCTGAAGGACTACATCCCGGTACCGGGCGTCTATGCCGCCGGGCGCCTGGACGCTGACAGTGAGGGGCTGCTGCTGCTTACTGATGATGGCCACCTGCAAAGCCACATCAGTGATCCACGCCACAAACAGGCCAAGGTCTATTGGGCACAGGTGGAAGGAAACCTGACGGAAGACGCTCTGCGCCAGCTTTGCGCTGGACTTGATCTTGGTGACTTTCGTACACAGCCCTGCCGTGCGCGGTTAATCGACGAGCCGGCCGGGCTCTGGCCACGCGATCCGCCGATCCGCTACCGCAAGGAAATCCCTACTAGCTGGGTGGAAATAGAGTTGCGTGAGGGCAAGAACCGTCAGGTGCGACGCATGACGGCCAAGGTTGGCTATCCGACGCTGCGCCTGATCCGCTGGGCCATCGGTGCCTGGACGCTGGCCGGACTGGCGCCGGGTGAGTGGCGTGATGAGGGTGTCAAGGCCGTTGAAAAATAAATATCAGATTGTTGTCAACCAGATCGCCGACGCAGCGTTTTAGGCAGTGACACCAGAAATTGATTCGAAGTGTCGAGTAACATCAACACACCACCACTTTTGAAAGGATTCATGATGAACAAGCTGCTGACTGTCCTTCTGGCGACCGCCTTCGCTGCCTCCACTGCTTTCGCTACCGACGCGCCCAAGGCTGCCGAGAAGGCGCCGGCTGCTGCTCCGGCCGCAACCGCTCCGGCTGCCGACACGGCTGCTGCTCCGGCTGCTGATGCCCCGGCAAAGAAGCATGCCAAGAAGCACGCCAAGAAGCATAAGAAGGTTGCCGCTCCGGCCGCCTAAGCCAATTCATCGGTGGGAAAGGGCAGGGATTTATTTCCTGCCTTTTTTTCGCCCAAAATTTGTCGTTTCGCCCTCATGATGTAAGCCTCACTGCTTGTTTGATGAACCTCTCTGCCTTGTTCTTTGGCACTGGCCAGCGATGCGCCATAATTCAAGCTTTCGCACCATGAAATGTCTCCGGAGGAGTTTCCGCATGCAACGGCTCAAGTTCAAGATGATTTTCCCGGCGGTCTCCGCCCTGATGGCGCTGACTCTGACGAGTGCGGCCCATGCCGGCGGTTTGTTCGATCTGAGTGCCGGTATCCATCGCATCCAGGCCGAGCTTGCCAATACCAACGCAAGCCGCGCGCTCGGCTTGATGAATCGTAAGAGCCTGCCTGGCAACCGCGGCATGCTGTTCGTCTTTCCCGACGCATCGGCACATTGCATGTGGATGCGCAACACGCTGATTCCGCTTTCCGTCGCCTTCCTTGATGAGCAGGGGCAGATTATCAACGTTGAGGAAATGCTGCCGCAGACCGAAGACCAGCACTGCGCCAAGCGTCCCGCCAAGTTCGCGCTGGAGATGTCCGCCGGCTGGTTCAAGAGTCACGGCTTCGATGCCGGTACACCGATCAAGGGTGTGGATAAGGTGCCGGCCGGCATTTAGCTTGGAAGTCTCGCTGCCTGGTGTGCAGGTGTGCAGGTGCGCAGGTGTGCAGGTGTGCAGGTGCGTCTCGGGCGGCGAATGAATATTTCGTCCCACCTCGGTCAAAGCCACGTCAAGCTGTTACACTCCGCGCCGCGCTGGCCATCCATCAGTCTGTAGCCGCGCTTCGCGTTCAGATCTTCTCTCCGCGTCACACACCCGCAAGCGATCCACCCTGACTGATGCGTGCCTGGCACGCTGGGTCGGATCCGGGAGTTCCCACTATGAATTTCACCGACCTTGGCCTGCGCGCCGAGATTCTTCGCGCTATTGCCGATCAAGGCTATGACACGCCCACCCCCATCCAGTCCAAGGCGATTCCGCTGGTTCTTGCTGGTCACGACTTGATGGCTGCCGCGCAGACTGGAACCGGCAAGACCGCCGGCTTCACTCTGCCGATCCTGCAACTCATCAGCAGTCGTCCTGCCCTCTCGAACGCCCGGCCGCGCGTCCTTGTTCTCACGCCGACGCGTGAACTCGCCGCCCAGGTCGAGGAAAGTGTGCGTACTTACGGCCGCCATCTACCGCTAAAGACCGCCGTCATTTTTGGTGGCGTCGGCATGGGACCGCAGGAAAGAGCCCTCAAGAGCGGCCTCGACATTCTTGTCGCCACGCCCGGCCGCCTGCTCGACCACGTATCGCAGCGTAACGCCGATCTTTCGGGTGTCGAAATCCTCGTCCTCGACGAAGCCGACCGTATGCTCGACATGGGCTTCTTGCCCGATATGCGCCGGCTCTTCGCTATGCTGCCCAAGCAGCGCCAGACGCTGCTGTATTCGGCCACCTTCTCCGACGAGATCCGCACACTCGCATCCGGCATCCTCAACAACCCGCGTTCGGTCGAAGTCGCGCCACGCAACACGGCGACTGAGCTGGTGACACAGGCTGTCTATCATGTCGACAAAGCACGCAAGCGTGATCTGCTGGTCAAGCTCATCACTGACCACAATTGGCATCAGGTGCTCGTGTTCACGCGCACCAAGCATGGTGCCAACGCGCTCGCCGAAAAGCTCGACAAGTCGGGTATCAGCGCCGCCGTGATCCACGGCAACAAGAGTCAGAATGCCCGCACCCGTGCGCTGGCCGACTTCAAGAGCCTCAAGCTCAATGTGCTCGTCGCCACCGACATCGCTGCGCGCGGTATCGATATCGACCTGCTGCCGCATGTTGTGAACTACGAACTGCCGAATGTGCCGGAAGATTACGTCCACCGCATCGGTCGTACCGGCCGCGCTGGATCGAGTGGCGAAGCCGTCTCGCTGGTTTGCGTCGATGAGCTTCAGCTGCTGCGTAATATCGAGCGACTGCTGAACAAGCCCATCGAGAAGCGTTTGGTGCCGGGTTTCGAACCCGACCCAAACATCAAGGCCGAGCCAATCGAGAATGGCCGCAACAACACGGCTCGCCGCGGCAGCCGCCCCGGCCAGCCGGGTAAGCCCGCGGCCGGCAATCGTCCGTCGACGGGTGCAAAGCCGCAGCGTAATGCGCCGAGCCGCAGCGGCGGCGCGGCGCATCATTCTGGTAGCCGTAACCGCTAACCGCTAAGAACAAGCATTGGTGCGGTTCTCCATAGGGCGTGCCCGGAGAACCACGTCAATGCTTGCTTCTGGCGTGGTGTGCTATTTGGATTGCGGATTTGAGATTTCATAGGGGTGACCGTTGGTCGCCCCTATTTTTTTCATCCGAGTCAGCTGCTGGCGAGCAATTCCAGCAAGGCCGCGCCGTAGCGTTCGGCCTTGGCGCCCCCAATGCCGCTGACCTGGGTGAGTTCTTCGAGCGATGAGGGCCGCTGTGCGGCGAGTTCGCGCAAGGTCTTGTCGTGCAGGATGACGTAGGCGGGCAATCCCTGTTCACGCGCCAGATTGCCGCGCCAGGTGCGCAATGACTGGAACAGCGGATCGTCATCAGCTGCAATGGCAGCGTTGCCGCCCATCCAGTTTGTCGCTTTCTGGCTACCTGCCTTGCTGCTTCGCGCGGTCTTTTGGCGAGGCGCTTGTCTGCGCAGCATCAGCGTGGTTTCACCCTTGAGCACCGGGCGTGCGGCTTCAGTCAGGGTCAGGCCGCCGTAACGTTCAGCATCGGCGTGCAGCAGGCCGCCGGCGAGCAACTGGCGGGCGACGCCGCGCCATGCGGCTTCGTCGAGATCCTGGCCGATGCCGAAGGTGGGGAGCTGGTCGTGGTTGAACTGTTCGACCTTTGCCGTGCGCTTGCCGCGCAAGATGTCGATCAGATGGCCGGCGCCGAAACGCTGGCCACTGCGGATGGCGGCGGAGAGCAGCTTCTGTGCGGCGACAGTGCCGTCCCAGAGTTGCGGCGGGACGAGGCAGGTATCGCAATTGCCACAGGCGGCGCTGGCTTCACCGAAATAACTCAACAGCACACTGCGCCGGCAGCCAGCGGCTTCGCAGTAGGCGAGCATGGCGTCGAGCTTCTGGCGCTCGATCCGTTTCTGCTCGTCGGGCGCGGCGGATTCGTCGATGCGTTGGCGATGGATGACGACGTCGTTGAGGCCATAGGTCATCCAGGCTTCGGCCGGCTCGCCGTCACGGCCGGCGCGACCAGTTTCCTGGTAATAGGCTTCGAGACTTTTCGGCAAGTCGAGATGGGCGACAAAGCGCACGTCGGGTTTGTCGATGCCCATGCCGAAGGCGATGGTCGCCACCATGACGACGCCCTCCTCACGGACGAAGCGCTGCTGGTGTTCGCGGCGTTGCGTGGCATCCATGCCGGCATGGTAAGGCAGCGCGGTGATGTCATTTTGTGCGAGCCAGGTGGCGGTTTCGTCGACCTTCTTGCGCGACAGACAGTAGACGATGCCGGCTGCACCACGATGGTCGCTGAGGAAGTCGAGCAGCTGTTTGCGTGGACTCAGTTGGCTAACCCCGCGTTCGACGATGGTGTAGCGGATATTGGGACGGTCGAAACTGGCGACGAAGGTGCGTGCCGTGTCGAGGCCGAGGCGTGTGCGGATTTCACTGCGCGTGAGTTCGTCGGCGGTGGCCGTCAGGGCGATGCGTGGCACCGCCGGGTAGCGTTCGTGCAGTGCAGAAAGCTGGATGTACTCGGGGCGGAAGTCGTGGCCCCATTGCGAGACACAGTGCGCCTCGTCGATGGCGAAGAGGGCGATGCGCCGCTCGGCGTCGAGGCGGTCGAGCAGGGCGAGGAAGCGTTCGGTGAGCAGGCGTTCCGGCGCGACGTAGAGCAGATCGAGTTCACCGGCGAGCAGCCGTTTCTCGGTGGCCATCGCGGCGTTGAAGTCGAGCGAGGAATTCAGGAAGGCGGCGCGTACGCCAGCCTGCAACAGGGCGTCGACCTGATCCTGCATCAGGGCGATCAGTGGCGAGACGACGATACCGCAGCCGGGACGCAGCAGGGCCGGGATCTGGAAGCACAGTGACTTGCCACCGCCGGTGGGCATCAGCACCAGCGCGTCGCCGCCCTGACAGATGTGATCGACGATCTCGGCCTGAGCACCGCGAAAGGCGCTATAGCCGAAAACGGAGTGGAGCAGATCGAGGGCTGAGGGCATCTGAAGCGCTAAAGGAGCGGGAGAGGAGGCCGTCAGGCCGGCAGGGTCAGCGCGTGGAAACGGCAGCCGCTCGCGTCGCACGACAGGTAGTTGCCGCTGTCATGCCAGTCGCCGAGTACCCAGCGTTCGCAGGCGTGGTCGTCGACGTGATGCGTATGCTGGCCTTGGCGATGTGTGTGGCCGTGGATCAGGCGCGGGTAACCGTGTGCGCGTAGCGTGGCGGCGACGGTATCGGCATTGACGTCCATGATGGCGGCGGATTTGATCTGCTTTTCCTGTTCGCTGTGACGGCGCAGTGCTTCGATCTGTGCCTTGCGTGCGGCGAGTGGTCGGGCGAGGAAGTCGTCGCACCAGGTGGAGGTGCGCACCATGCTGCGGAAGTTCTGGTAGGCGATGTCGTCGCTGCACAGCGTGTCGCCGTGCATCAGCAGCGTCGGGGTGCCCGCAAGGTTTGCGGGATGCGGTTCCTGGAGCAGCGTCATGCCGCTGGCACGGGCAAAGCTCGCGCCGATCAGGAAGTCGCGGTTACCAGCGATGAAGTGGATCGGCACCGTCTGCGAACAGGCAAGCAGTGCAGCACAGATACGCGCGTTGAATGGGTCGGCAAGGTCGTCGTCGCCGGCCCAGTATTCGAACAGATCACCGAGGATATAGAGCGCGTCGGCGCGTCTTGCCTGATTCGCGAGGAAGTCGCAGAGCAGGCCGGCGATGGCCGGCCTGGTCGGGCAGAGATGCAAGTCGGAGACGAAATAGGAAGTGTTTGAGGCGGCACTGCTCATGGGTGAGGCGACAACTTTTGGTAATCAGGCGCTGCGGATCTGCGACCAGTGCGTGGGGGGCATCTCGGACAGGTTGGCCATTTCCAGACGTAGCTCGGTGAGGCCTTCAAAGAGGTCTTCGTTGGCTGCATGCAGGTGCGGGATGAGGGCTTCGGCAAGTTGCGCCTGGTTGCCGAAATGCAACTGGGCGATGCGCTTGCCGAGACGGTAGACATGGTCGTGGAGTTGGCCGATGGCGTTGAATTCGCGCATGTGGCCAAACTTGGCGAGACCGTGTTCTTTGTACCAAGTGCCGAAACTGCCATGGCTTGGATCAAAGAATTCTTCGGTCAAAGTTGAAGCTTCGGGTACCGCTTGTTGCAACAGAGAGAGCAACTGCTCGACCCATTGCTTGTGGTCGAACTCGACAGCCAACAAGGGGAAGTCCTCGCGGCTCCAGGGATAGGATAGGCTTTCGGACCAGGCGG
Source organism: uncultured Rhodocyclaceae bacterium (assembly GCA_964486795.1). Lineage (GTDB taxonomy): Bacteria > Pseudomonadota > Gammaproteobacteria > Burkholderiales > Rhodocyclaceae > Sterolibacterium. Next base: position 7,810 of record CAZAOQ010000032.1, read on the forward strand.
GTGGCGGCAGGAACGATGCGACCCAAGTTGGCACCTCGGTTGCCGGCATTGGTCGGGCGATGCCGAAGCCCTGGGCGAGATCGCAGCCCAGATGCATGAGCATCATGCCGTGCTGGATGCTTTCGACACCCTCGGCGATCACCTTGCGACGGAAGGCCGAGGTCAGGCCGACGACACCTTCAACGATGGCAAGATCATCGCTGTTCACGAGCATGTCGCGGATAAAGGACTGATCGATCTTCAGCGTGCCGGCCTGCAGACGCTTCAGGTAGGTGAGCGAGGAGTAGCCGGTGCCGAAGTCGTCGAGTGCGAAGCCGACGCCGAGGTCGAGACAGGCATCAATGACCTTGCTGACGTAGGCCATGTCGCCGAGCGCCGCCGTTTCGAGGATTTCCAGTTCCAGCCAGTGCGGCTGCAGGTGCGGATACTCGGCGGTGATCCTGCCGAGCAATTCCGCGAGGTGCGGCACGAAGTCTGGATGTTGGAGATGATGGGCAGCGATATTGACGCTGATCGGCAGTTGTTGTCCGCTTTCGGCCCACACGCAGGCCTGACGCAGTGCGTCCTCCATCACCCATTCGCCGATGGCAATGCTGGTCTGGTGGCCTTCGGTCTGCGGCAGAAATTCTTGCGGCAGGAGCAAGCCGCGCTCGGGATGCTGCCAGCGAATCAGGGCTTCGAAGCCGGTGATTTTGCCCGAGCGCATATTCACCTTGGGTTGGTAATAGAGCTTGAATTCGCGATTAACCAGTGCTTGCCCGATGCTTACCTGGGTATCGCGTTGCTGGCGCGCCCTGATGTCCTTTTCGACATCGAACAGGTGAAAGGAATTGCAGCCTTCCTGCTTGGCGGTGTACATCGCCTGATCGGCGTGGCGCAGCAGGGTGTCTGGATCGCTGCCATCGCCCGGTGCGACAGTGACGCCGACGCTCGCCGAGACCTGCAGTTTGTGTCCCGAGGCGGTGAAGGGTGCTGCGACGACGCTGAGGATGCGCGCCAGAGTCTGTTCGAGTTCCTTAGACGTTTCGATCTCACCGAGCAGCAGCACGAATTCATCGCCGCCGATACGCGCAATGGTGTCGCCGCCGCGCAGGCTGTTTTTGATACGGTGGCCGACTTCCTTGAGCAGCACGTCACCAATGCTGTTGCCGTAGGTTTCGTTGATGTTCTTGAAGTTGTCGAGATCCAGATGGCAGACCGCGAGCATGGTCGCGTTGCGTCGTGCGACTGCGATCGCCTGGCCGAGACGGTCGTCGAGCAGCGCACGGTTAGGCAGATGCGTCAGCGTATCGTAATGCGCCATATGTTCGAGGCGCTGCTGGGTGTCCTTGAGTCGCCGGGTTTCGGTGAGGTCCTGATAGATCGTGGCAACGCCATATTTCTCAAGCGCAATAGGCTTCGCGGTCGCGTTCGTCCATATGACGGTGCCATCCTGTCGACGTATTCCCATCTCGATCTCCTCCGACTTGTGGTTGTTATCGGCGGCGCTTGGTTGCGCCCGCTCTTTCAGAGACATCGTTTGACCATCGGGTTGGACAAATGCAGCTTCGCCGTTACTGAGCGCATCCTCAATGCGTTGGCAATCGGCACCAGGCATCCCCAGAAGCTGCGCGAAAGCCGGGTTGGCTTCGAGTAGTTTTCCGTGCAAGTCCGTGATTGTCACACCGACTGGCAGGAGTGCGAGCAGTGACCGGAACTTGTGCTCGTCCTGCGTTTCCTTGGGGTCTGTTGCAGAATCGACTGCGGGGTCGGTTGCGGTACGTGACTGCTCGAGCAGGCGCACAACGTCGTGAGTGGTGAGCAGGCCGATTGCGCGCCCCGCATCGTCGATGACGACGAGGTCACAGGTCAAGTGGCGTTGCATGTGTTGCAAGGCTGCCGATAAAGGCATTTGCGAACGTACGCAGGTGGTCAGTGACATCATCGAATCGCCGAGCCGCGTTTCTTCGAGGCGCTGTCCTTTGCTGAAGAGGCGCAGGGCTTCACGTTCGGTGAATAAGCCGACTGGCTTGCGGGTCGTCTCGTTGTCGAGAACGACGCACGTCGAGCACTGCAATGCGATGTGACGCATGGCTTCGTCGCTATACGTGTCGGCCGGCAGACTGATGAAGTCAGCTGACATGACATCGCCGATCGTGCGACAGCGCAGGAGGGCGTTGAAATCTGAGGTGAGGCTTGGTGTGACGGTGTTTTCGATGACTTCTGCCGCCTTGCCGAGTAGCGCCGGAGGCGCTACTTTGGCAAATTCGCGAATGAGGATGTCGGCGAAAGTGGTTGCGATCACGGACGACTCATTTGTCGATGAGAGGATTGCGGAGCGTCACTGCCGTTTCGCCACATGGCCGTCGAGTGCATCAGACGACTTCAGCGCTCTCGATGATGACGTTCTCGAGAGGGACGTCCTGGTGGGGACCCGAGTTGCCGGTCGGCACGGCGCGGATCTTGTCGACGACATCGGTTCCCTCGATGACCTTGCCGAACACGCAGTAGCCCCAGCCGTTGCCGGTTGGCGATTTGAAGTCGAGGAAGCCGTTGTCAGCAACGTTGATGAAGAACTGCGCGGTGGCTGACTGTGGGTCGTTGGTGCGCGCCATGGCGAGGGTGTAGCACACGTTCTTGAGGCCGTTGTCGGCTTCGTTCTTGATCGGTGCATTGCAGGGCTTCTGCTTCATGTCGGCGGTGAAGCCGCCGCCCTGGATCATGAAGCCGTCGATGACGCGATGGAAGATCGTGCCGTTGTAGTGGCCGGATTCGACGTAGGCGAGAAAATTCTTCGCGGTTTCCGGCGCCTTTTCAGTTTCGAGTTCGATGGTGATATCGCCGTGATTGGTATGCAGCTTGATCATGATGTGGTGTCCTTAGGTGGGTAATTCTGTCCCGTCTGTGCGGGTCGTGAGGTTTCTGTCTTGTGCAGCCTATTTCTTCTCGGGCAGCAACCTGACAGATTCGATGGTGACTGTCGCTTTGGGTACGTCGCCGGGCCCAGTGGGCACCTTGGCTATCTTCTGCACGACATCGAAACCTTGCGTGACCTTGCCGAATACGGTGTAGCCCCAACCGTCGAAGCTCGGGTAGTCGAGCGAACGGTTATCGACGAGGTTGATATAGAACTGGGCGGTGGCGGAGTGTGGGTCAGGTTTGCGCGCCATGGCTAATGTGCCGGCAGCATTTTTGAGGCCGTTCTTCGCCTCGTTCTCGATCGGCGCGCGTGTCGGCTTCTCCTTCATGCCGGCATCGTAGCCACCACCCTGGATCATGAAGCCGTCGATGACACGATGGAAGATGGTTCCGTTGTAGAAGCCGTCCTTCACGTATTGCACGAAGTTGGCCGCGCTCTTCGGGGCTTTGTCGGGATAGAGTTCGATGAGAACTGTACCCACACTGGTTTTTATCTCAATCGTCGGATTGTTGGCGGCGATCGCGGAGAGGTTCATGAGCAGGCCGATTGCCAGCAGGAGGAGCTGTTTCATGCGGTGTTTTCCAGTGTTTCAATTTGCTTGTGGTGGCCGCTGGATACAAGGCGTGTGATCAGGCGATACCTTCGTAAATAATCTTCCAGCGCGCGCCTTCCTTCTGCCAGTACTGCCGCTTCTTCATAATGTTTGAGAGGTTGTCGCTGCGGTAGTTCTGTTCAAAGGTGACGACGACGACATCGTCTTTGCCCGGATTGCGGAACATGCTCATGTTTTCGGTGGCAACTTTGATCCACTTCTTGTTGCCGGCCACCTGGCGCTTGCGGGCACCCCAAGTGGCGATGTTCTGGCCATCGCCGATGAATTGCTTGGAGTAATGGCCGAGATAGCGATCCACATCGCGGCTTTCCCAGTCGGTACGCCACTGGTCGATTTCCTTTTGCAGTGCGGTACGCTCGTTCTGCCAGTCGTCGATGGACAACCATTCGATGTTGTCGCTGATGATGACGGGAGTCAGACCGATCTGGAGATCTTTGGAAATCGTTTCAAGATCCTGGTTTGACAGCACCACGCAACCGTCGGAGGCTTTGGGTGGGCGCGAGTAGGTGTTGGACGGTGTGCCGTGCAACCAGATACCGTGACCGTCGCGACCGTTGCGTTTGTCCCACTCATTTGGATAGCTGATCGGAAAGGCACCGAGGCCGTAGAAGTCGCCCAGTTTCTGGCGCGACAGACTTGAGGTGACGTGATATACGCCCAGCGGCGTCTTCTTGTCGCCTTCGCGGACCTTGTCGCTACCGAGCTTGCCGTGGCTGATGTAGTAGTCAGCGACGAAGCGCGGCATGCCTTTGTCGTTTTGGTATAAATAAAGGCGAGATTTCTTGGTGTCGACGACGATGGCGTATTTCTGATCCTGCTGCATCTGCAACAGATAGCGCGGCACGACGTTGGCCTGTGGTTTGTCGCGCTGGGCCTTGAGGCGGACGATGGCTTCGTCGCGCAGGTCGGCGAGCTTATCCTGGGGTACATTGCTGACGTTGCCAAAGCCCTTGATCTGGCGGGTGCGCGCGAGCAGCAGGTCGCCCTTGACGAGTTGAGCGAGCCGGAAGTTCGGATAGGCGCGGGTCAGATCCTCGACTTGCTTGAGTGCGATATCGAGGCGGTTCTGGTCGATGTTCTCGAAGATACGTGCCAGTTGCGCTTCCGGGCCGGCATCGGAATAGCGCACGTTGCTCGGCGCCGGAATGGCGAACGTCGGCCCCACCGCTACGAACGTTGACCCCGTTACCATGCAAGCGGTAGCGGCGATGCCAAGTTTAAGACGCGATATCAGAGTCACTCTCGAGTATTCCTTGACCGTGCAATTATTTACTTACCAATCCGTTCTTGCCTGATCTGCCACTTGCCATCACGCTTGACCAGTGCCAAAACCTTGTTGCTGCTGCTCTTCAGTGAAGCCGACTGGTAGTGCTGGCGGAAGCGTGCTGTAGCGCGATCTGAACCTTCCATCGTGATCTTCAGGTTGTCAACGCTGACCCGGATGTTGCCGGGCTTGACGATGCGCTTATGGCGCTCAGCATCCCAAGCGCTACGTGATTCTCCCTTGGGCGTTGCGAAGTCCTTTGCGTAATAAGACAGATAAACCTTGACGTCCTTTTTTGACCACGCGGAGGCCCAGGCTTCGACTGCTCCTGCGACTTCGCCATTGCCAGCGGCGACGGGCTGGTCGCTTTCGTTGGCTGCTACGATTGGCGCGGTTTTGGTCGCCGGTGCAGTGACAGCATTGGCGGTAATTACCGGGGTCGGGGCTGGTGTAGCGGCGGCGATGACTGTCGGCGTCGGCTTGGCGGTCGGGCGCGTGCCGCCCGCCACTGGCGCACTGCGGCCACCACCAGTCATCATGTCGCGGATCATCGCCAGCTTTGTTTGCGCGCTGGTATTTGAAGAATCGATCGAAAGTGCCTTGTCATAGGCCTGGCTGGCCATGTGGGCGTAAATGTCGCCTAGATTCTCATGCGCGGTGGCGTAGGAGGGGTGCGTGCGAATCGCCATCTCCAGCGCCTGGCGCGCCTTGTCGTACTGCTTCTGTTGGGCGTAGATCACCGCGAGATTGTTGTAGGGCTCGGGCGACTCGGGGAATTCCTCGGTCAGCTTGGTGAAGACGATGATCGCTTCAGGCTGGCGGTTCAGTTCGGTGAGAATCAGACCCTTAAGGAAGCGGCCTTGTGGATCCTTGGGGTTCGAGGAGAGATACTGCTCGGTTTTGTCCAGTGCCTGGGTATTCTGGCCCTGCTTCATGAGCTTGCCGATATCCTGCAGCGCGTCGGCGTGGGCGAGTGGCGTGAGGGCCAAGAGCGCAGTGGCAACGATGATGACAGACGTTCTGAAGCTGAGGCGTGGGGTGCGCATGTTATAATTATTCCTCTTGCAGACAGGTTTTATCTGTTCATTTTAACAACAAAGCTGCACTCATTCACAATGTTCGGCGATTTTTCGGAACGCTGAACTGTTCGGCCCGGCGCAGCCTCGCGCGGGGCTGTCTAGGTAAAAAACAGCGCCCGGACGTCCGGATCGTTTTCCCATGCTGAAAATCTATAATTCCCTCCTCCGCGACAAGCAGGATTTCGTCCCCATTGAGCCTGGCCGCGTGCGCATGTACGTCTGCGGGATGACCGTTTACGACTTTTGTCACCTTGGCCATGCCCGGGTACTCGTCGTGTTCGACATGGTGGCGCGTTGGTTGCGTGCCAGTGGCTACCAGGTCACCTATGTTCGCAACATCACCGACATCGATGACAAGATCATCCGGCGTGCCGGCGAGAATGGCGAGAGCCTGCGTACCCTGACCGACCGCTTCATCACCGCCATGCACGAGGACGCCGATGCCCTCGGCGTGCAGCGTCCCGACCATGAGCCGCGCGCCACCGAATTCGTGCCGCAGATGGTCGACATGATTGGCTCGCTGGAGAAGAACGGTTACGCCTACGTCGCCACTAACCAGGATGTCTGCTTCCATGTCCGCAAGTTCGACGGCTACGGCAAGCTCTCCGGCAAGTCGCTGGAAGATTTACGTGCCGGTGAGCGTGTCGATGTCATGGCAGGCAAGCAAGACCCGCTTGATTTCGTGCTGTGGAAGCACGGCAAGGAAGGCGAGCCAGACGAAGCACGTTGGGCCTCGCCCTGGGGCGTCGGCCGGCCGGGCTGGCACATCGAATGCTCGGCGATGGCCTCGCAGCTGCTCGGAACACATTTCGATATTCACGGCGGCGGCCAGGATCTGCAATTTCCGCATCACGAGAACGAGATCGCCCAGAGCGAAGGTGCGCACGGCGACACCTTCGTCAACTACTGGATGCACAATGGCTTCGTCCGTGTCGATGACGAGAAGATGTCCAAGTCACTCGGCAACTTCTTCACCATCCGCGAAGTACTGAAACAATACGATGCCGAGGTGGTGCGCTTCTTCATCCTGCGCGCGCATTACCGCAGCCCGCTCAACTATTCCGATGCCCATCTCGACGACGCACGCGGCGCGCTGACGCGCCTTTACACAGCGCTCAAGACAGCCCCGGTTGCGGTTGCTGCTACAGCGATTGACTGGAATGAAAGCCATGCTGCGCGCTTCAAGGCCGCGCTGGATGATGACTTCAACACACCCGAAGCCGTCGCCGTGCTGTTCGATCTCGCTGGTGAGGTGAATCGCACGCATGACGCTGCAGCCGCTGCGTCGCTGCGCAGTTTGGGTGGCGTGCTGGGCCTCCTGCAGCGTGAGTCCACCGAATTCCTGCAGGCCGCACCTGCTGCCGAGGGTGGCTTGTCGAATGCGGATATTGAAGCGCAGATTGGCGCGCGTATCGCCGCCAAGAAAGCGAAGAACTTCGCCGAGGCCGACCGCATCCGCAGCGATCTCCTCGCGCAAGACATCGTTCTCGAAGACACGGCGCAGGGCACGCTGTGGCGGCGTGCGTAATCTTTCCGAGAGGAGTCAGGCGTGAGTGATGAGGCGCTTGCTGGTGGCTTGGGCTTGACTCATACCGACATCGAAGCGCGGCTGGAGCAGCTTGTCCAGCGTCGCCTCGACGAAATCCTGCCGCAGAAGATCGAGGAGGCGCTCCAGGCGCGTGAGCAGAGCCAATCTCACGATACGCCGCCGCCGACGCTGACCATCATCGCCAGTAAGGGCACGCTCGACTGGGCCTATCCGCCTTTCATTCTTGCCACGACTGCCGCCGCACTCGGTTGGGACGTCAAGATCTTCTTCACCTTTTACGGCCTCAACCTGCTGAAGAAAAATGTCTCCGACCTCAAGGTCAGCCCCCTTGGCAACCCTGGCATGCCGATGAAAATGCCCTTTGGGCCCGACTGGTTTCAGGCGCTCAACTGGAACATTCCCAATGCAATCCAGGCCGGTATTCCCGGCTTCGAGAGCGTGGCCACCCTGCTGATGCAGCAGACCATTCGCAACAAGGGTGTTGCCGGCATCGCCGAACTACGCGATCTGGCGCAGGAAGCCGGCGTCGAGTTCATCGCCTGCCAGATGACCGTCGACCTGTTTGGCTACGCCCATGACGATTTCATCGCCGGCATCGACTTTGCCGGCGCAGCCACCTTCCTGCCAGAAGCGCAGAAGGCGGAAGTTAACCTGTTCATCTGAACCCCGGGTCGCGTCGCGGTGAGGGGGTCAGCGTTGGCGCGGCCTGCGTCGCCAGCGACGGCGCGACGAAGTGCCAATCCTGGTAGGAATGCTTGTTCTCGAAGTCGAGAAACTCGGCGGGAAAATTGCCGATCTTCAGCGGCTGGTTGGGCGACTGGCTGAAAATTCCAACGATGCCCTGGTTTTCCGGGGTGAGGATCAGGCCCCAGTCCGTGCTGCCAGTCAGCGGGTCGACGTGGACTTGGCGCAGGTAGCGGTGAATACCGGGGTAGCGCGGATCCTTGAGGAGGTCTTGCAGTGATTTCGGTGCGGTTGGCTGGCCGAGTGGAGTAGCGCGCGCATAGTGTTCGAGCGCCTGCTGGAAGTCGGCGCCGATCTCGAGCAGTTCGGCTTCGGCGTTGCGCCGCTGCAGGACGCTGCCGAGTTGCAGCGTCGCGGTGCTGGCCAGGCCGATGATGGCCAGCGCGATCAGCAGGCCGATATAGGTGAAGCCGGTCTGTGTTGCGGGATTATCGCGACTACCATTCGGCATAGGATTTGCCGTTGCGACCGATACCGGGTGCGCCGCTGTGAAGGTCACGGACCTTGCCCTTGATCCCTTCTTCGGGTGGCACCACGGTCCAGGTGGCGTTGCTCTCGGTGATTGGATCGATGGGCAGGGCGCGCAGGTATTTCTTCTCGACCAGCTCGTCGAGGCTGTCGGGATAGCGTGCCGTGTCGCCGTAGAACTTGTCGAGAATTTCGCGTGTGTTGTGCAGGTTCTCGACGAGGATGGTTTCCTTGGCCGTGTCGATGCTGTGGAAGTAGCGCGGCAGCGCAATGGTGGCGAGTAGCGCGATGATGGCGAGGACCACCAGCAGCTCAATCAGCGTGAAGCCGCGTGCCATGGTGTTTGGATGATGAGGGCTGCGCTGCATGATCACCACTTGCGGTAAGGAATGCCGTTGAGGCCGGTGCGCGGCGAGGTCGAAAAGACGTCGTAGACATCGTCGCCGGGCTGCGGGTCGCTGGCCTCGCTGGCGTAGCTGCGCAGGCCCCAGGTGGCGGCGTCGCTGAGTTCGTTGTCGGCGTTCAGCGGATCGCGCGGCACACGACGCAGAAAATAGATCTTTGTGTGCTTCGGGTCGCGCTGATCCGTCACGCCCTCGGCCAGCACATCGAGATCCTTCGGGTAGCCCGTCCCGCCGAGCTTCAGCGGAATGCGGCCTTCGTCGCTGGCTTTCTTGTAGGCATCGAGTGCATGGCGGATTTCCACGAGCGCACGACGCAACTCTTGCTCCTGCGAACGCTGGAGCGTGACCTGGGCGATTGGTATGGTGACGCTCGCCAGCACGCCGAGGATGGCCAGCGTGATCAGTAGTTCGATCAGGCTGAAGCCCGCGCGGTGGCGACTGGGCACGGAGAGCGGCATGGCGGCGTTGCTCAATGTCGTTCGTTATGGTTGCGGTTGCGGCGGCGCGGCCATCGGCATGCCGTTGATGACAACGCCCTGCGTCAGCGGTGGCGTGAACGGCAGAGTCGCAGGCGGTGCAGCGGGTGCAGCGGGTGAAACGGGTGCGGATGTTGAAGCCGCTGCGGGCGCTGGAGCGTATGGTTGGCCCATGCCGCCCGCTTGCAATTCACGCAGCCGCTTCAGGCTTTCATCTAGCGATGGTGCACCGGCCGGAGGCAGCTGGACCGCGCCGCCGAGTCCGGGGCGCAGCCGGTTTTCCGTGCCGGAGAGGAACTCGGCCTGTGCGGCCTGCGGGCGGCGGATGTTACGTACCAGATGCGGCGTGATTGAGAGGACAATTTCCGTCTTGGTGCGATCGTTCGATGTCGAGCCGAAGAGGTGGCCGAGGATGGGGATCTCGCCAAGGCCGGGCAGCATGTTGCTGGCGCGGCGATCCTCGTCGTTGATGAGTCCGGCGAGCACCTGGTTTTCGCCGTCCTTGAGACGCAGCACCGTGCTCGCCGTGCGCGTGCCTATCTGGTAGGCGACTGAACCTGCAGCGGTCTTGATCTGGCCAATGATGTTGCTGACCTCGAGCGAGACCTTGATGGCCACGTCATCATCGAGGTGGATGGTCGGTTCGACATTCAAGGTCAAACCGACGTCGACGTAATTGATCGACTCGGAAACAAAGCCCGTTGATGTGGCCGTGCTGGTGATGTTGGGCACGCGCTGGCCGATGAGGATCTTCGCCTTTTCGCGGTTGCGTGCGCGGATGCGTGGGTTAGCGAGCAGGTTGACGTCGCTGTCCTGGGCGTTGGCATTGACGGTCAGCGCCGGGTTGCCGACACCGATGGTCTTCTTCGACTGATGCAGCAGGTCGTAGAGCGTCAGGGGGGTAGTCGTGGCCGTGGTCGTCGATGGTGATGACGATGACGATGCGCCTGAAGTCGTGGTGGCCTGTGGGCTCAGCGACAGTGGTGTCAGCGTCATGCTTACCGGCCACTGGATGCCCAGGTCGAGCAGCCGCGTGCGGGTGATCTCGATGACTTCAAGCTCCAGCATGACCTCGGGCTCGGGCACATCCTGCACGGCGACAAGTTTCTCAGCAAGGCGGATCGCCTGCGGGCTGTCGCGCACGACGATGAGGTTGAGCTTCTCGTCGACGACGATGTCGCGCGTCTTGAGGATGGTCTTCAGTGTGTTGGCCATCGACTTCGCCTCGACATTGGCGAGGAAGAAAGTCTTGATGACCATCTCCTGATAATCCCGCTGCTTCAGGGCGGTGTTCGGATAGATCAGCACGGTGTTGGAATCCATGACTTGCTGGTCGAGCTGGTTGGTCAGCAACAGGTAGTTCACGGCTGATTCGATGGTGCTGTTACGAAGGAATACCGATGCTTTCTGATCGGTGCGCACTTCCTTGTCGAAGAGGAAGTTGAGGCCGGCGCTGCGCGACAGCACTTCAAAGATCTGCTTGAGCGGCACATCCTTGAACTCGATGGAAACCTTTTTGCGGTAGGCGGCGGCCAGCGTTGCCTCGCCCGGCGCTGGCTGTGGAATCGCGGCGGCGGTTTCGGGCAGCGAGGTTTGCAGACGACGCGCTGCCTCGCTCTGTGGATTCTCCGCGAGCACCGAAGCGATCATCTGTTGCGCGCCAGACACGTCGCGGGCGGCAAGCAGGGCAGCCGCCTGGTTGAGCCATTTGTCATGGCGCTGATCGCGTTCGAGATTGTTGAGCCCGCTGCGTGCACGTTCCGCACCCGGATCGATGGCCAGTGCCCGGCGATACAGTTTTTCGGCTTCGCTGCGCTGACCAGCGGCAGCGAGACGGTCGCCCTGGGCGACGAAGTTATACACCGAGCGTTCGCGCGTCTGCAGCCAGGCCTCGCGGTATTCGTGATTCTGCGGGTCGGCATCCATTGCGTTGCGGAAGCGGCCAAGGCCTTCTTCGATATGGTCCTGGGCGACCAGTTCTTTGCCTTCGCGGAAGGCCGTTTGCGCGGCACAGCCGGCGAGCAGGAAGGCAGCGAGCATGGCACAGAGCAGTGAAGCGAGCAGCGAGGTCGGGCGGTGCGGTGCGGAATGACGGCGCATCAGTCGGTTCCTCCAATGTTGAGCAGCTGCGCCTGGTTCAGGGGCAGATAGGTGATGGTCATAGTCATGGTCGGCGGCTGAAAGGTGATTTTGTCGACGCGCCAGGTGCCGTCGATGACGGTCTTTTCGCGCACGATCAGTGACTGCTCGCCGCGGCCGAGATAGACCTCGCAGACGCCGTCTTCGATCTTTTTACCGAGGTAGATATAGGGCAGCGGCGGTGCGGTCGGCTGCTGCTTCGCCGCGATGTGGCCGGTGATCGGCGGCGGCGTCCAGTCGCGGTTTGCGAACAGCGTGGCCGGGGCTTTATTTTGACCAGTGCCATACAGAGTTTCGCGCTTCAGCAGCGGGCGGATGGTTTCCGTATGCGTTGATGCGGGCGCTGCGGTGCGGGGCGAAGAGCTTGCGGTGGAGACTGCGGAGGTTGCGGTGATGTGGGTCGGCTCGCTGATATCAGTTTCGGAAGTGCGGTCGCCAAATAACGCCAGCGCGGCGGCGCCGGTCAGGGCGACGGCAAGCCACAGATGGCGCGGCTTCATTGCGGCGCCTCCGCTGTCTGTTGCGGAGCAGTGAGAAATAGCGTGAAGCGCAGTCGTGCCTGCGCTTGCGTATCGTGGATGTCCTCGCGCCGTAGCGAAAATTCGTCGAGGGCGAGGAAGGGCATCGTGCGCAGTGCCTGTTCGGCGAAGTGGCGCAGGTTTGCGTAGCTACCGCGCAGCGGCAGGCTGAGCTGACACGTCTGGTACTGGTACTGGCCCTGGGCGTCGGCGGCGAAGTGGTACTCGGCCTGATCGACGACCAGACCGGACTGGCGCGCGATGGCGTAGAGCGATTTCAGATGGGCTTCGATCTCACGCGCCTCGCCCAGTGCAGCGCGGAACTGCGCGAGGCGCGCGGTGGCGTGTGAGGCATCGGCATCGTCGGCCGTCTGGCCTTGTGCCACGCTGGTCGCGTGTCGCTGTGCGGCTTCGCTTGCCGCTTCGATCGCCACCTGGCGCGTGGCAAGGTGCTGCTGACCCCAGGGAATCGCTACCAGCCAGGCGAGCAGGCCGATCACGAGCAGCAGCACACTGCCACCGCGCAGCCAGCCGAGGCGGGTTAACGCGATGTGCAGGCGCAGGGAGGGCGACGGGGCTGCTGATGACGCACCGCGCTGAAAGCCAGCAATGAAGCCATTCTTGGCGGCACGTTGGCCTGGAAGTCGCTTCATTGCTTGTTCTCCGTCGGGTGTGCCGTGGAGAATGGCTCCAGTATTGACTCTCCGGGCAGTGGCCCTTCGTCGGAATTCGCGGTGTCTGTGGCCCACTTCGCCTCGAACTCGAAGCGGAGTGGGCGGTTCGGGGCCTGTGTATTCGGCGCGTGGTGGCGCAAAAGGACGCGGGTCAGTGCGGGCTGGGCACGCAGTGCGGCAAGGTAGGCGAACATCGCATCGCTGTCGCGTGTTTCGGCGACACCTTGCAGGCGATGTGAGCGTGCATCCGCTTCGAGGGTGAGTAGCGCGATCTGCGGCGGTGTGGCGGT
>CAZAOQ010000033.1:0-20617 GCA_964486795.1 uncultured Rhodocyclaceae bacterium
ACTGTGCCACCACGAGCAGGTAAATCAGCAACAGGCCGACCGCATAGGCGGCACCCATGTCGCGGAAGGTCTCGTAGGTGATTTGCGATTCGCCATCCCACTTGAGGCTGTAGCCGGCATAAGGGTCGGCGGGCTGCTTGATGAAATATTCGCCGAGTGTGCCGCCGCCCGGGATGCCGTCCAGTGTCATTTCCTTGAGTCGTGTGCGGATGTCGAACATGCCATAGAGCGGGGAGTCGAGGTGGCCACCCATGTCGCCGGTGACGTACACCACCGGCAGCAGATCCTTGTGGAAGATGGCCTGCTCACCGGGAGCCAGACGCGCTTCGACGAGTTCGGAGACCGGCACGAGACCGCCATTCCGCGCACGGATGCGCAGGCGCAAGAGATTCTCGATGGTGTCCTTCTGCGTCTCTGGCAAGGTGATGCGCACAGGAATTTCGTATTTCGCCTCGCCGCCGTGCACGGGTGTCACATCTTCGCCGGCCAACGCGACGCGCATGGTGTCGACGATATCTTTCTGGCTGACACCGAGCAGCGCCGCTTTGGCCTGGGCAACGCGCAGCACGATCTTCTGCGACGGTGCATTGCTGCTGTCGTCGATGCCGACAATGTCGGCGGTGGCGGCGAATTGGGCGCGCACCTTTTTTGCGACGGCGATCTGCCCGGCATAGTCCGGGCCGTAGATCTCGGCGACGATGGGAGATAGGACCGGCGGCCCCGGCGGTACTTCGACGAGCTTGGCGTTTCCGTTGTATTTCGCAGCAATGGCAGCGATCGCATCGCGCACGGAGGACGCGATTTCATGGCTCTGGCGGTGGCGATGTTTCTTGTCGACGAGGTTGACCTGGATGTCGCCCATTTCCGCATTGCTGCGCAGATAGTATTGCCGCACGAGACCGTTGAAGTTGATTGGGCTCGCGGTGCCGGCATAAGCCTGGAAGTCGCGGACTTCCTCGACCGTGACGAGGTGTGCGCCGATCTCGCGGAGGACGTGCGAGGTTTCTTCGACCGGTGTGCCGACCGGCATGTCGAGCACCACCTGGAATTCACTTTTGTTGTCGAAGGGCAGCATTTTCAATACAACCAGTTTGACTACCGCCAGCGATACCGAGAGCGCAATCGCAACGAAGATGCCCAGCCACAACTTGCGCCGTGCCGACTTGCCGCTGCGTTCGTCAAGGAAGCGCGGGAGGATGTGACGGAAGAGGCGTTCGAGCTTGCCGCCATGGTTCTCGGTCGCTGCGGGTGGGTGGTCGTGATGACTGTCCTTGAGCAGCTTCAGTGACAGCCAGGGCGTGATGACGAAGGCGATCGCCAGCGAAATGAACATGCCCATTGAGGCATTGATCGGGATCGGGCTCATATAAGGCCCCATCAATCCGGAGACGAAAGCCATCGGCAGCAGCGCGGCGATGACTGTGAAGGTGGCAAGGATGGTGGGGCCGCCGACTTCGTCGACGGCGCCGGGAATGATCTGCCAGAGTGGCACTCCCGGATGCAGGGCCTGATGACGATGGATGTTTTCGACAACGACAATGGCATCGTCGACGAGGATGCCGATAGAAAATATCAGCGCGAACAGCGATACACGGTTGAGCGTGAAGCCCCAGGCCCATGAAGCGAACAGTGTTGCCGCGAGCGTGAGTGTTACCGCCAGTCCGACGATGATGGCTTCGCGCCAGCCCAGCGCGAAAAACACCAGCAGGACGACGAAGGCGGTGGCGAAGATCAGCTTGCCGATGAGCTTTTGCGCCTTCTCGGTCGCGGTCTCGCCGTAGTTGCGCGTGACCGTGAATTCGACGCCGTCGGGAATCACCGTGCCTTTAAGTGCCTCGGCGCGGGCGATGACGGCGGCAGCCACGTCGGCGGCGTTGACCCCCGGCTTCTTCGATATCGACAGCGTGACGGCAGGCAGGTCGCCCGTTGTCTTGCTGCCGAACCAGACATAGCGCGAAGGCTGATCCGGGCCGTCGAGGATGTTGGCCACATCGGCCATGAAAACGGGCTTGTCGCCATGTACACCGACCACCAGCCGCTTCACGTCCTCCGCTGATTCGATGTAGGTCCCCGTCTGCACGAGGACTTCCCGGTTGCCGCTGACAAGGCTGCCGGATGGCTGCGAGGCGTTGGAAAGCTGGAGTGCGGCACGGATATCCTGAGTGGTGATGCCATGAGCATTCATGCGTTCGGCGTCGATGACGACGCGGATCACGTGGCCGGGGCCGCCGATGGTCGTGACGTCGCGTGTGCCTGGGATGCGCTTGAGGTCGATCTCGGCGGCGCGGGAGACCTGTTGGAGGTCGAAGGCCGCAGTCGATACCTGTTTGCTCCAGAAGGTCAGCGTGACGATGGGCACGTCGTCAATACCCTTGGGTTTGATGATGGGCTCGAGTACGCCGAGCTGTGGTGACAGCCAGTCGCGATGCGAATGGATGGTGTCGTATAAACGCACGAGTGCCTGGGTGGCGTCTTCGCCGACCTTGTACTGGACGGTAATCACCGCCATGCCAGGGTGCGATACGGAATAGATGTGGTCGATGCCCGAGATGCGCGCCAATACTTGCTCTGCGGGCCGCGCAACGAGTGCTTCGACGTCCTTGGCCGAGGCGCCCGGAAAGGGCACCAGGACGTTGGCCATGGTGACGTTGATCTGTGGTTCTTCTTCGCGCGGTGTGACGAGTACCGCGAAGATGCCGAACAGCAACGCGACGATCGCGATCAGGGGCGTCATCGAGTTGCGCTGGAAATAGGCGGCAATGTGGCCGGAAATATTCATTGGGCGAAGATTGGGAGTGATGCGTAAAAGGTTGGGAGCGAACCGAAGCCGCTTACTGGCCCCGGGTCACCTGGAAGCCGGCCTTGATCGGGTCGAGGGCGATCTTCTCGCCGGGAGTGAGGCCAGCGAGAACTTCGATCTCGTTGTTGGCCGTCGGCTCGCCGAGGCGCACCTGACGCAGGCGTGGCTGGCCCTTGTCGTCGAGAACATATAGACCGCTCAATTCACCGCGGCGCAGGATTGCGCTGGCGGGCACCAAGAGTTTCATTGTCTTGCCGATGATGAAATGGGCACGCGCGAAGACGCCCGGGACGATGCTGTTCATCGCCTCGGTGCGGTCGGGCAGGTAGAGGCGCACGCGTACGGTGTGGCTCGCTGCATCGGCGGTAGGCAATACTTCGATGCGGGTCGCATCAATCCAATGGTTGTTACCGGGGATCTCGATGCGGCCACGCAGCGTCTGGCGCACGTCGGTCAGCTTGTATTGCGGAATACTGGCAAGGACGCGCATGCCGCCGGGTTCGAAAAGACTGATTAAGGGACGGCCAGGATTGGCCATCTCACCAGCTTCGGCAAAGCGCTGGGCGACGATGCCAGCAAACGGCGCGACGATCACGGAATGGCTGTTCGTTGCACTGGCCTGCGCGACATGGGCCGCAGCCAACTTGTAGTCGGCATCGGCCTTGTCGAGCGCGGCTTGGCTAACGAATTTCTGTGCATGGAGCGTTTTCATCCGTGCGAGGCTGGCCTTGGTATTGGCGAACTGCGCCTGTGCCCCGGTCAGTGCTTCGGCCGCTTCGCGTGTGTCGATACGCATCAGAACTTCGCCGGCTTTGACACGTGCGCCGGCATCGACACGGACTTCGATGATGCGGCCGGTGGTCTGTGCTGCCAGCGTGGCCTGCTTGACGGCCTCGACGACCGCTTCAGCGGGGTAGGTCTGGTCGACTTCGCGCATTTCCACGATGGCTGTGGCCGGTGTCGTGGTACGCTGAGCGGCCGGTGCATTGGGCGGAGCCAATGGCACACCCGTTTGAGCGTGAAGGGATACGGTGACCGCCGCGCTGGCGAATGCGGCAGCAACCAGCAGCGACCTTGGGCGGCTGAGTCGTGAGCGAATGGATGAGTATCTCGGTTTCATGTGTATTAGTATATGCTAATATTTACAAAATTCAAGCGTGGTTGCGTCGGTGAAGCGGTGAAGTAGAGCGTCTGAAGTCGAGCACCTCTTCCGTGAAGAGTTTCGACAAGCGTGGATTCATCAATGTCCGAAATTCAAACGCATTTAGCAAACCATGGTGTTCGCCGCGCGAACTCAACGTCAAGTGCGGTTGAGCAATTGAGCGTTTGAGTGACTCTGTTTAAAATTGGTGAAGATTGATGCCATGCGTTCGTGTAACGCAAAAGCGCCTCCTGGCTTCGCTTGAGCCCGAGCTTGTTTATGCGCTCATTTGCAATGGCTGGCTATTTATCGCCCCTTCCTCCCGAACCCTCCAGCCATGCTGATTTCTATGAGCAAGAAACTGATTTCATTCCTTCTGCTATTCCCACTTTCGATGCCGGCGCTGGCGATGGGTAGTCCCGCGGTTGGCGGTATTCCGGTCGATTTCATTCTGTTTGGAATCACGCTGCTTGGCGTGGCCATCTTCCATCGCCGAACCCTTGAGGTTGCCGCGACGGGTGCAGTCATCATCGCGCTCTACAAGATCGCATTTACCGGCTTCAAGACCGGCGTTGGTGTGGCCGGTTTCATGGCGCATCTCGGGCACGAATGGGTCATCCTGACTAATCTGCTGTGCCTGCTGGCAGGGTTTGCGATTCTCTCGCGACATTTCGAGAAGAGCCATGTTCCGGTGATTCTCCCCAAGTACCTTCCCGATGACTGGAAGGGTGGCTTTGCGTTGCTCATTCTCGTGTTCGTGATGTCTGCCTTTCTCGACAATATCGCCGCGGCCCTGATTGGTGGCGCCATGGCGCATCAATTGTTTCGCGGCAAGGTGCATGTCGGATTTCTCGCCGCCATGGTTGCTGCTGCCAATGGCGGGGGCACCGGCTCTGTGGTGGGGGACACCACGACGACGATGATGTGGATTTCTGGCGTTTCCCCCATGGACGTTCTTCCAGCTTACCTACCGTCAATCGTCGCCTTGCTGATTGTTGGTGTCATCGGTGCCCGGCAGCAGCATGCCTACTCGCCGATCCTGCGGAATGCACATCAACACGTCAAGGCCGACTGGGGACGGTTATTCATCGTAGGCTCCATGCTGGTCCTGGCGATTGTCACGAATGTCGTGGTCAATCTTCATTTCCCGGCGTTGGCCGATCATTTCCCCTTCATCGGTGTCGCGCTCTGGGTGGCGATTCTGCTGACGATGCGGATCAGGCGACATGATTGGGAAGTATTGCCAGAGGCCCTCAAGGGTGCGGCATTCTTGCTGAGTCTGGTTCTCTGTGCCTCGATGATGCCGGTCGAGCAACTTCCTGCACCAACCTGGAAAACGACTTTCGGGCTCGGCTTCGTTTCGTCTGTATTCGATAACATCCCCCTGACAGCCTTGGCTATCAAACAGGGAGGCTATGACTGGGGCATGCTGGCTTATGCGGCAGGTTTTGGTGGTTCGATGATCTGGTTCGGTTCTTCGTCGGGTGTTGCCTTGTCTAATATGTTTCCAGAAATCAAATCGGTCGGTCGCTGGCTAAGGCAGGGCTGGCATGTCGCCGTGGCTTATGTCGTCGGTTTTGCGGTCATGCTGGTGGTGCTCGGATGGAATCCCGGTGGCGATCATTCGAGGGTCGCGCATGGCAAGGTGTCACCGGCACAGCAGGAGAGCAGTCAAGCGACATCTGATATTTCAACACCTGCAACAGCAGATCACACCACGAAAAGGTAAGGATGGTGGAGGCTAGTATGGCGCGTCATCACTCGCGGTGACAGTCATTCCTCGTAACGGAATTGCACGAAGCAGGAGAAGATAATGCGAAAAGTATTGCTGGCAGTTGATGGCTCGGAGCATTCGGATCATGCGGCTCGTTATATCGTCGAGTTTGTCAGGGACCATGGCTCGATTGAGGTGCATCTGGCGAATGTGGAGCCGGAACCAGTGGCCTGGCAGACCCGTGGCATGGAGGAAAAGACGATCGACGCTCATCTGAGATCGGTCGCTCTTCAATTGATGCATTCGGCGCAGGAGATACTGAAAGCAGCTGATATCAGCTATCACACGCACGTTCAGCGGGGCGAGGTGGCCGATAGTCTTGTGATGCTGGCTGACCAGCTAGGCTGTGACGTCATCGTGATGGGGACTCGCGGCCTGGGGGCTGTGTCTGGAATTGCATTGGGGTCAGTCGCCAGAAAGGTGCTGCACCTTTCGACGGTACCGGTTCTCTGCGTGAAATGAGTTCGCCAAATCGCGCTTCGGGAGGATAAGAGGCAGCCTATGGTCAGCTGGCACACGCTATCCGGGGAAGAGATTTCGCGACGCTTGGCTGTTGATTTTTGCAGCGGTCTGAAAGAAGAAGAGGCGGCGGCACGACTACGCGCCACGGGCCCCAACTGTGCCAGTGTGCGGCCGGGGCGTGGTCCCTTTCGCCGCTTCCTCTCGCAACTGATTCAGCCATTGATTTTGGCGCTGCTCTTTGCGGGTGTCGCCACCCTGTTTCTCCGTGAGTGGGTCGATGCGAGCGTGATCCTGGGCGTGGTGCTCGTCAATGCGATCTTTGGCTTTATCCAGGAAGGCAAGGCCGAGGCCGCATTGGCTGCACTGGCGCGCGCGGTGACTGCAGAGGCGACCGTGTTGCGTGATGGCATGCGTCGCCGGCTCGATTCAGTGGCGCTGGTTCCGGGTGATATCGTGATTTTGTCTGCAGGCGACAAGGTGCCGGCGGACCTGCGCTTGTTTGCCGGCAAGGAGTTGCGCACCATTGAAGCCGGGCTGACGGGCGAGTCCCTACCCGTGGATAAATCGTCCGCCCCGCTGGCCGAAGACACGCCGCTCGCCGAGCGACTCAACATGGCTTATGCAGGAACCTTGGTGGTCAGTGGCCAGGGTAGCGGTGTGGTCATCGCCACCGGTGATGCCACTGAAACCGGCCGCATCTCCCGGCTGATAGGCGAGACACCGGAGATGATGACGCCTTTGCTGCGCAAGCTGGATGAATTCGCCAGACGTCTGCTCGTTGCCATCCTTTTGCTGGCCGTCCTGACCTTTGCTGTGGGCGTACTGCGTGGTGAGTCAGTCTTCGAGATGTTCATGGCGGCGGTGGCTCTGGCAGTTGGTGCGATTCCCGAGGGTTTGCCGGCAGCGATGACCATCACGCTGGCGATTGGTGTCGGGCGCATGGCAAAGCGCCGGGCCATCATTCGCAAGCTGCCTGCCGTGGAGACGCTGGGAAGTACCACCGTGATCTGTTCTGACAAGACGGGAACACTCACGGAAAATGCGATGACGGTCCGCGAGATCTGGGCCGGAGGCGAGCCGTTTAGCATTACCGGGCATGGCTATGCGCCGACCGGCCGGATTGAACAGGCGGCACAGCAAGCCACGATGCTTGGCGCCTTGCGAGAAACGCTGCTGGCCGGTGTGCTCTGCAATGATTCCCGCCTGTCGCACGAAGGTATGGACTGGTCTGTCGTCGGCGATCCCACCGAGGGCGCGCTATTGGTGGCGGCGCGCAAAGGCGGGCTGGATGAGGAAACGCTGAATTCCGTTTTTCCACGGCTGGATGAGTTGCCCTTCGAGTCGGTGCGCCAATACATGGCGACACTGCACGAGATCGAAGGAGCGCACATCATCTGTATCAAGGGGGCGCTGGAAAGAATACTGCCCGCCTGTGCCGTCATGCTCGATCGGCAAGGACACGAGATTCCACCTGATAAGGAATCCATCCTCACAGCGGCCGCTGCTATGGTTGAGAGCGGCTTGCGTGTGCTGGCCATGGCACGCTCCGAGCTGAGGCAGGGAAAAACTTTGGATCACGCACACATCGATTCCGATCTGGTTTTTCTCGGACTGGTCGGCATGATCGATCCACCCCGTCCGCGTGCCGTGGCCGCCGTTCGTGCCTGTCGTGAGGCGGGCATCCGGGTCAAGATGATTACCGGGGACCATCCTGGTACCGCGATCGCCATCGCCCGGCAGATTGGCATCGCCGGCGGTGCGGCGCGCGCAATGACCGGGCAGGATCTGGCGCGGCTCGACGATGAGGCCTTATGCAAGGTGGCAGCAGCGGTGGATGTATTCGCCCGTGTCGAGCCGGAGCAGAAACTACGGCTGGTCATGGCTTTGCAGGCCAATGGTGAAGTGGTGGCGATGACGGGTGATGGCGTGAATGATGCGCCGGCGCTCAAGCGGGCGGATATCGGTATCGCCATGGGGGTGGGTGGCACCGAGGTGGCCAAGGAGGCGGCTGCGATGGTGCTCACCGACGACAATTTTTCCACGATAGAAGCCGCCATCGAAGAAGGACGCGGCATCTATGACAATCTCGTCAAGTTCATCGTGTGGACCATTCCCACCAATGCCGGCGAGGGGTTGGTCATCCTGGCCGCCGTATTCGCCGGAACGACACTGCCGATCACCCCGCTGCAAATTCTCTGGATCAACATGACCACGGTCATCCTGTTGGGCATGATGTTGGCATTCGAACCCGCCGAGCGGGGCATCATGCGGCGTCCGCCGCGTCCCCCGGCCGCGCCGATACTGGATCGCGTGCTGGTTCAGCGTGTCGTGCTCGTTGGCTTGCTGCTGCTCGCCGGAGCCTTCGGTCTGTTTGAGCTAGCGCTCTGGCGAGGACAGTCGGTGGCGCAGGCACGGACGATTGCAGTCAACGTTTTTGTCCTCGTCGAGATTGTCTACTTGTTTAACTGCCGCTCGCTCACGGAGCCGTTCTGGTCGATTGGCCTCTTTTCAAACCCCTGGATATGGGTGGGCAGCGGCGCGATGCTGGTATTGCAATTGATCTTTACCTACCTGCCGATCTTCAACCGGGTTTTTCAAACGGCACCGATTGGTGTGCTGGACTGGTTGTTCATTGTGGCCTTTGCCGCTTTGTGCTGGGGCATCGTCGAGATCGAAAAGCGCTGCCGCGCTCCGAGTCCAGAACTTTCGAAGAACAAGCGGCGGTAAGCCTTGATGAACCCTTAAAATGGCGCTCTGACCGAGACTACACGATGGACTTTTCCATGCGCTTCACTGAAAAACTTGCGGCCGCCTGGCGTGCCAACAACTCCCTGATTTGCGTTGGACTCGACCCCGATCTTGCCCGTCTGCCGGCGCATCTGCCGAAGAGTGCGGATGGGATTCTCTCGTTCAACCGGGCGATTGTGGATGCGACGCATGATCTCGTCTGCGCTTACAAGCCCCAGATTGCCTACTTCGCTGCCCACCAAGCCGAAGATGCGCTGCTGGGCACCATCGAGCACATCCGCAAAAATTACCCGGCGATTCCGGTAATCCTCGACTCGAAGCGTGGCGACATCGGCAGCACCGCCGAGCAATATGCCGCCGAGGCGTTTGAGCGCTACGGGGCTGATGCGGTGACGATCAATCCCTACATGGGTTACGACTCGGCCGAACCTTTCCTGCGGCATGCTGACAAGGGCGTCGTCGTTCTGTGCCGCACATCGAATCCGGGTGCGGCTGATTTTCAGGATCTGGATGTCGGTGGCCGGCCGCTCTTCGAGGTTGTCGCAGAGAACGTTGCCACTAAATGGAATGGCAATGGCAATTGCATGCTGGTCGTCGGCGCCACCTGGCCGGAGCAGATGGCGCGGGTACGCGCCATCGTCGGTGATATGCCCTTCCTGGTGCCGGGTGTTGGTGCGCAGGGAGGCGATGTCGAGAAGCTGGTGCGTGCCGGACGCACGGCGGATGGCACCGGTCTGGTGATCAATTCGTCGCGCGGGATTCTCTATGCCAGCAAGGGTATGGACTTCGCTGAAGCGGCGCGTGCCGAAGCGATCAAGCTGCGCGATCTGGTGAATATCTATCGCTGATCCAGTCACTCCAACTGCTTCAGTTGCTCCAGTTGGGTTTGTGCCGCTGCGAGTTGCAGCTCGAGTCGTTCGGCCATTTCCCGCAACAAATCGCGGTCGCGGTTGCGCGCGAGGTTGGTGGCAGCGAAAAGCTCATAGAGACGTGAGGCGAGCAGACGGTTGAGCTGTTCGTCGATTTCAACGATGCGCCGTTGCAGGCGCACGATCTGGCGTTGTAATTGGACGGTGGCCGCATCGCTAGCATTGGTGCGGTTCTCCGAGGTGCCTGCCCTGGAAGCCGCATCAATGCTTGCTTCTGGCCTGCCCTCGTGCCACTGATCGAGGATGTCCTGCAATACCATCTCGTCACCGGCGCGGTAAGCGCGATTGGCCTCGCTCATCAGTTCGGTGCGCCAGCTGCGGTCCTCCTCGTTTTCTGCACGGTCAGGGTGGATCTTCTGGGCGAGCTGGCGGAACAGACGCTTCAGGTCACGCGAAGGGGCGAAAGGCTTCTCGCGTTCCTTGTCGAGCTCGGCGAAGTGCTCGCTCTCCCGCTGCGACTGCTCGGCCTGGGCACGGGTGAAGGATGCTTGTTGCTGCGCGGTGGCATCCGATGGCGCACGTTGCGCGAGCAGTTTGGCGATTTCGGCCTGCAGGCGATCGAGTTCCACCAGCTTACGTCCGATGACCTCGTGGTAGCGACGCGTGAACTCGGCCAGCTCCGCCTGCGCGGTGGCGAATTCGAGTTCCATTTCACCGAGCTCCTGTGCCAGCACTTCCAGCTCAGCCTTGAGTCGGCGGGTTTCATCGACGCGTGTCAGTTCGCGGCTCACCGAGATTCTTGGGTCGCGCAGCAGCAGCAGGCGCGTGGCGCAGTGGCGCAGGTGTGGCACGGCCTCCATCATGCGTTCGGCGTGAATCATCAGCAGTGCGCTGCGCGCCGCCTGGCCGTGGAGTTGCAGCGAGGCGGCCTGTGCGGCGGGCAGTATTAGCACCGGGAAAAGATTGCCGATGTGGCGTGGCCAGGCGCCACCTGTACGGCCGGCGGCACTCCAGTCGAGCGCCTCACGCCATAGATCGGCGTGGGTTTCGATGCGCTCGCGCTGAACGTTCCAGAGTCCGGCACGCTGCGGCTCGACGGGGCGTGACAGGCGGCTCCTGAGCAGCGACAAGGTGGCGCGCAGCGTGATCGCCGCGGCGAAGTCGGCCTCGGGCAATACCAGGCAGAAGGGGCGCAGGTCGAGATCGAGCGCATTGGATATTTCGGGCAGCCACTCGTCGTCGGGAACCACGAGCAAGGCGGTTTCCCCGGCTTCGATACTGTGTGTGGCAAACTCGGCGAGTGCGGCAATGGCGAGTTCGGCGTCGTCGTGCGGCAGCGGGGCGCTGTGTGCTGTGTCGGCCGGTCCGCTGTCGGACGGCATCAGCCGGGCGCGCCAGTGCGCGGCCAGTTCGGCAGGCGTACTCGACGCGGTCGGGGCAGCGGCGGTGGACATGTCGTAGATTCTAACGGAAGCACCGTCGATTCCTGACGCTTGGCTTACTCCTCCTGAGTCAGACACTGAGTCAGACCTCACCTTGCCGAAACGCTGGCCACAGGCTAAAGTGCGCGCTTATTTTGCTGTAAGGAGCCCCGCGTGTTTGCCATCATCCAGGCGGCCGGTTGGCCGATCTACCCGTTGTTGCTGGCGTCCATTATCGCCGTTGCCCTGATCATCGAGCGCGCCTCGGCGCTGCGGCGCGCACGCATTGTGCCGCAGGGTCTGCTCGAAAGCGTAGTCGGTGATTACCGCCAGTCGGGGGTGAATGAGCAGATGCTGCGCCGCCTCGACATGCACTCGCCCCTTGGTCGCGTCTTCGCTGCCGGTCTGCGCAATGTCACGAGCTCGCGCGAAGTCATGAAGGAATCCATCGAGGAGGCCGGTCGTGCCGCTGCGCATGAGTTAGAGCGCTTTCTCACCAGTCTTGGCACCATCGCTTCGATCAGTCCGCTGATGGGTCTGTTCGGCACCGTGGTCGGCATGATCGAAATCTTCGGTTCGTCGACGGCCGCCGGCAACAATCCGCAGGCGCTGGCTCATGGGATTTCCGTGGCACTTTACAACACGGGCTTTGGCCTGATCATCGCCATTCCGAGCATGATCTTTTACCGCCATTTCCGTTCCAGGGTCGATGATCTGATGATCGAGATGGAGCAGCAGGCGGTCAAGCTGGTCGAACGGGTGCACGGCGAGCGCAGTAAATAAGCGCCAGGCGAGAGAAGAGGGGCAACGATGAACTTCCAACGCGGCCGTGTGCACGAGGAACCGGAGATCAACCTGATCCCGATGATTGATGTACTGCTGGTGATCCTGATTTTTCTGATGATCACCACGACCTATTCGAAATATGCCGGTCTCGAAATCAACCTGCCGACGGCCGATGCGCAGAAGCAGGCCGAGCAGCCCAATGAGATCAATGTCGTGGTGAATCACCAGGGCGAAGTGATGGTTAACCACAGCATCGTCAGCGGTCGTGACGTCGCCGCCATCAGCCTGGCGTTGCGTCGCTTCGCCGCCGCAGGTGGCACTCGGGAGCCGGTGGTCATCATCAGTGCTGATGCTCAGGCAACGCACCAAAGCGTTGTCGATGTGATGCAGGCGGCGCAGCAGGCCGGCTTGGCGCATATCTCGTTCGCCACGCAGAACGCCGGCCACTGAGCGGAAGCCAGCATTCCGTGTCGACCGACACGAGGTCAACGGGTAAACGCCCGGCAACGATATGGACCTGAGCCGCATTCTTCTGCAAGCCTGGGCGCGGCGCGGTCCGCTCGCCTGCTTGTTGCTTCCTTTCTCGGGAATTTTTGCCACACTGGCTGCCTTGCGCCGCTACGCCTATCGACGTGGCTGGCTGCAGAGTGAGCGTCTGCCAGTGCCGGTTGTTGTAGTCGGCAACATCATTGCCGGCGGTAGCGGCAAGACACCGCTGACCCTCTGGCTCGCCGAAGCGTTGCGTCATTCCGGATTTAAGCCGGGTATCGTCAGTCGCGGCTATGCGGCTGCGGCCTCAGATGATTCGCGGCGCGTGCGTGAAGTCCATGTAGGTAGCGCCGCCAGCGAGGTTGGTGACGAGCCGCTGCTGCTCAAGCGGCGCAGCGGTCTGCCGCTGTTCGTCGGCCGCGACCGCGTCGCTGCCGCGCGCGCGCTGCTGGCGGCCTATCCGGATTGCAATCTGATTCTCAGTGATGACGGCCTGCAACATGACCGCTTGGCACGTGATGTTGAGATCGCCGTCGTCGATGGACGTGGCGTGATGAACGGCTGGCTGTTGCCGGCCGGGCCGCTGCGCGAGTCGTCGCGCCGATTGGCGAGTGTCGATGCGCTGGTGCTGAACGGTGAAACGACGCAGCTGCCGGCTGCGGCGCAAGGTGTGCCGGCATTCCGCATGCGTTTGTTCGGCGCGGCCTTCCAGCGGCTCGATGATCCGGCGCAGACCTGCGCGCCAGTCGAACTCGCCGGTCTGAAGCTCGCCGCAGTCTGCGGTATCGCCGTCCCCGAACGCTTCTTCGCGCATCTCACCGGGCTCGGGCTGCAATTCAGTCAGCATGTCTTTGCCGATCATCACCGCTTTAGTGCGGCGGATCTTGTGGCCATTGATGCCGATGCGCTGCTGCTGACCGAGAAGGATGCGGTAAAATGTGGCGCTTTGGCTTTTACTGCGCGGCCCGTCTGGGTATTGCCGGTGACGGCGCAGCTGGAGTCCCTGCCTGCTGCCATCAACGTTAGCGACGCTCGCGATCTCGCTGCTTATATTGCACACTGTCTCGTGGAGAAACCGCTTGGACGCCCGACTGCTTGAAATTCTCGTCTGCCCGATCTGCAAGGGCCCCCTCGAATATCGTAAGGCGCAGGCCGAGCTGGTTTGCAAGCCCTGCCGGCTCGCCTACCTGGTCAAAGATGATATCCCGGTGATGATGGAAGGTGAGGCGCGCAGCCTCTCCGCCGACGAAGCCTGAGACGCGGTATGAAACCGCGTATCGTGATTCCGGCGCGTCATGGTTCGTCGCGCTTGCCAGGCAAGCCGCTCGCAGATATTGCCGGCAAGCCGATGATCGTGCGCGTTGCTGAAGCGGCGCAACGCTGTCGTAACGAAGGTATCTGGATTGCCACCGATCATGAGGAAATTCGCGCTGTGGTCGAGGCGCATGGCTATCAGGTGGTGATGACGCGTGCCGATCATCCGAGTGGCACAGACCGCATTGCTGAAGTCGCCGAACAACTCGGCTGGCTCGATGACGAAATCGTCGTCAATGTGCAAGGCGACGAACCACTGATCGATGCGGCGCTGGTCGAATCAGTCGCTGCCGCACTGCATGAGGATACGGAGGCGGCGATCGCCACGGCGAGTCACACCATCGTCGATGCTGCTGACTTCTTCAATCCCAATGTCGTCAAGGTGGTCTGCAATGCCGTTGGCCGCGCCCTGTATTTCTCGCGTGCACCGATTCCCTGGGATCGCGATGCTTTCGCCGTTGACCAAGCGGCCACCAAGATGTTGCCGGCTGATCTGGGCGCACAGCGCCATATCGGCCTGTATGCCTATCGCGTTGGGTTCCTGCGCCGCTATGGCCAACTCACACCGGCACCACTCGAACGCAGCGAAGCGCTCGAACAGTTGCGCGCTTTGTGGCACGGCTATGCCATTCGAGTCGTCAGCTGCGAGCAGGCGCCGCCAGCCGGTATCGACACGCACGAAGACCTCGTCAGGGTGCGGAAGGAGTTTGACCGACGCGCCAATTGAGACTATCTTCGCGGTTCAAAACATTGCAGGGCGGTAGCCCATCCAGATATTGGATAAGCTGCGGGTAACGCAGGCAAGGCGGGCAAGCTCTCCGATAAAAACAGTTTTTACTCAGGAGCCACCATGCGGCTGATTCTTCTTGGACCCCCTGGCGCCGGTAAAGGCACCCAGGCCGGGTTCATCACCGAACGTTTCGGTATTCCCCAGATTTCCACAGGCGATATGTTGCGCGCCGCGATCCGTGCTGGCACGCCGCTTGGCCTCGAGGCCAAGAAAGTCATGGATGCTGGCAAGCTGGTTTCCGACGACATCATCATCGGTCTGGTGCAGGATCGCCTGAAGCAGACCGATTGCGCGAATGGCTATCTGCTCGACGGCTTCCCTCGCACTATCGCCCAGGCCGATGCGCTCAAGGCGGCCGGTGTGGCCATTGATTACGTGCTGGAGATCGACGTCGCCGATGAGGAGATCGTCTTGCGCATGAGCGGTCGCCGTGTACATTCGGCGTCGGGACGCACCTATCACGTCAAGTTCAACCCGCCCAAGGTCGAGGGCGTCGACGACGTCAGCGGCGAGCCGCTGATCCAGCGCGACGACGACAAAGCAGAGACGGTGCAGAAGCGTCTCGAAGTCTATCGCCAGCAGACCCTGCCATTGGTCGAGTATTACAGCAAATGGGCGGCGACCGGCGAGGCCAAGGCGCCGAAGTATCGCAAGCTCGCCGGTGTTGGCAGCGTCGACAGCATCCGCGATAAGGTCTTCGGAGCGCTGGTCTGATCATGGCGGCCACGGGCCCGCGTAATGCCTTCTATGCGCAGTCGGGCGGTGTCACTGCTGTCATTAATGCTACCGCTGGCGCTCTGATCGAAGCGGCGCGGGCACATCCCGACCGGATCGGTAAGGTCTACGCCGGGCGCAACGGCATCATCGGTGCGCTGACCGAGGACTTGATCGATACCTCGCTCGAACCGGTGGAGAACATCGCCGCGCTGCGTCACACGCCGGCCGGTGCCTTTGGTTCCTGCCGCTACAAGCTGAAGAGCCTCGACACCCACCGCGCACAGTACGAGCGGCTGATTGAGGTATTCCGTGCGCATGACATCGGCTATTTCTTCTACAACGGCGGCGGCGATTCGGCGGATACCTGCCTCAAGGTCTCGCAGCTTTCGGAAACCCTGGGCTATCCCATCAAGGCGATCCACGTGCCGAAGACGGTCGACAATGACCTGCCGATCACTGACTGCTGTCCGGGCTTCGGCTCAGTGGCGAAGTATGTCGCTGTGTCGATGCGTGAAGCAGGTTTCGATGTCGCCTCGATGGCCAAAACGTCGACCAAGGTCTTCATACTCGAAGTCATGGGGCGTCATGCCGGATGGATCACTGCGGCCTGTGGTCTGGCGGCAGAAAAAGAAGGCGATCCGCCACACATCCTGCTGTTCCCTGAAGTCCCATTCGATGAAGTGGCCTTCCTCGCACGTGTCAAGGACAGCGTCGAGCGTTATGGTTATTGCACCATCGGCGTCTCCGAAGGGTTGCTCAACGCGCAGGGTGAACTGATGGCGGAAACCGGCGTGCGCGATGCCTTCGGTCACGCACAGCTCGGTGGCATCGGCCCGATGATCGCCGGCCTTATCAAGGAAAAGCTGAATTACAAGTATCACTGGGCCGTGGCCGATTACCTGCAGCGGTCGGCGCGCCACATCGCATCGCGCACCGACGTCGAACAGGCGGTTGCGCTGGGCCGTGCCGCAGTCGAGTTGGCGCTGGCCGGACAAAACGCCGTGATGCCGACGATCAAGCGTCTGTCTGATTCCCCGTATCGCTGGGAGATCGGTGTCGCCGATCTGAACGACGTGGCGAATGTGGAAAAGAAAATGCCAGCGGAGTTCATCAGTGACGATGGCTTCGGCATCACCGCTGCCTGCCGCGCATATCTCGCGCCACTGATTGAGGGCGAGGATTACCCGCCCTACCGGAACGGTCTGCCCGTCTATGTGCGCTTGCGGAACGTCGCAGTGGCCAAGAAATTGCCGGCGTTTTCGGTTTGAAAGTTTGCAAATGATATCTAATAAAAAGGGCTGCCAGAGTGCTTTCTGGCAGCCCTTTTTATATTCCGGTAATGAGTAAGGAGAAGCGTGTAGGGCGGTATAAAAAAGAAGTTTAAAAATGGTTCTGCTACTGATTTTCAAACCTAAGGAGGAATTGAATGTCCGGAATAATGTTTGCACTCATATGTGCTGTCGTTGCCATTGCCTATGGTGCAATTTCCAGTCGATGGATTTTGGCGCAACCCGCCGGCAATGCGCGCATGCAGGAAATCGCTAGCGCCATTCAGCAAGGCGCCCAAGCCTATCTCAACCGCCAATACACGACAATTTCGATTGTCGGTGTCATCTTGTTCTTTATTATCGGTTTCGTCCCGGTGCTCGGTTGGCCGACTGCCATCGGCTTCTTGATCGGGGCGGTGCTCTCCGGTGCGGCTGGTTACATTGGCATGAACGTTTCGGTACGCGCTAACGTGCGTACTGCCGAGGCGGCGCGTCACGGTGTCGGCCCGGCGCTCGACGTCGCCTTCAAGGGCGGCGCCATTACCGGCATGCTGGTGGTTGGCCTCGGCCTGCTGGGTGTCGCTGGTTACTATGCTTATCTGACCAGCGTGGCTGCTCCCGGTACCCCGGTTGATCACATCATTCACCCGCTGGTCGGTCTGGGCTTCGGCTCTTCGCTGATTTCGATCTTCGCGCGTCTTGGCGGTGGCATTTTCACCAAGGGCGCTGACGTCGGTGCCGACCTGGTGGGTAAGGTTGAAGCCGGCATTCCGGAAGACGACCCGCGCAACCCGGCGGTGATCGCCGACAACGTGGGCGACAACGTCGGCGACTGTGCCGGCATGGCCGCCGACCTGTTCGAAACCTATGCGGTGACCATCGTCGCGACTATGCTGCTCGGCGCGCTGACGCTGAAGGGTAATGCTGCCGAAGCGGCACTTTATCCGTTGGTGCTCGGCGGCTTTTCGATCATCGCCTCGATCATCGGCGTGTATTTTGTCAAGGCGCGTGAAGGCGGCAAGATCATGAACGCCCTGTATCGCGGACTGATCGTCTCCGGCGTTTTGGCGCTGATCGCTTTCTACCCATTGACGACCTGGATTGTGCCCTTCGGACTGACCATGACCGATGGCACAGTGATTTCTCCGCTGGCATTGTATGAGTCGTCAATCATCGGTCTGGTACTGACCGGTTTGATGGTCTATATCACCGAGTACTACACGGGCACCGATTTCCCGCCCGTCAAGCATATCGCCGAAGCTTCGACTACTGGACACGGCACTAACATCATCGCCGGTCTCGGCGTTTCGATGCGGTCGACGGCCTGGCCTGTGCTTTCGGTGTGCGCCGCAATCTGGGGCGCTTTCGCCTTGGCCGGTCTGTACGGCATCGCGATCGCTGCGGTGTCGATGCTTTCGATGGCCGGCATCGTCGTGGCCCTCGATGCCTACGGCCCGATCACCGACAATGCCGGTGGCATTGCCGAGATGGCCGAGCTGCCAGCGTCGGTGCGTGCCGTGACCGATCCGCTTGATGCTGTCGGAAACACCACCAAGGCAGTGACCAAGGGTTACGCCATCGGCTCTGCAGCACTTGCAGCGCTGGTGCTGTTCGCCGACTACACTCATGCGCTGGAAGCAGCCGGCCATGTTGGGCTGACCTTCGACCTGTCGAACCACTACGTAATCATCGGCCTCTTTATCGGCGGTTTGATTCCTTACCTTTTCGGCGCCATGGCGATGGAAGCGGTGGGTCGTGCGGCGGGTTCGGTCGTGGTTGAGGTGCGCCGCCAGTTCAAGGAAATCAAGGGCATCATGGAGGGTACGGCCAAGCCGGATTACTCGCGCGCAGTCGATATGCTGACCAAGGCCGCCATCAAGGAAATGATGATTCCTTCGTTGCTACCTGTTCTGGTTCCCATTATTGTCGGTCTGACGCTCGGCGCCCAGGCGCTCGGTGGCGTGCTGGTCGGCACCATCGTCACGGGCCTGTTCGTCGCTATCTCGATGACGACCGGCGGCGGTGCCTGGGACAATGCCAAGAAGTACATCGAGGACGGCCACTTCGGCGGCAAGGGCTCCGAGGCGCACAAGGCGGCCGTGACCGGCGACACTGTCGGCGATCCTTATAAGGATACAGCCGGCCCGGCGGTCAATCCGCTGATCAAGATCAACAACATCGTGGCGCTGCTGATCGTGCCGCTGCTGACGCACTGATTGATCGAGCGGCAAACAAGAAGGGCAGCCTGCGGGCTGCCCTTCTTGTTTTGTGCGGGTCGTTTCGCATCTTGCATCTCGGCCGCACCAGTTTCTGATTGCAAACTAGGTTTGTGGAAAGTGACTGCGATGCGTGTTGTGCCACTGCACGGCCGCCCATTTTTTTAGCGTGTTAAAGTGCTCGGTCTTTTTTCGCTATTCGAGGAGCACCCATGACCATTCGCACCAAAGGCAAAAAAATCGCATTGGGCTTTGCCATCGCGTGCCTGTGCGGGATGCTGGCCAGCTTGGCAGTCTTCATCCACTTCATTCAGGAAAAGGGCATGCAGGATGTGCTCTCTGCCAGTGCTTTTGCGACGATATTGTTCTTCGCCAGTGCCGGCTTCGTTCTGTATGCCATCAGCAAGCCGCCGCTACACGAGATGCTGCCGTGGGATGCGCCGGAACAGCAGGGCGGCTCGCCGCAATAATTAGTTCGTCCCGCGCTTCCGGAAATCCTTGGGCCGGAAGCCGAGCAGTGCCAGCGTCGTGAAGTAGGTCGCTGCGCCGGCGACGCACAGGATGGCGAGGTAGGGAATCTTTTCGCGCATCGCCATATGCAGCCAGCTGTCTTCCGTGCCAGCACCGAACCACAGCACCAAACCCATTGTGATGAGCGCGAGCAGCAGCTTGCCGAGGAACGGCGCCCAGCCAGGTTGCGGTTGGTAGGAGCCGTTGGCGCGCAGGCCTCGATAGAGCAGCGTGGCATTCAGGCAGGAGGCGAGGCCGATCGACAAGGCCAGTCCGGCGTGGTTCAGCTTGAATCCGAAGATGAAGATCAGATTCAGCAGCTGCGTTACTGTCAGCGTAAGAATGGCGATCTTCACCGGCGTGCGGATGTTCTGCCGTGCGTAAAAACCGGGTGCCAGCACTTTCACCAGGATCAGCCCGGCCAGGCCGACACAGTAAGCGAGCAGCGCACTACGTGTCTGCAATACATCCTGAGCGGCGAAGGCGCCGTGCTGGAACAGTGTCGAAACCAGCGGTACGCCAAGCAAAGCCATCGCCAGTGCGGCGGGCAGTGTCAGCAGCAGCGTCAGGCGCAGCCCCCAATCGAGCAGGGTAGAGAATTCATCGAGTCGTTCATCTGCGTGGCATTTCGCCAGACTCGGCAGCAGGATGGTGCCGAGCGCCGCACCAAGCAGTCCGGCGGGGAATTCCATCAGGCGGTCTGCGTAGTAGAGCCAGGACACGCTGCCGCTGGGCAGAAAAGAAGCGAAGATGGTGTTGATCAGCAGACTGATCTGCGACACTGAGACGCCGAGGATGGCCGGTGCCATCAGTCGGAGAATGCGGTTGACGCCGGGGTCCTTGAGGCTGAAGGAGATGCGCGGCAGCATGCCGATGCGTGCCAGCGCCGGCAGCTGGATGCCTAGTTGCAGCAGACCACCGATCACCACAGCCCAGGCAAGAACCATGACGGGCGGGTTGAAATGCGGTGCAGCGAACAACGCCATGAAGATGAAGGCGAGGTTCAGCAGCACCGGGGTGAACGCCGGCAGAGCGAAGCGGCCCCAGGTGTTGAGTACACCAGCGGCCAGTGCGACCATCGACATGAACAGGATGTAGGGGAAGGTGACGCGCGTCAGCTCGACCGTCAGTGCGAACTTGTCCGGGGTGGCGGCGAAGCCGGGTGCGGTCAGGTAGATCAGTTGCGGCGTCAGCAGCATGCCGAGTGCAGTGACCCCCAGCAACACGAGGAATAGCAAGGTGGCGACGTGATTGACGAGACGACGGGTTTCCTCCGGCCCCTGCCTGTTCTTGTATTCGGCGAGGATGGGCA
>CAZAOQ010000034.1:0-20260 GCA_964486795.1 uncultured Rhodocyclaceae bacterium
GTTGGAGGTGGAGGCGCAGCGTTCGCCCGGCTCCAGCCGGTCGGCGTTCATGGCCAGGCACATCGAGCAGCCCGGTTCACGCCATTCAAAGCCGGCTTCGATGAAAATCTTGTCGAGACCTTCCGCTTCAGCCTGGCGTTTGACCTGACCCGAGCCCGGTACGATCAGCACCTGATTCACATTGGCCGCTTTCTTTCCGCCCTTTGCCACCTTGGCGGCGGCGCGCAGGTCTTCGATGCGCGAGTTCGTGCAGGAGCCGATGAAGACCTTGTCGATCTTGATGTCCTCGATCAGCATATCGGCGGTCAGGCCCATGTATTGCAGGGCGCGTTCGATACCGGCCCGCTTGGCCGGATCAGTTTCATTGGCGGGATTGGGTACGCGCCCGTTGACCGGCAGTACCTGCTCGGGTGAGGTGCCCCAGGTGACTTGCGGCGCGATGTCGGCACCGTTGATCTCGATCACCGCATCGAACTTAGCGTCGGCATCCGAATGCAGCGTATTCCAGTAGTCGACTGCCTTGTCCCAGTCGGCACCCTTGGGCGCGTACTGGCGGCCCTTGAGATAGGCAATGGTCTTGTCGTCGGCGGCCACCAGGCCGGCACGGGCGCCGGCTTCGATGGCCATATTGCAGACCGTCATGCGGCCTTCCATGGACAGGTTGCGCATCACTTCGCCGCCGAATTCGATGGCATAGCCCGTTCCGCCGGCGGTGCCGATCTTGCCGATTACGGCCAGTGCGGCATCCTTGGCGGTGACACCCTTGCCGAGCTGGCCGTCAATCTTGACCAGCATGCGCAGCGATTTCTTGGCGATCAGTGTTTGTGTGGCCAGGACGTGCTCGACTTCAGAGGTGCCGATGCCGTGGGCGAGGGCGGCAAAGGCGCCGTGCGTTGAGGTGTGGCTGTCACCACAAACGACCGTCATGCCGGGCAGGGTGGTGCCGTTTTCTGGGCCGATTACATGAATGATGCCCTGATTCTCGTGCTTGAACGGAAAGTAGAGCAGCGAGCCGAACTCCTTCATATTGGCATCGAGCGTTTCCACCTGAAGCCGGGCAACAGGCTCTTCGATGCCGCGTTCCCAATGGTCGGTCGGCGTGTTGTGGTCCGGGTTGGCGACGATGGATGTGCTGCGCCACGCCTTGCGGCCTGTCAGACGCAAGCCCTCGAAGGCCTGTGGACTGGTGACTTCATGCACCAAGTGGCGGTCGATGTAGATCAGGCAGGTTCCATCCGCTTCTTCGCGGACCAGGTGGGAGTCCCACAGCTTGTCGTAAAGTGTCTTGCCAGACATTTTAAATCCTTTAGCTAGTTAAAACAATAAATTATATCAATTTATTGAAGTAAAACATTCTGACCGGAATCGGTCGGTGAGCGACTATCGGAGCGCATGGTAATTCCTCCTTGATACCGGAACAAGACTAGCGGTTATACTAGTACAACGAATAACAGCCATTAGATTAGCTTTGGCTGGCAAGGTTAAGGGTGGAGCATGGATACTCGTCGCAAGGAGCTGGGCGAATTTCTTCAGGCATTGCGTCAACGCTGTGTGCCGGAGGCTTTTGGATTTCCGTCGGGGAGCCGGCGTAGAACACAGGGCTTACGTCGCGAGGAGGTCGCGCAACTCGCCGCGATTAGCCCGACATGGTACACATGGATCGAGCAAGGTCGCGACGTCAAGGTGTCGCCAGACGTTCTCGATCGTCTGGCGCAGGCGATTCGTCTGACCGCGACAGAGCGTGCCTATTTGTTTGAAATGGCGGGGCGACACGACCCCCATGCTGCTGCCATTGAGGATGACAAGGCGCCGGAGGCACTGGTCGAATTGCTCAATGATTTTCAGTTTCCGGCCTATGTCATGGGCCGTTACTGGGATGTGCTGGGCTGGAATGACGAGGCCGCCGAGTTGTTCAGTGGCTGGCTTGACCAGCCCTTCGGCGATGGTGTGCCGCCACCCAACTTGCTGCGATTCGTGTTTCTTCTGCCGTTTGCGCGTGGCTTTGTCGTCGATTGGGAATCACGGGCACGACGAATTTGCGCTGAATTCCGTGCAGATTGCCGGAGCCGGTTGGAGGAACCCGCATTGCAGCGCCTCGTCGGTGAACTGGTTCAGGACAGCCCGGAGTTCTCTCGCTTCTGGAAGCAGCATGATGTGCTTGAGCGACAGGGCGGCATGCGCGGCTTCAACCACCCGCAACGTGGCTTGGTGAATTATCGGCAATTCACCTTGCGTCCCGTGGAACAAGAACATTTGAAGCTAGTATTGCTCAAGCCTGTTGCGGCGACCGTTGCGGTTGCCTTAGAGGCTGCGCAACAAACACTTACAAAGCCGGGTATGCCGATTGACCCAGCAGGACGTTAAGCGGATGCATACTGCCAGTTCGAGTGCGGGAAACGACACTGTGAGCATGCCCGTGATATCCGTTTGCTATCATTGAACAACCCATCATTCAGGTGAAATGCGATGAAAAATAAATCTCTTGTGGCCATGTCTTGTCTGATCATGCTTTCGGCCGGTGCCGAAGCACAGACTGCGGTCATCCAGGATACGACCGAGTTCGCGCGGGTGCTGAACTATTCACCGATAGCGGGACAGCAAATTCCACGTCAGGTGTGCACACCAGTCACCATGACGCGCGAACGCGAATCGGGCAGCAATGTCGGCGCAGCTATCGCAGGCGGCGTCATCGGGGCAGTCGTGGGGTCGCGATTCGGCGGCGGCCATGGCCGGGATGCCGCGACGGTGGCCGGAGCCATCGGTGGCTCGATGGTCGGAGGCAACATGGCATCCGGTCCGGTGACGACGACTCAACAGCAGTGCAACACGGTGTATGAGGCCGGTCCGCCATCCGGCTATCAGGTCACCTACGATTACAAGGGCAAGCTCTACACGACGACGATGCGGTCGCCCCCGGGAGAGTATTTGAGAGTGCGCAGCCGGATTACGCTGGAATAATCGCTCGGTCGCTCGGTCGCTCGGGCGCTTGTGGCAGATACGGCAACCTTCAATGAGAAGGAACAGAACATGAAAATGAAACCAGTGGCTCTGGCGCTCTTGGTAGGCGCCACTCTATGTGCCTCACCGGTATGGGCAGATCGTGGTGGTGGACGTGGCTATGGCCATAGGCAGGCCTACCCCTCATATGGCTACAACTATGCACGTGGCGGTCATAATTTCTGGGGTCCGCTCGGGGTGATCGTCGGCGCGACGCTACTTTATTCAGCCTTGCAGCCGCGCACCGTGTATTACGAGCCGCAAGTCGTTTATGCGCCGCCCGTTCCGCCGGTGCCGGTGTATTACGTACCCCAGGCGCCGGTGGTTCAGTCCTACGCATTGCCATCGGTTCAGCAGATCGAAGCGCCCGTCTACGTCATGCCGCAGACGACCCTGCCGCCCCCTCCGCTCGCCGTTTCAGGTTCCAATGTTCAGTATGGACCTGGTGCGTCGGGTGCACAATGGTGGTACGTCTGCAGGAAGCCGGCCGGTTACTATCCGTATATCAAGGAGTGCCCGAGCGGCTGGGACAAGGTAGCTCCAACACCGCCAGACTTCCCGAATCACTGAGTCGCGCAAGTGGGGATGCGTAGCATCTCTCCCTTTGGCGACAAAGCGTGAGCTGATTCAAGTGCCACAATCCAGGATCGGCAGGATCTATAGCTGCAGCAGAAGGTGATAAAAATGTGCGGGACTTGCGGATGTGGGGACGGTGAAGCGAAGATCGAAGGCAGAGCACCGGCACGCGGCCACGCGTACAAGCCACGCAAGCCGATCAATGATGCGCCGAGCCAGCGCCACGCGCATACCGACGCCGACGCCAACGCCAACGTGGAGGCCGACAACGAGGCTCACCATGCATCACGCATGGTGCGTATCGAGCAGGACATCCTTGCGAAGAACGATGCCTACGCCGCAGATAATCGCAGCTGGTTCGTGCGGCGCGGCATCCTTGCCCTGAATCTGGTATCCAGCCCCGGCTCGGGGAAAACCGCATTGCTGGTGAAGACCATCGCTCTACTGCAGGGGCGGCTGCCGATCGCTGTGATCGAAGGCGACCAGCAGACCAGTCAGGATGCCGAACGCATTCGTGCCGCGGGCGCACCGGCCGTGCAGATCAACACCGGCAAGGGTTGTCATCTTGAAGCCCGGATGGTCGCCCATGCGCTGGAAGAGCTGGCGCCGCAGGAGAACAGCCTGCTGATGATCGAGAATGTCGGCAACCTCGTCTGCCCCGCCGCTTTCGATCTCGGTGAAGCCGCCAAGGTGGTGATTCTCTCGGTCACCGAAGGCGAGGACAAGCCGCTCAAGTACCCGGACATGTTTCGCGCCGCACGCCTGATGCTGCTCAATAAATGTGACCTGCTGCCGTATGTCGACTTCGATGTTGACCAGGCCATTGCCCACGCACAGCGCGTCAATCCCGATATCGTCGTGATTCGTGTCTCTGCACGTAGCGGCGAGGGAATGGCGGCGTGGCTGGATTGGATCGAGCAGCGGCGCGGCGTACCCGCCTGATCGCTGCACTGCCGATTTGCGGAATGCCACGGCTTCATCCTCGCTTGATGTCTTGCGTTTCAGTCCTGTCTGATCTTCCATGACCGTGATTGCCCGATATTTCAGGGCTTCTGGCCTTGTCCAGGGCGTTGGATTTCGACCGTTTGTCTGGCGGTTGGCGCATGAGTTGCAGCTGACGGGCTGGGTGAGGAACGACGGCCGTGGCGTCGAGATCCATGCAGAGGGTGGCGTTGATGCGCTGATGCGTTTTGCTGAACGCTTGCGTGATGAAGCACCCAGACTGGCATGTGTCGATAGCTTGCTCGTTGAAGAGGGCGTGGCTACAGGACTCGCGGATTTTGTCATTCTCGACAGTGGAGCCGGGCCGACGGCCACGCTACCCGGCCCCGATGTCGCGCCGTGCGCCGACTGTCTTGCAGAACTGTTCGATCCGAATCATCGCCGCTGGCGCCATGCTTTCATTAACTGCACGCAGTGCGGGCCGCGTTACAGCGTGACGAAATTCTTGCCCTATGACCGTGCGTGGACCAGCCTTGCAGAATTTTCCTTGTGTGCGGATTGCGCACGGG
The DNA here is from genome assembly GCA_964486795.1 of uncultured Rhodocyclaceae bacterium. GTDB lineage: Bacteria > Pseudomonadota > Gammaproteobacteria > Burkholderiales > Rhodocyclaceae > Sterolibacterium. The sequence goes on from CAZAOQ010000034.1 coordinate 5,085, forward strand.
AGTATGACGATCCGGCAGACCGGCGCTTCCACGCCGAAGGCAATTGTTGTCCGCAGTGCGGGCCGCGCCTGTCGCTGCGAGAAGAACGCAATGTGGCCGTGACGGCCGACGATCCGCTGGCAGCAGTATTGGTGCGGCTGCGACGCGGCGAGATCGTCGCCTTGAAAGGCGTCGGCGGTTATCAGCTCCTTTGCGACGCACGCAATGCGGCAGCGGTGGCGCGGTTGCGTGTCGTCAAGGGACGCGACGCCAAGCCGCTCGCGGTGATGGTGGCGAATGTCGCATCAGCACGTGAATTCGTCGAGGTCGATCCGAATGATGCCGCCTTGCTCGAGTCCATCGAGCGGCCCATTGTGCTGCTCAGAAAGCGCGACGATGCTGTTGAGCTGCTCACTGGTGTCGCCCCTGATCTCGCCTGGCTGGGCGTGTTATTGCCGGCATCACCGCTGCACTACCTGCTGTTCCACGAAGCGGTGGGGCGACCGGCAGGCATCACCTGGTTAAAGAATGCGCAGACTATGGCGCTGGTCTGCACCTCGGCCAATCCGGGCGGTGAGCCGCTGCTGGCCGATGATGCACAAGTCATGGATGAATTGCAGGGTAGCGCCGACGTTTTCCTCACGCATGACCGTGCCATCGTCGCGCGCTGCGACGACAGCGTGCTGCGTCCTGCGGCAGATGGCGTGTGTTTCGTGCGCCGTGCGCGCGGCTGGGTGCCGCGTGCGATTCGGCTTGCCCACGACGGGCCGAGCGTGCTGGCACTCGGCGGCTATCTCAAGAACACGATCTGTGTCACACGCGGCAATGAGTCCTTCGTGTCGGCGCACATCGGCGCGCTCGACAACGCGGCCAGTTGCGCCTTCCTTGAGGAAACCGTGACACGTCTGCTCGACCTTCTCGATGTGCAGCCGGAGATTGTCGCGCACGATCTGCATCCGGATTTCCACAGCACGCGCTTCGCTGCGGAATTCGCGGTGAAGGCCGGTGTGGCACGGCTGCCCGTGCAGCATCACCACGCCCATATCGCTGCTGTACTGGCCGAGCATGGCTACAAGGAGTCGGTAATCGGCCTCGCACTTGATGGTGTCGGCCTCGGCGAAGATCGTGAAGGTCGCGACGGCACGGCGTGGGGCGGCGAGTTGCTGCGTGTCGAGGGTGCCGCATGCGAGCGCCTCGGTCATGCCTTGCCGCTGCTCATGCCCGGTGGTGACCGCGCGGCGCGCGAACCGTGGCGTATGGCGGCGGCGGCCTTGCAGGCCATCGGTCGGGGCGACGAGATCGTGCAGCGTTATTCCGATGTTCCGGCGGCTGCGGCAGCGACCGTGGCAGGGCTGCTCGCGCGTGGCGAGGGGCCGCTGGTGCCGTCGACCTCCAGTGCCGGTCGCGTCTTCGATGCGGCGGCGGCGTTGCTGAATGTCTGTCGCTATAACCGCTACGAAGGCGAGGCGGCTTTATGGCTAGAAAGCCTGGCTCAACGACATGGCGACGTCGCGTCGATGGCGCAGGGCTGGCGCATCGATGATCACAACAGGCTTGACCTGCGGCCTTTGTATGGCATGCTCGCCGATTGCCGGGAGCCGGCATTTGGCGCGGCCGTGTTTCATGCAACGCTGGCGGCCGGGTTGGCCGATTGGGCCGGGCGGGCAGCGCGGCGCTCGGGGATCACGACCGTGGCCTGCGGCGGCGGCTGCTTTCTGAACGGAGTGCTGGTGCGGCAACTGGCGGAATTATTGGCACGCCAAGGCTTGCGCGTTCTGCTGGCGCGGCAAATGCCGCCGAACGATGGTGGCCTGAGTTTGGGCCAGGCGTGGGTGGCGCGCTTGGCGTCTCTTTAAAGTACTTTCCCCGCGGATGAAAGCGAAACCGTGGGATATCACGATACTGGAGAATTGAAATGTGTCTGGCTTTGCCGGCGCGCTTGATCGAGAAGCGTGACAATGACCTCGGCGTGGTCGATCTCGATGGCGTGCGGAAGGAGATTTCGCTGGCGCTGCTCGACGAAGTGGCGGTGGGCGACTACGTCATCGTCCATGTTGGCTACGCGCTGACCCGGCTCGATGCAGAGGAGGCGGCGCGCACACTGGCGCTGTTCGCAGAAATGGGACGGGAGGCGCAGGAATGAATTCGTACAGGTGGCTGCCCGGAAAGGCGCATGGATGCTTGTTCTCCGGGCATGCGGCCCGAAGAACCGCATGGATACTTGATCCTGGCGAGGTGCCTCGTTGAAGTTTGTCGACGAGTTTCGCGACGGCGAATTGGCCCGCGGGCTGGCCGCCGCCATCGCGCGGGCGGTCGAGCCGGGGCGGCGCTACCACTTGATGGAATTCTGCGGTGGCCACACGCACGCTATCGCGCGCTACGGCGTGAACGATCTGCTGCCGGCCAATGTGCGCATGATCCACGGGCCCGGTTGCCCCGTTTGCGTGCTGCCGGTCGGGCGCATCGACCATGCCATCCAACTCGCCGTCGAGCGCGGTGTGATCCTTTGCAGCTATGGTGATCCCTTGCGTGTCCCGGCCTCGGGCGGGCGTTCGCTGCTCAAGGCGCGCGCGGCCGGTGGTGATGTGCGCATGGTGTATTCGGCGGCCGATGCCTTGCGCATTGCGCGTGAGAACCCGCAGCGCGAGGTGGTCTTCTTCGCCATCGGCTTCGAGACAACGACGCCACCGACAGCACTGGTGATTCTTCAGGCACGCGCCGAGGCACTGAAAAACTTCAGCGTGCTGTGCAACCATGTCCTGACGCCGGCGGCGATCACGCACATCCTTGAAGCGCCGCAGGTGCGTGATCTTGACTGCGGGAGCGTGCCGATCGACGGCTTCGTCGGCCCGGCGCATGTCAGCACGGTGATCGGCAGCCGGCCTTATGAATATTTTGCCGAGGAATATCGCAAGCCCGTGGTGATTGCCGGGTTCGAGCCGCTTGATGTGATGCAAGCGGTCCTGATGCTGGTGCGTCAAATCAACGCCGGGGAATGTCGGGTCGAGAATGAGTTCACACGTGCTGTGACGCGTGAAGGCAACCTCAAGGCACAAAACCGGGTGGCCGAGGTCTTCGAGCTGCGCCGCAGTTTTGAATGGCGCGGTCTCGGTGAGGTGCCGTATTCGGCGCTGCGCATCCGCACCGAGTTCGCTGAATTCGACGCCGAGCGCCGTTACGGCCTGGAATATCGCCCCGTGCCCGATCACAAGGCCTGCGAGTGTGGCGCCATCCTGCGTGGCGTCAAGCGGCCGCAGGATTGCCGCATCTTTGGTACGGTGTGTACGCCCGAGAATCCGCTGGGGTCGTGCATGGTGTCCAGCGAAGGCGCCTGCGCGGCGCATTACACCTATGGACGTTACAAGCAGGAAAATGAGGAGACGAAATCGACATGACATCAGGATTAGGACGCAAGGCGTATGTCCGTCCCCTCGATATGAAAAATGGCCGCGTCGAGATGAGTCATGGCGGTGGCGGGCGGGCGATGGCGCAATTGATCGACGAGATATTTTTGCCGGCCTTCGACAACGAGGTGCTGCGCCAAGGCAACGATGGCGCGGTACTTACCATGGAAAAGGGAAGTGGGCGACTGGTGATGGCGACCGATGCGCACGTGGTGTCGCCGCTGTTCTTTCCAGGCGGCGATATCGGCAGTCTCGCGGTGTATGGCACAGTCAATGACGTTGCCATGATGGGTGCGCGGCCGCTGTATCTGGCGGCAAGCTTCATTCTCGAAGAGGGCCTGCCGCTTGCTGATCTCAAGCGCATTGCCGATTCGATGGGTGCGGCAGCGCGGGCGGCCGGGGTGACGGTGGTGACGGGCGATACCAAAGTCGTCGAGCGCGGCAAGGGTGACGGGCTGTTCATCACGACGACGGGCGTTGGCTGGCTGGCTGAGGGCATTGCACTGGGCGGCGAGCGCGCGCAGCCGGGCGACGCGGTTCTCGTCTCCGGCGGCGTCGGCGAACATGGCATGGCGATCATGAGCCAGCGCGAGAATCTGGCATTCGACGCGCCCATCGTTTCCGACAGCGCCGCGCTGCACGAGCTTGTCGCAGCACTGCTGGCGAGTGGGGCGGATCTGCGCTGCTTGCGCGATCCGACGCGCGGCGGTTTGGCAGCAGCGCTCAACGAGATTGCGCAGCAGTCGCAAGTCGGCATGCTGCTCGACGAGACGGCGATTCCACTCAAGCCGGTAGTCGCTGCGGCCTGCGAGTTCCTTGGCCTCGATCCGCTCCATGTCGCCAATGAAGGCAAGCTGGTGGCGATCTGCGCCGCAACAGATGCCGAGCGTTCGCTTGCTGCGCTGCGGCTGCATCCGCTTGGCCACGATGCAGCCATCATCGGCTACGTGCAAGAAGATGCGCGCTGCTTCGTGCAGATGAAGACGCGACTCGGTGGCCGGCGCATCGTCGACTGGCTCAGTGGCGAGCAGCTGCCGCGGATTTGCTGAGCGGACATGCGCATCCTCTTTCTTACGCATAGCTTCAACAGCCTGACGCAGCGACTGTTCGTCGAACTGCGCGCGCTCGGCCATGAAGTCTCGGTCGAGTTCGACATTTCCGACAGTGTGGCGGAGGAGGCTGTGGCGTTGTTTGCGCCCGATCTGATCATTGCGCCTTATCTGCGCCGCGCCATTCCGGCCACGATCTGGACGGGTCACGTCTGCTTCATTGTGCATCCGGGTGTCATCGGTGATCGCGGGCCATCGGCACTCGACTGGGCGATCATGAACGGCAAAGCGGAGTGGGGCGTGACGGTGTTGCAGGCGAATGACGAAATGGATGCTGGCGACGTCTGGGCCAGCCAAACCTTTCCGATGCGCGCAGCGAGCAAGTCCAGCCTCTATCGCAACGAAATCACCGAGGCTGCAGTCAACGCGGTTCTCGAATCCGTCGGACGTTATGCGGCGGGCGACACTCGATCGTTTCGGCCCTTGCCTTTGCGTGAGCTGATGGCACGCGACGAAGCACCAGGTTGCTTGCAGCCCTTGCTGCCTCAGGCGCAACGCGCCATCGACTGGCAGCGTGACGACATGGCAATGGTGTTACGCAAGATTCATGCGGCGGACGGTGCGCCGGGTGTACGTGATGAGTTGTTCGGCTCGACATGTCATCTTCACGACGCCCGACCTGCGCCAGCCTGTCGGGGGCAGCCCGGCACGGTGCTCGGCCGCGATGCCGATGGTGGGCTCGTGCGCGCGACCGTGGATGGTGCTGTGCGTATCGGCCATGTGCGGCGTCCCGCATGGACGCATCCGTTCAAGCTGCCAGCCAGCCTGGCCTTTCAGGAAGCGTTTGCCAGGCTACCCGAGGTGGATAGCGGGTGGCGCGAGATCCGCTACGAGGAATGCGCGGCAGGTGCTGTCGGCCTGCTGCATTTCGAGTGCTACAACGGCGCGATGAGCAGCGCGCAGTGTGTGCGTCTGCTCGATGCTTACAAGACGGCTTTGCGGCGACCCACGCGAGTGATTGTGCTGTGTGGCGGGGCGGATTTCTGGTCGAACGGTTTGCATCTGAACTGTATCGAGGCAGCAGATAGCCCTGCCGACGAATCATGGCGCAACATCGAAGCCATGAACGATCTTGTTCAGGCGATCCTCGAAACCGATACCCACCTGACGGTCGCCGCGCTGCAAGGCAACGCTGGTGCCGGTGGCGTGTTCCTGGCACTCGCCGCCGATGAAGTCTGGGCGCGGCACGGGGTGATTTTTAATCCGCATTACCGCAATATGGGCAATCTGCATGGTTCGGAATACTGGACCTACACCTTGCCACGACGTGTGGGTGCGCTTCGTGCGGCGGAACTTGTGCGCAACCGTCTGCCACTTGGTGCAGTGCAGGCCTTGCGCGATGGCTTGCTCGATGCCTGCTTCGGCACCGATGCCGCCGGATTTTTGAGCGAGGTGCAGCGGCGCGCCGGGCGTTTGGCGGAAGAGGGCTTTGTCGAGCGTCTGGCCGCAAAGCGCGTACGGCGCCAGATGGACGAGATCGATCGGCCGCTTGCGGCACACCGCGCTGCAGAACTCGCGGAGATGCGGCGCAACTTCTACGGATTCGATCCGAGCTATCACGTGGCCCGCTACCATTTCGTGCACAAGTTGCCGCTTGCCTGGACACCAAGACATCTGGCGCGTCATCGCAGCGTTAACCTTGAATCAGCAGGCGTGTGATGGAAATACCGGTTTTTGGACAGAACAACGTTCCCTGAAACCTCGATACGTTCTAGAATCGACCGGGTATATAAAACCGCTTAATCGGTGATGGAGCTTGATGTGGGTAAACTTTCCTTGGTCAATACGCTTTCGGTCTATTTGGTTGAGCCGTCCCCGGTTCAGGCCAAGTTCATTTGCGGCGAATTGAAATCGGTAGGTATTGCACGCATCAAGGTATTCAATACCGCACTGGCAGTGCTCGCTGAAATGAAGACCGCCCGACCCAGTGTGGTCATCAGTGCGCTGTATTTACCCGACATGTCGGGTACCGAACTGGTTTATGCGATGCGGGATGATCCGCAGTTTGCCGACGTTGCCTTTATTCTGATTTCCAGCGAAACGCGTCCACAAGTGTTGGAGCCGGTGCGCCAGTCGGGTGCCTGCGGCATCCTTCCCAAACCGTTTTCTGAAAAACAGCTCAAGATTATCCTGTCGACGACGCTGGATTACTTGATGACCGATGACAGCATCATCAGTGAACACGTCGAGCTCGAGGATCTGACCGTATTGATCGTCGACGACAGCAAGACTTCGCGTAACTATGTGCGTCATGTCTTCGAGAATCTCGGTATCAAGAAATTCATTGAGGCACAGAACGGTGTCGAGGCGACTCACATCATGGAGAGCACGCTGGTTGATCTCGTCATCACCGACTACAACATGCCGGAGATGGACGGAGAGGCGCTGGTCAAACACATTCGTGGCAAAAGCTGGCAGAACTCCGTACCCATCCTGATGATTACTAGCGAGCAGAGTAAGAGCCGCCTTGCTGGGATGGAGGAATTCGGTGTTTCCGGCATCTGTGACAAGCCTTTCGTGCCGGAAGTGATCAAGCCGCTCCTGATCAAGATCCTCGCGGAAAGCCGGGGATGAATCCGGTCACGTCACCTGTGCGGTGACGTGACAACCCGGCAGTGTGCGCTCTCGAGAGCGCTCTCGCTGCACCGCTACCGCTTACTTGCTTTCGCGTTTCTTCCAGACGATAGGAATGGGCGCTGCGGGGACCGGAGCTGCAGGTGCCACAGTAGCTGGAATGCTCTTCTGGTCACGCTTGCGCGGAGGAATCGGCTGGTCGCGGCGCACGGCCATGGCTGCGGCGAGGAAGTCGGTCAGCTGGTCCTCGAGTTCAACCTGATTGATCTTCTGGATATCCACCTTCTCGTAATACGCCTCCGCCTTGCCCGAGCGCTTGTCGTATACCGCGTGGAGCTCGATCTTCTCTTCGTCGAGCAGACCTTTGATGACGAACTCGCACTCGTTATCGGGATCGATATTGAGCTTTGAGATGCGGTCAAGGTTGAAGCGGACCGAGGCGTAAGGATTGCCGTTGGCGTCAATGCCCTCTTCTTTATCGGCAGAGAAGCTGTTGCCGCGTGCGTCGGAAGCGAACTCATGGAACATCGGGACGGCCAGCGTGTTCAGGATCTGCATGAATTCGTTCTTGAAGCTGCGCGGATCTTCCGGTGTGGTGGTGTGATCGTGAGACATGACGGCCTTTCAAATTAAGACGGAAATGGCCGAAAACCCGCGTCATTACAAGGGTTTCCGGCAGTGACTGGAAAGACAGAGAGGATACCAGAGCGCAGCGGCAGCCGCACATGTCTGCTAACATGCGCCACTTTTTACCGTGACACGACTGGTTCCGATATGGCGCTCAAGGCGACAATTTTCAAGGCTGATCTGCAAATTTCCGACATGGATCGGCATTACTACCATGACCATGCGCTGACCATCGCCCGTCATCCATCGGAAACCGAGGAGCGCATGATGGTGCGCATCCTGGCTTTCACACTTTATGCAGATGAGATGCTGGGTTTCGGCAAAGGAATCAGCACCGAGGACGAGCCGGATCTCTGGCGCAAGGATCTGACCGGAGCCATCGATCTGTGGATTGACGTCGGTCTTCCGGATGAGAAGCGCGTGCGCAAGGCCTGCAATCGTTCAGCGCAGGTGGTGGTTCTGACCTTTGGCGGTCGCGGTGCGGATATCTGGTGGCAGCAAAATGCCGGAGCACTCAGCCGCTTCGATCATCTGACGGTGCTTTGCTTGCCCAGCGAAACCGGCGAACAGCTTGCCGCGTTATGCAAGCGCACCATGCGTCTCAACAGCATGATCCAGGATGGTCAGATCTGGCTCGGCGACGAGTCGACGCGACTGGATGTCACACCGCTGCGCTTGAAGGGATGAGCCAAATGCCGAGGGCAGTCGAGTGATGCACTCGTCTGCCCTCAGTACCTACTGCTACGTGTTGAGTCTTGAGATTTAACGCTTAACTCTTAACGCTTAACGTCCGCTGAACTGGTGACGCTGTCCGGCGCTGCGGCGCTGCTGATTGTCGCTGCCATGCGGTGCCGCATCGCGCGAGTAGCCGCCAACCTTGTGCGTCTTGCCCGCTCCTGTGCCTGCACCAGCGGGCTTGCCGTAGCGAGTATCGCTGCCGCTGCGACCGCCGCCGGGGCCGCCGCTCGGCTTGCCGCTCCAGGGGCCGCTCTTGCGCGGCTTGTTGAAGCTTGTCGGTGCAGTACGCTTCGGCTCGTGACCAGCGACGGTCTCGATTGGGATTTGCTGTTTGGTGAAGCGCTCGATGTTGCGCACGTTGAAGTTTTCAGCGTGGTTCACAAGCGACACTGCCTGACCATTGCGACCGGCACGACCCGTGCGGCCGATGCGGTGCACGTAGTCTTCGGGGTTCTTCGGCAGATCGTAGTTGATGACGTGTGAAATCGTCGGCACGTCGATGCCGCGTGCCGCGACGTCGGTTGCCACGAGGATGCGCACATCACCGGTGCGCACTGCACGCAGCGTGCGGTTGCGGGCACCTTGATGCATGTCGCCATGCAGTGCAGCGGCGGCGAAGCCTGCCATATTGAGGCGCTCAGCAATGACGTCTGCATCGCGCTTGGTGGCGGTGAATACGACGCACTGGTCGATGGTGGCGTCGCGCAGCAGGAAGTCGAGCAGGCGATTCTTGTGTGCCAGGTCGTCGACGAAGTGCATGCGCTGTTCGATGTTCTCGTGTTTTGAACTGGAGCCGGCAACGTTGATGATGAGTGGGTTGCGCGTGATGCGTTGCGCCATCTGACCAACCATGCCGTCAAGCGTGGCCGAGAACAGCAGCGTCTGGCGCGAGGCCGGCGTGGCGGCGACGATGCGTTCGATGTCGTCGATGAAGCCCATGTCGAGCATGCGGTCGGCTTCGTCGAGGACGAGCATTTCGAGTTGGGAGAAGTCGATCTTGCCCGACTCCATGTGGTCGATCAGACGGCCCGGCGTGGCGACGAGGATCTGCGGGTTGCGTGCCAGCAACTGCATCTGCTTGGGGTAGGGCATGCCGCCGAGAATAGCGACGGCGTGGATGGAGCGCAGCTGGGCGCCGTATTTCTCGGTTGCAGCAGTCACTTGCAGCGCCAGTTCGCGTGTCGGGGTCAGTACCAGCACCTTCGGCTGTGCCGGCTGAAAGCGCGGGCGATGGCCGTGGCCTTGTGCCGTTGCGGATTGGCGCATCTGGTTCGGGGTCTTGCCGCCCGGCTTGGTGGCATCGGCGAGGCGATGGAGTGCCGGCAGCATGAAGGCGGCGGTCTTGCCTGAGCCGGTTTGCGAGGAAACCATCAGGTCGCGGCCTTCGAGTGCGACGGGGATCGCCTGCTGCTGGACCGTGGTGGCCTCGGTGTAGCCGGAGTCGGTGATGGCTTTGAGGAGAGCGGGGTGGAGATTAAGTTCAGAAAAGTTCATTGCAATACTTTCGTCAAAAAGTTGGCACGAAGGCAGTACGCAGGCGCACATAACAATGCGCATGCGGGTTGCCTGTGGTCCAGGTCTAGGGTGCTACGCCAACCGACGAAAAAACAGAACTTCAGAAAGAAGCTGGAGATTCCGGCACAAAAGCTTTGCGCCGGGAGGGTGTCCGTGTAACGACACCAGAGGGCGGGAGGGCTTCAACGCTAAAGGGTTTGCGGAGCGCAAATGCATCGAATCACACCAATGCAGGGGCCGAATTCTACACGACACTCAGCCGCTGATGGCGATTCATTTGTGGCTAATTCGAGTCATTTACGGCCTGCAGGTAATACCAGCGCCCGTCTTCCCGAATGAAACTGCTGATTTCGTGCAGGCGCTGAGCGGGCCCACCGTGGCCATTGACCCGGTAGCGGGCAACGAATTCGACCATGGCATGGTCAGCATCGGTCTGCTCATGGCGGCGTACTTCCAGTCCGAGCCATTGGCTTGTCGCGCCGCCTTCACTGTCCTCTTTCAGATCGAGTTGTGCCGGGCGAGTCGTCGGATGCCAGGTGGCGAGCAGATAGTCATCGCGCTCTTGCACGTAGGCACTGTAACGCGAGCGCATCAGTGCTTCGGCATCCGGCGCCGGTGCTCCGGCGTGGAAGGGGCCACAGCAGCTTGCGTAATCCACGCCACGCCCGCAAGGGCAGGGCGTGGGTGCGCTGTTCCTATTTCGTTTCGACATGTTCGAGACGATAGTGCGCCCCGCTATCCTGGCCGAGTACTTCGACGAGCCAGGGCATCACTTCTTCGAGCGCGGCGGCAAGTGTCCAGGGCGGGTTAATGATGAACATGCCGCTGCCCTCCATGCCAATGCCTTTGCCACCCGGTGAGGTAATCGAAAGGGAGACATGCAGCCAGTTGCGTGTCGGCAGCGCCTTGAGCTTGTCCGGCAATTGTCGTGACTCGTGGCGCGCAAGCTGCGGGTACCAGAGGGCGTAGGTGCCGGTGGCGAAGCGCCGCAAGGAATCCTGCAATGTCAGAACGACACTCCGGTAGTCCTCCTTGATTTCGTAGGAGGGATCGATCAGCACCATGGCGCGGCGCGGCTGTGGTGGCAGCAGCGCCTTGAGTCCGGCCAGACCATCGGCCGCCTGAACCTGCACATGCCGCCCCGAACTGCGAAAGTGCTGGGTGAGCAACTGGCTGTCGTTGCTGTGCAACTCAAACAGCTTGAGCTTGTCGTGTTCACGCAGCAGGGCATTGGCAATCCACGGCGAACCCGGATAGTGGCGCAAGGTGCCATCCGGATTGAGACGACGCACGAGATCAACATATTCGGCAACTGCAGCGGGCAAGTCCTTGCGCGACCAGAGACGGCCAATGCCGTCCTTGTATTCCGAGAGCTTGGTCGCGTAACCCGCTTCGAGCGTGTACTGCCCGGCGCCAGCGTGGGTATCGATGAACCAGTAAGGGGCTTCCTTTTGGCTCATGTAGTGCAGCGTGTGCACGACGACAAGGTGTTTCAAGACATCGGCATGGTTGCCGGCATGGAAGGCGTGGCGGTAGCTGAGCATTGGCTGGGGCGGGCGTCGGGAGTATCGAGTCGGAGTCTGAAGGGTTGGGTCGAGAGCTTACACCGGCAAGGCCGTGTTCGTCTCGTGACTGCGCCACATCACAGCGGCCAGTGCGAGGGCGGCGAAGGTCAGGCTGGCGATGAAAGTGAAGGAAGCGCCGTAGCGATCCCAGAGCAGGCCGGCGATGACGCTGGCAGCGAGCATTGCGATGCCGCTGACGAGATTGAAGAAGCCATAGGCGGTGCCGCGCAGTTCGGTCGGTGCCGTGTTGGCGACCATGGTCGCGAGCAGGCCTTGTGTCATGGCCATGTGCAGGCCCCATAGCGTCAGGCCGCTCCAGACCAGACTCCAGTGGTTACCGAGCGCCAGCAACAGGTCGGCGCCGATCAGCAGCAGCAAGCCCCAGGCCAGCAGTCGCCGATGGGGCTTGTGGTCGGCGAGCTTGCCAAACGGATAAGCCGCCAGTGCATAGACGACGTTCATGGCGATCAGTACCAGTGGCGTCCAGGCGATCGGCAAGCCGCCCTGCATGGCGCGCAGCACGAGAAAAGCCTCGCTGAAGCGTGCAAGCGTGAATACCGCGCCGATGCCGACAACGCGCCAGTAGGCAGCCGAAAGTTGTCGCAGGTTGGTCATGCGTATGGGATTGACGCGGCGCGCACCGGCGATCTGCGGACGCTCCGGCTCCTGCACACCGAAGAAGAGTAGGGCAACGGCGAGAAAAGCCGGGATCACCGCGACCAGGAAAATGCTGTGGAAATCGTTGGCCCAGGCGAGCATCAGCAGCATGCCCAATAGCGGGCCAAGGAAAGCGCCGACGGTGTCGAGTGACTGACGCAAACCGAAGGCGGCACCGCGCATTTCCGGCGCGACGAGATCGGCGACCAGCGCATCACGCGGTGCGCCGCGGATGCCTTTGCCGACGCGGTCGATCAGGCGCGCAGAGAGCACCATGCCCGGCGTACCCGCCAGCGCGAACATTGGCTTGGAGATTGCACCCAGCGCGTAGCCGAGCACGGCGAGCGGCTTGCGCTTGCCGAGGTAGTCGCTGATCGTGCCGGAGAACACCTTGACGATCAGCGCCGTCGCTTCTGCCGCGCCTTCGATCAGGCCAATGGTCAGTACGCTGGCACCAAGTTCGGCGACCATGAATACCGGCAGCAGACTATGGATCAGCTCGGAAGAAACATCCATCAGCAGGCTGACGAAGCCGAGCGCCCAGATGCTGGCCGGTATGCGGCGCAGGGTGGGCATAGAAGGCATGGGTGGCATGGTGGCAGGCAGGTGGCCGAAACGGGCGAAAGTAGCACAGATCAGGAAGTCGCTGGCGAGCGATTTGGCGCAATGTTCGTGACAGTGGTGAGGTCACGGTGATCGTAAGGAATACGGTCTGTCGGGTTGGCGAACTGACCTTATCAATTTATTGAGCCACAACATTCTGGGAATTCTCGCCGCCAATCTGCGGGAATTAAACCCACGCTACCCTGATGCCGAGGGCGCGTTGCCGGAGCGGTTTTGCCATCTCTACACTGACATCTACGGCAACCGGGGTTAGCTCATTAAGTAATGAAATGTATATCGTAAGATATTACGACTAATAACGGTTAATATAATTATATCGCCATAACTTACGACTTGACAGCGATATATTATTAAGCTATATATCGTAATAGCTGACGATATATAGTAATTCAAGCGACACATTTGCAATATATTACGACTATGAAAATCACCGGTTTACTCACAGATGACGCCGTGCTGGCCGAATTGGGCGCACGTATTGCCGGTCGACGAATTGAATTGCAACTGACCCAGGCGGCTGCGGCCGAACAGGCAGGCATCGCCAAGCGCACCCTCGAGCGTATGGAGGCCGGGCACACGTCACAGTTGGCCACCTTGGTTCGTGTGCTGAGGGTGCTGGATGCAGCATCCGGGCTGGATAGCCTGATTCCAGAGTCCGGGTCCAGACCGATGGATTTGTTGAAGCGAAAGGGCAAGGTTCGGCAACGGGCTTCGGGTGGGCGTGCCGCAAAGGCGACTGGCAAGCCATGGCGCTGGGATGAAAAGCCATGAGCACGCTTGCCGAAGTCAGGCTGTGGGGTAAAACCATCGGCGCTGTCTCACTACAGGATGGGGAGGAAGTCGCCAGCTTTGAATACGATGCGCAATTCGCGCAAAGCGGGATTCAAGTCGCACCGATTGTGATGCCGCTTTCCCGGCGCGTGTTCCGCTTCCCCGAGCTTTCTCGCCCGACTTTTCTCGGGCTGCCCGGCCTGCTGGCCGACTCGTTGCCCGACAAATTTGGCAACGCGCTGATTGATGCCTGGCTAGCATCGCAGGGGCGGCAGGCGGATTCATTTAACGCTGTCGAGCGGCTTTGTTATACCGGTGACCGCGGCATGGGGGCGCTGGAATTTTCCCCCGCCATCGGCCCCAGGGCAAAGCAGACAACACACATTGAGGTCAGTCAGTTGGTTGAGCTTGCATCGGAGGTATTGACCCACCGAAATAAGCTGCAGGCGTCATTTGCGGCTGCAGGCAAAGAAGATGCGCTGAGGGATATTCTGCGTGTGGGTACATCCGCCGGTGGCGCGAGGGCAAAGGCGGTCATCGCATGGAACCCAAAAACCAATGAAGTGCGGTCTGGCCAAGTTAAAGCCGGCACGGGATTTGAATATTGGCTGCTGAAATTTGACGGCGTTAGTGGCAACAAAGATAAGGAACTGGAAGACCCGAAAGGCTACGGGGTGATCGAGTATGCGTATTACCTGATGGCGCTTGAATGTGGCATTGATATCAGTGAATGCCGGCTGTTTGAAGAGAATGGCCGGTCGCATTTCATGACGCGCCGCTTTGATCGTCTTGCCGGTGGCGAAAAACTTCACATGCAGTCACTCTGCGCCCTAGCGCACTACGATTTCAATATGGCAGGCGCTTATAGCTACGAGCAGGCGCTGCTGGTGATGCGGCAACTGCGGTTGCCCATGCAGGCGATCGAGCAACTTTTTCGACGCATGGTATTTAGTATCGTGGCCCGCAATCAGGATGACCACGTGAAGAATATCGCCTTCCTGATGAATCAATCCGGTGAGTGGTCGCTGTCGCCAGCTTTTGACATGACCTACAGCTTTAATCCGGCGGGTGCGTGGACGGCAAGCCATCAGATGACGATGAACGGAAAACGCGACAACTTCACGTTGGATGATTTCAACGCTTGCGCAAAAACGGCTTCAATGAAACGGGGACGCGCTGCAAAAATCGTTGCCGAGGTACAGGCGACGGTATCGAAATGGAGATCGTTTGCAGAAAAGGCAGGCGTGCCTGATGTCGTGCACGAAAAAATTCAGCGCACGTTGAACCTGAAACCCTATTCATGAAACCCGACGAGCACAAAACCGCCCAGGCCCGCATCCTGGGCTATGCCGTGGCGATCGGTTGGACGTTTGTGTCCCGCGAGGAAGCAGGTTGGTCATGCGTATGGGATTGACGCGGCGCGCACCGGCGATCTGCGGGCGCTCCGGCTCCTGCACACCGAAGAAGAGCAGGGCGACGGCGAGAAAAGCCGGGATCACGGCGACCAAGAAAATACTGTGGAAATCGTTAACCCAGGCCAGCATCAGTAGCACGCCCAATAGCGGCACGAGGAAGGCACCAACGGTGTCATCTAGATTGGTTCAATGGATGGC